>NZ_JBIWML010000067.1:0-20583 GCF_044766665.1 Kitasatospora sp. NPDC101801
ACCCTGTGGGAGAGTAGGACGCCGCCGAACAATCTTTAGTCAGAAAGCCCCTACCCGGGATCGGGTAGGGGCTTTCTGCATTTCCGGACCAGAACGCACCACAGCCCGCCCCCGGAGCGACTCCTAATGACTCGACACGGCGCTTCGGCCCCGTGTTACCTTCCCGCCATGTCCAAGAGCGAGATAGACAAGGTGACCGCCGAGTTCTTCGGGTCCTTCGACAACCGGGATGGGAAGACCGCTGACGTGGGGCGGATCCGGCGGCTGATGCTGCCGGGTGGGGTGATCGTGAAGACCGGGGGTGAGCTGACGGCCTACACCGTGGAGGAGTTCATCGAGCCTCGTGAGCGGCTGCTGGCCGATGGCCGGCTGACGGAGTTCAGCGAGTGGGAGACCTCGGAGCGGACCGACATCGTCGGGGACATCGCGTGCCGGTTCGGTGACTACCGCAAGGCCGGGGTGCTGGACGGGGAGCCCTTCGAGGGCAGTGGGACCAAGACGATCCAGTTCGTCCGCACCCCGGAGGGTTGGCGCATCACGGCGTTCTCCTGGTACGACCAGCCCTGACCGAGGTACCGGCGAGGGCAGGGCTCACCCACGGGTCCGCCGGGCACCGCCGTTGTGGTCAGAGGCGGCCGGCGGCCTTGAGGGCGAGGTAGGTGTCGGCCAGGGCCGGCGGGAGGGCGGCCGGCGGGGCGTCCAGGACGGTGATGCCGCGGCGGGTCAGGCGGGCGGCGGTGCGGGTCCGGTCGGCGCGGGTCTGTTCGGCGGCTGCGGCGCCGTAGATGTCCTCGACGGTGCCGCGGGTGGCGGCGAGCTCGTCCAGTCGGGGGTCGGCGACCGAGGCGAGGACGACCTCGTGGCGCCTGGTCAGCAGCGGGAGCTGGGGGAGCAGGCCCTCTTCCACCGGCCCGGCGTCCAGGCCGGTGAGCAGCACGATCAGCGACCGGCGCGGGGCCAGCCGGAGGGCGGCCGAGGTGAGGGCGCGCAGGTCGGTCTGGACCAGGGCGGGCTCGAGGGTGGCCATCGCGTTGGTGAAGGCGGGCAGCACCTCGGAGGCCGAGCGGCCGAGGACGGTGCGGCGGACGTGCAGGTCGTGGGCGAGCAGGTCGACCCGGTCGCCGGCCTTGGTGGCCAGGGCGGCCAGCAACAGGGCGGCGTCCAGGGCGGCGTCGAGCCGGGGGGCGTCGCCGACCCGGCCGGCCGAGGTGCGGCCGGTGTCGAGGACGATCAGCACGTGCCGGTCGCGTTCGGGGCGCCAGGTGCGGACGGCGACGGTGTTGCGGCGGGCGCTGGCGCGCCAGTCGATGGAGCGGACGTCGTCGCCGGGGAGGTACTCGCGCAGGGAGTCGAACTCGGTGCCCTGACCCCGGCTCAGCAGCGAGGTGCGGCCGTCCAGTTCGCGCAGCCTGGCCAGTCGGGACGGCAGGTGCTTGCGGCTGGTGAACGGGGGCAACGCCCTTACACTCCGGGGGACTTGGTGCGACCCCTGGCGGGCGGCCAGGCCGAGCGGGCCGAGCGAGCGGACGGTGACCCGGTGGGCGTGCTGGTCGCCTCGGCGGGTGGGGGCGAGCCTGGTGGTGAGGCGGCGGCGTTCCCCGGCCGGGACGGTCAGGGTGTGCCGGGAGCCGGCCACGGCGGTGCCGGGGGCCCAGGCGGACGGGGCCCAGGCGTCCCGGAGCCGGGCCCGCAGGAGGCGTCCGGACGGGTTGGTGACGGACAGTTCGACGTCCACCGGTTCACCGAGGCGGACCGTCGTGGCGCCGCCCCGTTCGAACCGCAGGCGGCGGACCGGGGCGGCGAGCAGGAGGTCTGCCAGCACGGCGAGCAGGAGCGGGAGGCCGACCGCGCCGATCCCGGCCCAGGAGGGCAGCAGGAGGCCCACGACCAGCGCGCCGAGCGCGGCGATGAGGGCGGTTCGGCCGGTCAGGGCCATCGGGGTGCTCCTAGGGCAGGGTGACGGAGGGTCAGCGCGGGGCCGGGGTCTGGGTCAGCACGGCCTGGATCACCGAGTCGGCGGTGACGCCTTCCATCTCGGCCTCGGCGCGGAGCTGGACCCGGTGCCGCAGGGTGGGCAGGGCGAGCGCCTTGACGTCGTCGGGGGTGACGTAGTCGCGTCCGGCGAGCCAGGCCCAGGCGCGGGAGGTGCCGAGCAGGGCGGTGGCCCCACGCGGGGAGACGCCGATCGAGAGCGACGGGGACTGCCGGGTGGCCCGGCAGAGGTCGACGATGTAGGCGAGCACCTCGGGGGAGACGGTGAGCTCGGCGATCTCGGCGCGGGCGGCGGCGATGTCGGCCGGGCCGGCCACCGGGCGGACCCCGGCGGCGGCCAGGTCGCGCGGGTCGAAACCGGCGGCGTGCCGGGCGAGCACCTGGAACTCCTGCTCACGGGTCGGCAGCGGGAGGATCAACTTGACCAGGAAGCGGTCGAGTTGGGCCTCGGGGAGCGGGTAGGTGCCCTCGTACTCGACCGGGTTCTGGGTGGCGGCGACCAGGAAGGGCTCGGGGAGCTTGCGGGGCTCGCCGTCGACGGTGACCTGGCGCTCCTCCATCGCCTCCAGCAGCGAGGCCTGGGTCTTCGGAGGGGTGCGGTTGATCTCGTCGGCGAGCAGCAGGTTGGTGAAGACCGGGCCCGGCTGGAAGGAGAACTCGGCGGTCCTGGTGTCGTAGACCAGCGAGCCGGTGACGTCACCGGGCATCAGGTCGGGGGTGAACTGGATGCGCTTGGTCTCCAGGCTGAGCGCGGTGGAGAGGGTGCGCACCAGCAGGGTCTTGGCGACGCCGGGCACGCCTTCGAGCAGCACGTGGCCGCCGCAGAGCAGGGCGACCACCAGGCCGGTGACGGCGGCGTCCTGGCCGACCACGGCCTTGGCGATCTCGGCCCGCAGCGCGGTGAGCGCGGCCCTGGCGTCGGAGGCCGGAGCCTCGTCGGTCTTGGTGAGGAGGGTGGGGGCGGCCTGCTCGGTCACGGCTGTCGTACCTGCCTTTCCAGGGCATCGAGTTGGTCGGTCAGCCGCAGCAGGGCGGCGTCGTCGGTGGGTGCGGCGCCGTACAGCAGCGCGTGCAGGTCGGTGGCGGGCTGTCCGACGCGGTCGGCGACCACGGCGCACAGGGCGGCCGGGTCGGGTTCGCCGGTGCTGAGCGGGATGCCCAGGGCGGCGGCGATCCGGTGCCGGGCGGCCCGGCGGAGCGCGTCGGCGGCCCGGCCGCGGGCCCTCGCCCGTTGGTAGAGCCGGGCCCGGCCCTCGGTGGTCTCGGCGGCGCGGACCACGACGGGCAGTTCCTCGGTGACCACCGGGCCCAGTCGGCGGGCTCGCCAGAGGGCGGCGAGCAGGGTGGCGATGCCGAGTTGGAGCGCGGCCCAGTTCCAGCCGTCCGGGATGAGCTCGGTCAGGCTCTTCGGCGGCTCGACGCTCGGCGCGTTGGTGTAGTCCGGGAGGTACCAGACCAGTTGGCGGCGGGAGCCGAGCAGGCCGAGGGCGAGCGAGGCGTTGCCCTGCTCGTCCAGCCGGTCGTTGGTGAGCGCCCGGGCGCTGCCGAGCACGACGACCTCGCGGGAGCCGGGGTCGGTGTGCCGGACCAGGGCGGGGTGGCCGTTGACGGCGTAGCAGCCGACGTCGCCGGGGCCCGGTCGGTAGAGCAGGCCGCCGAGTTCGGCCCGGCCGGCCCGGGTGGCCTCGGGGAGCGCGCAGCCGGGGTCGATGGCGGTCGGCTCCTGGTACAGCGGATCGCCGGTGGCGTCGGTGGCCGGCGCGAGGTCGGGGGTGATGGCGGCGAGCGCGTTGGTGTCCGGGCCGATCAGCACCAGGCGGCTGTCGCTGCCCCGGTGCTGGCGCCCGAGCAGGACGAGCTGCCGGGACGGCATCGGGACGGTGAACGGGACCACCACGGTGCTGCCCGGTTCGGCGAGCGCGGCGGTGAGTTCGGCCTCGGTGGCGACCGTACGGGTGGTCAGGCCGCGTTCCTCCAGCAGGTGGAGGGCGGCCCGGGTGCCCTGCGGGTCGGTGTCGCGCGGGTCGAGCGGCGGGTACTCGCGGTGGCCGCCCAGGCCGGAGATCAGCAGGGCGACCAGCAGGACGAAGGCCGCGGCGGCCAGGAACCACCGGCTGCGGCGCCAGAGTTGGGCCCAGCCGGGGAAGCCGGCGACCGGGGTGGAGGTGGTCATCCGGCGGCTCCGGTCAGGGTCGGCCGGGCCGTGCCGACCGCCAGGTCGAGTTCCAGCAGCGAGTGGTAGGCCGCCCGGTCGGCGGCGTGTTCGCCGTAGACCACGTCGTCGAAGGTGCGGGCGGCGCGGCGGAGCGCGTCGGCGTGCTCGGGGAGTACCCGGCCGGCTTCGGCGGCGGCTTCGTCGGCGGTCCGGCCGGGGCGGACGTCGAGCAGCGTGCGCTCCTCCAACCCCCGGATCAGGGCGCGCAGTTGCTCGCGCACCGCGTCGTCCCAGGCGCCGGCGGCGGCGTGCGCCGCAGCGGCGGTGCGGTGGTCGGCGGCGGTGGCCGGGCCGGTGCTGTCGAACAGAGTGGCGGCGGTGCGGGCGGTCCGGCCGAGGCGGCCGAACCGCCACCACAGGGCGGCCGCCAGCAGCGCGGCGACCAGCAGGAAGAGCGCGGCGGTGGTCATCCCGCCACCGGGCAGGCCGACCGCGCCGAACGCCTGGTCGAGCTGATCGAAGATCCAGGTCCGGATGCGTTCGAGCAGGCTCGGGTCGTGCCGGTGGTAGGCCGGGTTCAGCAGTTCGGCGCGGGCTGCGTCCCGGGCCGGGTCCCGTTCGACGGTGACCGGAGCTCCGTCGAACGGGACCGTCTCCCCCCAGTTGGGCATCCGGTCAGGTCCCCTGCGGTCCGTGCTGGGTGGGGATGCCGGCGGCCCGGGTGAGCTCGATGTCCAGGCCCTCGCGGCGGATCCGGCGGTCGACGTAGAGCAGGACGTTCACGGCGGCCAGCACCGGGACGGTGAGGGAGGAGGCGAGGATCGCGCCGATCGAGACGATCACGATCATCGCGGGCGGCCCGGCGGCCCCCAGGTTCGCGAACGGGCTGTCCCCGTTGTCGCTCATGGTGTCGATGCCGAAGACGGCGCCCGCGATGGTGAACGGGATCATCACGACGGCGCTGAACACCACGGCCAGCAGCTGGATCAGCGCGGTCACCAGGAAGGTGCGCCACCAGGCGCCCTTGACCAGCCGCCGGGAGCGGGACAGCGCGGTGAACACGCCCTGCTTCTCCAGCATCAGGGCGGGGGCGGCCAGGCTCAGCTGGACGCCGACCCAGAGCGCCGCCGCCAGCCCCGGCAGGATGAGCAGGCCGGTCAGCAGCATGATGCCGGGGTCGACGTCGCCGACCACGGCGGTGAGGATCAGGGGCAGCGCGGAGACCATCACGATGAGCAGCACGATCAGCCCGGTGAGCAGGCTCAGCCCGGTCGCCTTGAGCAGCTGCGGCCTGGCGGCGGCCCAGGCCGCGCCGAGCGACACCGGCTGGCCGAGGATCGCCTTGCTGACCACCATGGTGAGCATCGCGGTGGCCACGATGCCGAGCAGCGGGCCGAGCAGGTAGCCGAAGGCCAGCAGGACCAGCGGGCCGACCGCGTCGGGCTGCTCGTACTGCCACCACTGGGCGACGGCCAGCAGGCCCTGTTCCAGCGCGGCGACGCCGAGGCTCAGGCCGACCGTGGTGCGCCAGTAGGTGCGGACGGTGCTGAACGCGCCGTCCAGGATCTCGCCGACGCCGAGCGGCCGGAGCGGGATCACGCCGGGCTTGGGGCTGAGCGGAGGCCCCCAGCCGGGCTGACCCCAGCCGGGCTGCGGCGCACCGGTCTGCTGACCCCAGCCGGGGTGCGGACCGCCCTGGCCGGGGGCCGGCTGGCCGTATGCTGCGTCGTACGGCCCGGGGGCCGGAGCGGGGGGCACTGCTGCCGACGGGCCGGCGTCCTCTCGGGGCGGCTCGGGCGAGCTGGGCGAGGCCCAGCCCGGAGTGTCGGTCATCACGGCTCCCTGGCGGAATCGGTACTCTGTGCCGCCCATCGTGCCATGGTGGCGGTGGGCGTTCGCAGGTCGGCCCGGGTGTACCTCACGGACCCTCGGACGGCGTGGCACGGCCGACGAACTTTGTTACGAAATGACCGACTTGGCGAGCCAAGGCGCGCCAGAATGGCACGGCTGTGCGGCAGGTCACAATCCGGTAATGAGAGGATGGACCCATGAAGGGACGCGTCCTTGTCGTCGATGACGACACCGCACTGGCCGAGATGTTGGGCATCGTGCTGCGTGGTGAGGGTTTTGAGCCGTTTTTCGTCGCGGATGGGGACAAGGCACTAGCCGCGTTCCGGGAGACCAAGCCTGACCTGGTCCTCCTCGACCTGATGTTGCCGGGGCGGGACGGTATCGACGTCTGCCGGCAGATCAGGTCCGAGTCCGGCGTGCCCATCGTGATGCTGACGGCGAAGACCGACACCGTCGACATCGTGGTGGGCCTGGAGTCCGGCGCCGACGACTACGTCGTCAAGCCGTTCAAGCCCAAGGAGCTGGTGGCCCGGGTCCGGGCCCGGCTGCGGCGGGCCGAGGAGCCGACTCCGGAGCAGCTGACCATAGGCGATCTGGTGATCGACGTGGCCGGCCACTCGGTGAAGCGGGACGGGCGGGGCATCCCGCTCACGCCGCTGGAGTTCGACCTGCTGGTCGCGCTGGCCCGCAAGCCCTGGCAGGTGTTCACCCGCGAGGTGCTGCTGGAGCAGGTCTGGGGCTACCGGCACGCCGCCGACACCCGGCTGGTCAACGTGCACGTCCAGCGGCTCCGCTCGAAGATCGAGAAGGACCCGGAGCGTCCCGAGATCGTCGTGACGGTCCGTGGCGTCGGATACAAGGCCGGGCCCAGCTGACGTGAAGCACCAGACTGACGACTCCCCGTCGGGCAACGCCGCCGACGGGGAGTCCGCCGTGCGCGGGGACGTGCTGAGTTCGACCACCGAGGGCCGCCGGCCCCGTGGTGGTCTGCGGGCACTGCTCGCGTCGGTGGGCCGTCAGTTCCTGCGGCCGTTCCACCGGTTGCCGGCGCTCTACCGCCGGTCGATCCAGGTCCGGGTGGTCGCGGCCACCCTGCTGCTGTCGTTCGCCGTGGTGCTGGTGCTCGGTGTGGTGGTGGTGGCCCAGGTGCGGACCGGGCTGCTGGGCGCCAAGAAGGGCGCGGCGCAGGGGCAGGCCAGGGGCGGCTTCGAGATCGAGCAGGAGAAGATCAACGACGCGATCAACCTGCAGGCGAAGGTCGGGGCGACCAACGACCCGACCCGCGAGGAGATCAGCACCTGGCTGATCAAGCAGGTCTCCGACCTGGCCAGCGGCGGCACCGGGGTCTACTCGGTGATCGCGATGGTGCCCGGCGAGGGCATCCAGGAGAGCGCGGCCAGCGCGGGTCTGCGCGGCGCCTACTACTCCGGCGACATCCTGCCGAGTTCGATCTCCCCCGAGCTGCGCGCGAGCGTCGCGGCGGAGCCGGCCGTCTCGCACGAGCAGACCACGATGATCAAGCGCGACAGCGCGCCTTACGAAGAGCCCGGTCTGGTCATCGGCAAGCACTTCAACGGGCCCGCCGACAGCGAGTACCAGCTCTACTACGTCTTCTCGTTCGGCCAGGAGAGCAAGACCCTGGACCTGGTCACCGGCACCCTGGCGACCGCCGGGCTGTTCGTGGTGATGCTGCTGGGCGGCATCGCCTGGCTGGTGGTCCGTCAGGTGGTGACCCCGGTCCGGATGGCCGCCGGGATCTCCGAGCGGCTCGCCGCCGGGCACCTGGAGGAACGGATGAAGGTCACCGGGACGGACGACATCGCCCGGCTCGGCGAATCGTTCAACCGGATGGCCAACGCGCTGCAGGCGCAGATCCGGCAGCTGGAGGAGCTCTCCCGGGTGCAGCGGCGGTTCGTCTCGGACGTCTCGCACGAGCTGCGCACCCCGCTGACCACGGTGCGGATGGCGGCCGACCTGATCTACGACAGCCGGGACGACCTGGACCCGATGGCGGCCCGTTCGGCCGAGCTGTTGCAGGGTCAGCTGGACCGGTTCGAGTCGCTGCTGGCCGACCTGCTGGAGATCAGCCGGTTCGACGCGGGCGCGGCGATCCTGGACGCCGAGCCGGTGGACCTGCGCGAGGTGGTCGGCCGGGTGGTCGACGCGGCCGACCCGCTGGCCCAGGCCAAGGGCAGTGCGGTGATCATCCGGGGCGGCGAGGAGCCGGTGGTCGCCGAGGTGGACTCCCGGCGGATCGAGCGCATCCTGCGCAACCTGGTGGTCAACGCCCTGGAGCACGGCGAGGGCCGGGACGTGGTGATCCGGCTCGGTTCGGCCGGCGGCGCGGTCGCGGTCGGCGTCCGGGACTACGGCATCGGGCTCAAGCCCGGCGAGGCGTCCCGGGTGTTCCACCGGTTCTGGCGGGCCGACCCGTCCCGGGTGCGGACCACCGGCGGTACCGGCCTCGGGCTGTCGATCGCGGTCGAGGACGCCCATCTGCACGCCGGCTGGCTACAGGCCTGGGGCGAGCCCGGCGGCGGCTCGCACTTCCGGCTCACCCTGCCCCGTACCCGGGGCGGCGAGATCAGCCGGGCCCCGTTCCGGCTGGAGCCGGAGGACTCCCGGCACAACCGCGGCCTGAACTCCACGGGCGCCCCCTACCGGCGCGCCCGGCCGGCCGGGGCCACCGCACTGACCGTGGCGGGGGAGCCCGGTGGCGAGGTGCCGGAGACCCCGGAGACGCCCACCAGTGGCTTCGGCAGCGGGCTCGGCGGGGTGCTGAGCATCGGCCCCGGCCTCGGCAAGGTGCCGACCGCACCGGTCTCCGACCCCTCGGACGTCCGGGCCGCCGCGGCGGGGTACGGTGCGACCGGTGCACAGGTGGTGGTGGACCGATCGGCGGTCCGGCCGCCCGCTGCGCCGAAGGCGTCCGGTGAGGACGCCGACCAGAGCGAGACGGAGGGGGCCGGGCGTGCCGAGGACGGACAGGACTGACCGACGGGCCGTGGGCGCGCTCGGCATGGTGATCGTCTCGACGCTCACCGCGGGCTGCGTGGCGATGCCCTCCGACGGGCCGCCGGAGCGCGTCGAGCTCCCGCAGGCGGCCGGCTCGGAGAACCTCCAGGTCCGGGTCTTCCCGATCGCCCCGCACCCCGGTGACGGGCCGGACAGCCTGCTGGCGGGCTTCCTGGACGCGGCCAACGCGGACGAGACCGACTACCGCACGGCCGGCCAGTACCTGACCGCGGCGGCCGCCAAGACGTGGAACCCGGACGCCGGGGTGGTGGTGCTGCGCGCCGCGCCGGCCCGGGACACCCTGGAGGGCGGCGAGACCGCGGCCACCATCAAGGTGACCGGCGATCAGGTCGCCGTCCTCGACGGCAAGCACGCCTACCGGGCGGACCGCGACCCCCAGTTCTCGAAGACGTTCACCTTTGTCAAGGAGTCCGAGGGCAAGAACAAGGGGCAGTGGCGGATCGACCAGCTCCCGGACGGTCTGATCATCGATCAGACCATGTTCAAGAACGGCTACCGGTCCGTCGACCTCTACTACCCGTCCGCCGAGGACCCGTGGAGCGACCGGCAGTCCCCGGTCCTGGTGCCGGACCCGGTCTACCTGCGGCGCCGAATAGACCCGTTCACCTCCGCCGCCAAGGCGCTGGTCGAGGGGCCTTCGAGCTGGCTCGGCAAGGTGGTCGACCCGGTCTTCGACAAGACCACCAGGATCCTGGACACCGTCACGGTGAACGACGGCGGCGTGGCCGCCGTGCACATCAGCGTGCCGGACTTCGGCGGCATCCAGCCGCGCTGCCAGCAGATGGCCGCCCAGCTCTTCCACACCCTCTCGGACCTGCAGGGCAAGTCCCAGCTGGTCCGGCTGGACCTGAACGGCGAACGGGGCGGCTGCCAGACCGACGCGGCCCGCACCGCCCAGATCGCGCCCGGCGCGCTGGCCGGCGGGTCGGCCGGGACCCAGCAGTACTACCTGCTGGGGAACGGGCAGCTGACCCAGGCCACCAACGACCTGGACCCCAAGGCCAAGGGCGCGCCGATGGCGGGCGACCTGGGCCTGGAGAAGCCGCTGCGGCCGGACGGCTTCGCGGTCCGCCGCGACGGCACCGAGGCCGCCCTGGTCAGTGCCAACCGCAAGGAGCTCTGGGTGACCGAGGGCGGCAAGCTCGGCACCTCGGTGATCACCAGCCAGTGGGTCGGGGCGGACAGCGGGCTGACCTCGCCGAGCTGGGACGGGCGCGGCTCGCTCTGGGTGGTGGACCGTCACCCGGGCGGCTCCCAGGTGACGGTGATCCGGGGCCGGACCCTGGTGCCCGTCCGGATCGACGGGCTCGGCGGCCGCAGCGTGACCTCGCTCAAGGTGGCCTCGGACGGGACCAGGATCGCGCTGGTGGTGACCGAGGCCAACCGCCAGAGCCTGCTGATCGGGCGGGTCGAGCACGCCGGCACCCGGACCGCGCCGGTGGCCACGGTGACCGAGCTCCGGCCGGTCGGCACCATGCTCAGCGACGTGGTCTCGGTCTCCTGGGCCGACACCGACCAGCTGCTGGTGCTCGGCAAGGAGGACGGCAAGCTCCAGCAGCTGCACTACTTCGGCATCGACGGCTCGGTCAACTCCGACTTCGTGCTCCAGGGCGGGGACTCGATGTCCTCGGTCTCCGCCACCGAGGCGCGCGGCGACCGGTCGGACAAGGTGCCCCCGGTGCTCGCCACCTCGGGCGGCCACCAGATCTACCGGCTGGTCGGCAACCAGTGGCGCGAGGTCCCGAGCAAGCCCGAGGCCTGGTCCTTCAGCTACCCGGGCTGACGCCTGCGGACCGCCGCCGCGACCGTGGCGGCGCCCCGGGGCGGGTGCCCGAGCGCGCCGAGTGCCCGGGCCGCCTCGACCAGCGTGGCGCCGGTGGTCACCAGGTCGTCCACCAGCACCGGCTGACGGCCGGTCAGCAGCCGGGCGGCGCCGGGTCCGGGCACCAGCGCGCCGTGCAGGTTGGTCCGGCGCTGCGCGGCGGTCAGCCCCGACTGGTCGGCCACCGCGCGGCCGTGCCGGAGCACCGGCGCGGCCCGGACCGGATGCCCGCCCCGGCGCAGCTCCCGGGCGGCGGCCCGGGCCAGCCGCAGGGTCGGATCGTGCCCCCGGGCCCGGACCGAGCGCCGGGTCGAGGGCATCGGCACCAGCAGCACCGGCCGGCCGTCCAGCAGCGGGTGCACGGCGCGGGCCAGCGCCCGCCCGAGCGGCCCGGCCAGCCGCAGCGCCCCGCGCTCCTTGTGGGCGATCAGCAACCGCCTGACCGGGTCCGCGTACGGGCCCGCCGCGTGCAGCGGTGGCAGCCCCGGCGGGGCCGGCTGCGGCCCGGCGGGCCCGGGCCTGGTGGCCGCCAGCGCGGTGCGGCAGGCGGGGCAGAGCTGCGTCCGGCCGGTGCGGCAGCCCGCGCAGGTGGTGGGCAGCAGCAGGTCGAGCAGTTCGAACAGGAGATGGACGGCGATGGCGGCCTCCCCGGATGTGGCTGGGCCAAACGGTGGTCCGCCCTGGGGGTGTTGTCCAGGCGTTCGCCGATGTTTCACCCGCAGGGGGGTAAACAAGGTGGAACAGCCGTACCGCCAGCACCGCGTCACTACGTTGTTCGACCGGCACAAGGCTGGGGAGGCGAAATCCCGGTGTGAGGTGTTCGATAAGGCTCCAAGGGGTTTCAAGCCTTCCTGGTGGGGAGGAAGTGAGGTGAGGGCCAGTCGCACTCGCCGCTCCCGGCGAACCGCGGGTCGGCGAGGGAGAGGTTGGTCCGGCTGGGTCTCAGTCCGGTCCGGTGAGCACTCCGGATCGGCGTCAGCACAAGGGATCGGAGTTCTGCGTGGACATCGTCGTCAAGGGCCGCAAGACCGAGGTGCCCAAGAGGTTCCGCGAGCACGTGGCCGAGAAGCTGGAGAAGGTCCAGAAGTTCGACGACAAGGTGATCAGCCTCGACGTCGAGGTGTCCAAGGAACACAACCCGCGTCAGGCCGACCGGTCCGAGCGGGTCGAGATCACCCTCCGTACCCGTGGCCCGGTGATCCGGGCCGAGGCCGCCGCCGCGGACCCCTACGCGGCGCTCGACCTGGCCTCGGCGAAGCTCGACGCGCAGATGCGCAAGTCGGCCGACCGGCGCCGGGTGCACAAGGGCGGCAACGGCCGTACCCCGATCAGCGTCGCGGAGGCGACGGCCGCGCTGGCCGCGCTCCCCGAGGCGGAGTCGCCGGGTGCCGGGGCCAACGGCGCCGTTCGCAAGACCATGATGGGATCTCTGGAGGTGGAGGGCGACGGCCCGCTCGTCGTCCGTGAGAAGACGCACGGCGCCGCACCGATGGCGCTGGACCAGGCGCTGTTCGAGATGGAGCTGGTCGGCCACGACTTCTACCTCTTCGTCGAGAAGGACAGCGGCCTGCCGAGCGTGGTCTACCGGCGGCACGGCTACCACTACGGCGTGATCCACCTGACCACGGACGGTTCGACCGTCGGTGAGGTGGGTGGCGCCGGTGGCGCCATCGGCGGGCCCGACGAGGACTGACCGGGCTCTGTGGCGACAACCGAACAGCAGTCGGTGAACGGGTGACCCCCGGCGGCTTCGGCCGCCGGGGGTCACCCAGCTGGGCGGCTCGACGGCGGAGGGTGATCGGGGACGGCGCTTCGTGGAATGATGGCCGGACACGACCGGTCACGGGGAGGCACGGATGGGGGAGCGATTCGGTCTGACGACCGAACAGGCCCGGGAGGCGGACTATCCGCCGCGCCGGGCCGAACCGATCCGGGTGCTGGTGGTGGACGACCACGCCCTGTTCCGACGAGGCCTGGAGATCGTGCTGGCCGAGGAGGAGGAC
Source organism: Kitasatospora sp. NPDC101801 (assembly GCF_044766665.1). NCBI lineage: Bacteria > Bacillati > Actinomycetota > Actinomycetes > Kitasatosporales > Streptomycetaceae > Kitasatospora > Kitasatospora sp. NPDC101801. The sequence continues at coordinate 12,860 of NZ_JBIWML010000067.1, forward strand.
ATCCGGGTCGTCGGCGAGGCGGGGGACGGCGCCGAGGCGGTGGTGAAGGCGGCCGACCTGCTGCCGGACATCATCCTGATGGACGTCCGGATGCCCCGGCGGAGCGGCATCGAGGCCTGCACCGCGATCAAGGACGTGGTGCCCAGCACCAAGATCATCATGCTGACGATAAGCGACGAGGAAGCCGACCTCTACGAGGCGATCAAGGCGGGGGCCACCGGCTACCTGCTCAAGGAGATCTCCACCGACGAGGTGGCCACCGCGATCCGGGCGGTCGCCGACGGGCAGTCGCAGATCAGCCCGGCGATGGCCTCCAAGCTGCTCACCGAGTTCAAGTCGATGATCCAACGGCGTTCGGACGACCGGGAGTTGGTGCCCGCACCGCGGCTGACCGACCGTGAGCTGGAGGTGCTCAAGCTGGTCGCCACCGGGATGAACAACCGGGAGATCGCCAAGGAGCTCTTCATCAGCGAGAACACGGTGAAGAACCACGTCCGGAACATCCTGGAGAAGCTCCAGCTGCACTCCCGGATGGAGGCCGTGGTCTACGCGATGCGGGAGAAGATCCTGGAGATCGGGTAGCCCCGACCCCCAGGATCCGACGGTCCGTCAGCGGGCGTTGACCTCGAGGAAGGTGCGCACGGCGGACTCCAGCGCGCCCTCGATCCAGGCCGGCTTCAGGCTGGTGTGCTCGCCGGCGAAGTGCACCCGGCCCTCCGGCAGCCGGGCGGCCGGGTGGAGCTCGTGCAGCTGGCCGGGCGTCGCGATGACCGCCTCGCCCAGCGCGTAGCGGGCCCTGGCCCAGGACTGGGTGACGCCGACGCCGGTGAACTCGCGGCGGACCTGCGGGCCGAACATCCGCTCCAGGTCGTTCAGCGCGAAGGCGTACCGCTCGCCCGGGGTCAGCGCGTCCCAGCGCATCGCGTCGTCCGCCCAGGAGTACGCGGCCAGCACCACCCCGCCCGGGGAGCCGTCCGGCGCGTTCGAGGGGAAGTAGGTGAACCGGCTGGCGCTGTCCGAGGCGCAGCCGCCGCCGGCGAAGCCGCAGGGGCCGTGCTCCCAGAACCGGGTGCGGAACTCCAGCAGCACCTTGGTCGCCGAGTCGTAGTGCAGCTCGGTCACCGCGCGGCGCTTCGGGTAGGACATCAGCGGCTCGATCTTGCAGAACCGCAGCGCGCTGAACGGGATGGTGACGATCGCGTAGTCGCCCTCGAACACCTCGGTCGGGTCGGTCGGCGCGCCGTCGGGGGACTCCTCGTCGCCGGTCTCGGCCGTCGTCTCGATCCGGACCCCGCCGGCCTGCTGGGTCAGCCGGGTCATCCGGCGGCCCATCCGCAGCTCGGCCTTCAGCGGCTCGGCCAGCTTGGTGGTCAGGGTGTCGATGCCGCCCTCCAGCTCCCAGTAGCGGTTGGTCGGGCTGATCACCGCGCGGTCGATCAGGGTCGGGATCAGCGAGTAGTGCAGCCGGGAGGTCATGTTCTCCAGCGTCCCGGCGGCCTGCACCGAGGCCGGGTCCCAGCCGGCCTCCTCGCGCAGGAACTGCCGGGTGGAGTGGTAGCCGTACTGCTGGAAGATCCCGGTCCAGCCGTCCAGCCGCTGCCGGATGTCGCCGGGGCCCACGGTGACCTTGGCGAAGGCGGCGTCGACCGCCTGGGCGGCGGTGGTGTCGAACCGGGCGCCGAAGGAACGATTCACCTCGGTGGGGGACTGGTTGTAGGCCGCCTTGGTGACCTGGAGGCCGTTGACCGCCAGCAGGGCGCGGAAGTTGGGGGTCGGCGGCCGGAACTCCCGTGCGGGGCCGTTGGTCCAGGTCTCGCCGGTGAACGAGCGGTGCGTCACCGGGGGCACCGCGCCGATCGGGCGGGTGCCCGGGGTGATGTCGGCGTTGTAGAACAACTGCCGCTTCAGGCCCAGCTTGTCGGCCAGCGCGAGCACCAGCGGGTGGAAGTCCGGCAGCCGCATCGCGCCGGCCTCGGCGTACTGCCGGGAGTCGGCGAACATGCCGCGGAAGGTCTTGATCCGGCCGCCGACCCGGCTGCCGTTGGCCTCGATGACCACCACCTCGTGCCCGGCCCGCTTGAGTAGGGTGGCCGTGGTCAGCCCGGCGACGCCGGCCCCGACCACCAGGACGCGTTTGCGCCTGCCGCCGGTGGTGGCGGTGCCGGGCGGGAGCTGACCGTCGATCAGGATCTTCAGGTACTCCAGGGTGAGGTCGGTCCGCTCGTCCTCGGCGACCATCAGCATCTCGCGGGCCAGCGCCCGGCTGACCGCCTCGTCGGCCGGCGACCGGGGTGCGGCCACGGATCGGGGGGCGAAGCCGACGGCGCCCGCCGCGGTCGCGGCGGCGGCGGTGCCGAGCAGGGCACGGCGGCTCAGCCAGGCCCGGGCGGGGTGCAGGGTCGGACCCATCGTTGCTCCAAGCGGTCGGGGAGTGGACACCAGGGGGCAACGGCCTCTGATCACCGATGACACGCCCGGCCCGGGAAGATCACCCGATCCGACCAACCGTCAGGAGAGCAGCTTCTCCACCGCCGGGCGCAGCGCCTCGTCGTGCAGCGCCTCCACCCGGACCGCGGTGCAGCCGACCCAGGAGGCGGCCTCGCGCAGCGCCTCGGCCAGCGCCCCGACGTGCCGGGGCGAGGTCAGCGAGACCTGACGGGCCACCAGGGTGCGGCCCTCGCGGGCCGGGTCGACCCGGCCGACCAGCCGGCCGCCGGCCAGCAGCGGCATCGCGAAGTAGCCGTGCACCCGCTTGTGCCTGGGCGTGTACGCCTCCAGCCGGTGCGCCATGTCGAAGATCCGCTCGGTGCGGGCGCGGTCCCAGACCAGCGAGTCGAAGGGCGAGAGCAGCGTGGTGCGGTGCCGCCCGCGCGGGGCGGTCGCCAGCGCCGCCGGGTCGGCCCAGGCGGGGGCGCCCCAGCCGGCCACCGTGACCGGGACCAGACCGGCCTCGGGCAGCGCGGCGTCGAAGTGCGCGGCCGTCAGCCGGTGGTAGTCCATCAGGTCGGCCCGGGTGGCCACCCCGAGGGCCGCCCCGGCCTGGGTGATCAGCTGCCGGACGCACTCCTGGTCGGTCGGGTCCTGGCCGAACAGCTCGGCGGGGACGGCCTGTTCGGCCGCCGCGTAGACCCGCTTCCAGCTCCGCCGCTCGGTGCAGACCACGTCGCCGAAGGCGAGCGCCCGCTCCACCGCGATCTTGGTGTCGGACCAGTCCCACCACTCCGAGGTCTTCTTCGCGCCGCCCAGCTCGGTGGAGGTCAGCGGGCCCTCCGCGCGCAGCCGGTCGAGCACCCGCCGGTAGGTCGCCTCGGTGACCTCGCCGCCCCACAGGTGGCCCCGGGCCCGGTACCCCCGGCGGCGGAAGGCGAACAGCGGCCACTCCTCGATCGGCAGGACGCAGGCCGCGTGCGACCAGTACTCGAAGGTGGCCGCCGAGCCCCAGTACGCCGACTCGACCGCCGGGCGGCCGACCGCGCCGAGCCGGGCGTACGGCACCAGCTCGTGCGAGCGGGCCAGCACCGAGATGGTGTCCAGCTGGACCGCTCCGAGGTGGCGCAGCACGCCCCGGACCCCGGCCCGGCGGTCCGGGGCGCCGAGCAGCCCCTGGGCGCGCAGGGCGATCCGGCGGGCGTCGTCGGCGGAGAGTTCGACGGTCGGGGCGGGAGAGCTCGGGGCGGTCATGCCCAGCAGCGTAGATCCCGGGTCCGACAGTGCGGGGCCGGGAACCAAGGACCCGACTTGTACGTAACAACGAGCGCGAGGGGCAGGCGCGGTGGCCCGTTTTGTCCCCCGTCGGGGCCTATCAGGGGTTGTGCTCCCACGGGTGACACGGTATTACCGTGCTGACGCACCTCCCGGCGCGTTGGACTCCTCGCATACGATGGCCCGTGCGGTGGGGTCGACCCCACCGTGCAGTCGTCCAGAGCCGATCCAGGCAAGGAGCCCGCCCAAGTGTCCGTCTTCGACAAGATCCTGCGCGCCGGCGAGGGTAAGACCCTTCGCAAGCTGCAGCGGATTGCCGCCCAGGTCAACTCCATCGAAGAGGACTTCGTCAACCTCACGGACGACGAGCTGCGCGCTCTGACCGACGAGTACAAGCAGCGGCTGGCGGACGGCGAGACGCTCGACGACATCCTCCCCGAGGCGTTCGCCACCGTCCGCGAGGCGGCCAAGCGCGTGCTCGGTCAGCGGCACTACGACGTCCAGCTGATGGGTGGCGCGGCCCTGCACTTCGGCTTCGTCGCCGAGATGCGCACCGGCGAGGGCAAGACCCTGGTCGGCACGCTGCCCGCGTACCTGAACGCGCTGACCGGCAAGGGCGTCCACCTGATCACGGTGAACGACTACCTCGCCGAGCGTGACTCGGAGTGGATGGGCCGGGTGCACCGCTTCCTCGGCCTCGAGGTCGGCGTGATCCTCGGCAACATGTCGCCCGCCGAGCGCAAGCGCCAGTACGCGATGGACATCACGTACGGCACCAACAACGAGTTCGGCTTCGACTACCTGCGCGACAACATGGCGTGGTCGCAGGACGAGCTGGTGCAGCGCGGCCACAACTTCGCCGTGGTCGACGAGGTCGACTCGATCCTGATCGACGAGGCCCGTACGCCGCTGATCATCTCCGGCCCGGCCGACCAGGCGACCAAGTGGTACGCCGACTTCGCCAAGCTGGTGCAGCGCCTCAAGCGCGACCGCGACTACGAGGTGGACGAGAAGAAGCGCACCGTCGGCGTGCTGGAGGAGGGCGTCAGCCGGGTCGAGGACTACCTCGGCATCGACAACCTCTACGAGTCGGTGAACACCCCGCTGGTCGGCTTCCTGAACAACGCGATCAAGGCCAAGGAGCTCTACAAGAACGACAAGGACTACGTCGTGATGAACGGCGAGGTCATGATCGTCGACGAGCACACCGGCCGCATGCTCGCGGGCCGTCGCTACAACGAGGGCATGCACCAGGCGATCGAGGCCAAGGAAGGGGTGGAGGTCCAGAACGAGAACCAGACGCTGGCCACCGTCACCCTGCAGAACTTCTTCCGGCTGTACGACAAGCTCGGCGGCATGACCGGTACGGCCACCACCGAGGCGGCCGAGTTCCACCAGATCTACAAGCTCGGCGTGGTGCCGATCCCGACCAACAAGAACCCGCTGCGGATCGACCAGCCCGACCTGATCTACAAGTCCGAGCCGGCCAAGTTCGCCGCCGTGGTCGAGGACATCGTCGAGAAGCACGAGAAGGGCCAGCCGATCCTGGTCGGCACCGTCTCGGTGGAGAAGTCCGAGTACCTCTCCCAGGAGCTGCGCAAGCGCGGCGTGCCGCACGAGGTGCTGAACGCCAAGCACCACGAGCGCGAGGCGCAGATCGTCGCCCAGGCCGGCCGCAAGGGCGCCGTCACGGTGGCCACCAACATGGCCGGCCGTGGCACCGACATCATGCTCGGCGGCAACGCCGAGCACCTCGCGGCCGCCGAGCTGGCCCAGCGCGGTCTGACCGAGCTGGACACCCCGGACGAGTACGAGGCCGCCTTCCCGGCCGCGCTGGAGAAGGCCAAGGCCGCGGTCAAGGCGGAGCAGGAGGAGGTCCAGAGCATCGGCGGCCTCTACGTGCTCGGCACCGAGCGCCACGAGTCCCGCCGGATCGACAACCAGCTGCGCGGCCGCTCCGGCCGCCAGGGCGACCCGGGCGAGTCCCGGTTCTACCTCTCGCTCGGCGACGACCTGATGCGGCTCTTCAAGGCCGGCATGGTCGAGCGCGTGCTCGCGATGGCCAACGTGCCGGAGGACGTGCCGATCGAGTCCAAGATGGTCACCCGCGCCATCGCCTCGGCGCAGACCCAGGTCGAGCAGCAGAACTTCGAGATCCGCAAGAACGTCCTGAAGTACGACGAGGTGCTGAACCGTCAGCGCGAGGTCATCTACGGCGAGCGCCGCCGCGTCCTGGAGGGCGAGGACCTGCAGGAGCAGGTCGGCCACTTCATGGACGACACCGTCGCCGCGTACGTCGGTGCCGCCACCGGCGAGGGCTTCGAGGACGACTGGGACCTCGACAAGCTGTGGACCGCGCTCAAGCAGCTCTACCCGCTCACCCTGGACCTGGAGGAGCTCGAGGAGGAGGCCGGCGGCCCGGCCGGTCTGACCTCGGAGTTCCTCACCAAGGTGCTCCAGGAGGACATCCAGGCGCAGTACGGCGCCCGCGAGGACCAGCTCGGCTCCGAGATCATGCGTGAGCTGGAGCGCCGGGTGGTGCTCTCGGTGCTGGACCGCCGCTGGCGCGAGCACCTCTACGAGATGGACTACCTCCAGGAGGGCATCGGCCTGCGGGCGATGGCCCAGCGAGACCCGCTGGTCGAGTACCAGCGCGAGGGCTTCGACATGTTCGGCGCCATGATGGAGGGCATCAAGGAGGAGTCCGTCGGCTACCTGTTCAACCTGGAGGTCCAGGTCGAGCAGCAGGTCGAGGAGGTCCCGCTGGCGGACGCCGAGGAGACCCTGGCGAAGCTGGAGAAGGACGCCGCCGCGTCCCGCCCGGAGATCAAGGCCAAGGGCCTGGAGGCCCCGAAGCCGCAGCGGCTGCACTACACCGCCCCGTCGGTGGACGGCGACGACACCGTGGTCGAGGGCGACTTCGAGGACACCCTGGCCGGCGAGGAGGGCGACGGGCTGACCCGGGCCGAGCGCCGCAAGGCCGCGCGGGCCGCCAAGGGCCGTCGCCGGAAGTAGTCGTACCGGTTGGTGCCAGGAGGCGCGGGGCTCACGCCCCGCGCCTCCTGACGTTTCGTCAGCGGGCCTCCACGGCGGTGCACTGCCACTGCTCGGTCCGGCGGTGGCGTTCCAGCCGGAAGGCCACCATGTGGTGCCGGGGCCCGAACTCGACCCGGACGCAGACCTCCAGGGCCCGGGCGGTCGGGGCGGAGTCGTAGACCCGGCCCAGCCGGTGCGCGGTCAGCCGGCCGCGCGGCCGGAGCGGGCCGGTCCGGACCAGGGCGGTGAGCTGCTGGTAGCCCGGCAGGCTGGTGTGCCGCTGGAGCTGCCCGGCCGGCCGGTGGCCAGTGAGCACCTCGACCAGTCGGTGGGCGAACCGCGCGGCCAGCACGCTCTGCCCGGTCCTGGCCGGTGCGCAGGCGCCGCGCGGGTGACGCGGGGTCAGCTCGCCGACCGGGTGCGGGCGGCGGGGCACCCGCTCGGCGCGCCGGTGCGGGTGCCGCGGGTGGACCGGGTGGACCAGGGCGCGGACGTGCGGTGCGGGAACGGTCACGGCGGGCGCCCTTCGTTCGCGGATGCGGTCGGGTCCCTTGGTACCGGTGGGCCGGGACGCGGGCAACGAAGCCCCGGAGCGTGTCGGCGGCGGCCGGCAGTGTCACCTATCCGAGTGAGGTTCGGTGCGGGCGTTGGACCGGTACGGCCCGGACCGGTGCGTCCGGCCGACGGTGTGACGGGTACGACGGGGCCCGAAGGGGGACGCTTCCCGTGGCGGGGGGGCCGGGGGGGGGCGGGGGCCGGGGGGGGGGGGGGGGGGTGGGGGGGGGGGGGGGGGGGGGGGGTGGGGGGGGGGGGGGGGGGGGGGGGGGGGTGGGGGGTGGGGGGGGGGGGGGGGGGGCGGGGGGGGGGGGGGGGGGCGCGGGGGGGGGGGGGGGGGGGGGGTGCCGATCCCGTTCCGGGGACGCGCCGGTGATGCACCGTCAGCGTGGGGTGTTTCGTTTCTGCAAGACCCTTGAAACTTGCTGGAA
>NZ_JBIWML010000068.1:0-18620 GCF_044766665.1 Kitasatospora sp. NPDC101801
GCCCGTCGAGTACGAGAAAACCTACTACCTCACCACCACAAAACCGCAGGTCACAACCATAATCTGAGATCTCTATCGAACCCGGGGCGGTTCAGCCCGACAGAGCTCTCTGTTCGGCTGGCAGTCGGAGGCTCGGACGAGGAGATCGACAGGGGCATGGCCCAGGCTGTGGAGACGGACGGCATCCCCGCCGCGCTCCTGCGGCAGATCCCCTTCGCTGAGATCAAGGCCCAGGCCCGTGCGGCGCTGCTCGCGCAAGAGGACAGCTGGGTGCTGGAGATGGAGGACCGGGGCCCTCTGCCCGTACCGGCGCGATGCCGGACTGACCTTGATTACGCCCTGCTGGTTGGGGAGTTGGCCCGCATGAGGCGCACGGGAACCACCGCCCCACAGGGAGAGCTGGCCGGCCGATTGGGCATCGGGAAGGCCACGATGTCGGAGCGGATCAAGCGGGCCAAGGAACTTGGGCTGTGGGACGGCAGGCAGCTCACGGCCAAGGCGAACGCCCTGCTCGCTGAGTGGCAGAACGCGCAGGGGGAGCGGTAGGACGTGGCATCCATACAGAAGCGCAAGCTCAACACCAGCACCAAGGGAAAGGCCGACTACTCCTATCGCGTGATGTGGCGTGACCCGTCGGGCGCGCAGAAGTCGAAGACGTTCAAGCCGGGTGACCGTCCCAAACAGGTGCAGGGCAACCGCACGGGGCACCACGCTGCGGCCCAGGAGTTCAAGGCTGAGATTGAGCAACAGCTCAACGGCAGCACCTACACCGACCCCCACGCGGGAAAGGTGACCCTCCAGAGCTTCGGCGAACGGTGGCTCGGAACGGTGAAGGCCACCCGAAAGAAGCGCACGTTCGACAACTACCGCAGCCGTCTCGAACTGCATGTCTTCCCGACCCTCGGGGCCTGGGCCATCAACAAGATCCAGCGGCAGCACGTACAGGACCTGATGAACGCGCTGACCGAGGTACTCGGCGCGGCCTCGGTGCGATTGGTTCACGACACCTTCAGGAACCTCATGGAGGAGGCTGTCCACGATGGGCTGATCGGCCGGAACCCAGTCGTACGAATCCAGCTGCCGGACTGTGAGAACGAGGAAGTCGTCCCGCTCACCGTGGACGAGGTAGAGGCCCTGTCGGAAGCCCTGCCCGGCCACATGAAGGCGTGGCCGATTGTCCAGGCCGGTACGGGCCTGCGAACCTCCGAACTGCTGGGCCTGACGTGGGATCGGATCGACCTGGACGCTGGCACGCTCAAGGTGGACCGTCAGCTCACCGGGTCGGAGCGGGCCGACGGGTCACCCCGGTTCGGGCCCCCGAAGTCGAAGGCTGGCTACCGGACTCTCCCACTGCCGTGGACCGTCTTGGTGGCTCTGCGGCGCCACCGGAAGGCGTACCCGGGGGTACACGGTCTTGTATTCGCCACCGAGACCGACCGGGCCTACAACCGGGGCTCGCTCTCCCGTGTGTGGCGTCCGGCGGTGGAACTGGCCGGACTACCCGAAGGGACGATCCCGTACCAGCTCAGGCACACCTACGCTTCGCTGCTGATCGACGGCGGCGAGTCGCCCAAGGTGATCCAGAAGCGGATGGGGCACAGTTCCATCAAGGTCACGATGGACACGTACGGTCACCTGTACCCGGAGTCCGAGGCACGAACCCGGACGGTACTCGACCTTGCGTTCGGCGGACCGGCTAGCGTGTCGGATGATGAGTTCGCGGGCAACAACCGTGTTGCCCCGCAGCCCTCGCAGCGGGTTACGTTGCCTAGATGTTGCCCGGCGAACGGGCGCGGAAGGACTGGAGACGATGAACATGCAGGTCACGGGCCTACAGATAGGGCAGAGGTAGGACCGGATGCACATCGTCATCATGGGCTGCGGCCGAGTGGGTTCGGCCCTCGCGCGCGCACTCGAGAAACAGGGTCACTCGGTCGCCGTGGTCGACCAGGACCCGACCGCCTTCCGGCGGCTCGGCTCGCACTTCAACGGCCGGCGGGTGACCGGGGTCGGCTTCGACCAGGACACCCTGCGCGAGGCCGGGATCGAGGAGGCCGGGGCGTTCGCCGCGGTCTCCAGCGGTGACAACTCCAACATCATCGCCGCCCGGGTCGCCCGGGAGAACTTCGGCGTGGAGAACGTCGCGGCCCGGATCTACGACCCCCGTCGCGCCGAGGTCTACCAGCGCCTGGGCATCCCGACCGTGGCCACCGTCCGGTGGACCGCCGACCAGATGCTGCGCCGGCTGCTGCCCAGCGGCGGCGAACCGCTCTGGCAGGACCCGAGCGGCGGCGTGCAGCTGGCCGAGGTGGCGTACGCGCCGTCCTGGGTCGGCCACAAGCTGACCGCGCTGGAGGAGGCGTCCGGGGCCCGGATCGCGTTCCTCACCCGGCTGGGCGAGGGCGTCCTGCCGACCCCTCAACTCGTCGTCCAGGAGGGCGACCTGGTGCACGTGATGCTGCGCCGGGCCGACCTGGTCACCGTCGAGGCCGCGTTCGCGCAGGGCCCGCAGGAGGATGAGCACTGATGAGAGTCGCCATTGCCGGAGCCGGCGCGGTCGGCCGTTCGATCGCGGGCGAGCTGCTGGAGAACGGCCACGACGTCCTGCTGATCGACAAGAACCCGAACTCCATCTCGGTGGAGCGGGTCCCGATGGCCGAGTGGCTGCTGGCCGACGCCTGCGAGATCACCTCGCTGGACGAGGCCGCCCTGCAGCGCTGCCACGTGGTGATCGCCGCCACCGGTGACGACAAGGTCAACATGGTCGTGTCGCTGCTGGCCAAGACCGAGTACGGGGTGCCCCGGGTGGTCGCCCGGGTGAACAACCCGAAGAACGAGTGGCTGTTCAACGAGTCCTGGGGCGTGGACGTCGCCGTCTCCACCCCGCGCCTGATGTCCGCGCTGGTCGAGGAGGCCGTCAGTGTCGGCGACCTGGTCCGGCTGATGCGGTTCAGCCAGGGCAACGCCAACCTGGTCGAGCTGACCCTGGCGGCCGACACCGAGCTGGTCGGTACCCGGGTCGGGGACGTCGCCTGGCCGCCGGACACCGCGCTGGTGACCATCATCCGCGAGGGCCGGGTGCTGGTGCCGGGCAAGGACGACACCCTGGAGGGCGGCGACGAGCTGCTCTTCGTGGCGGCCCAGGAGCGCGAGGAGGAGCTCGAGGAGCTCCTCTCGGCCGGCTCCGGCGCCCAGTAGCGGGAACGGAACGCGAACGGACGAAGGGCCCCACTGCGGTGGGGCCCTTCGGCGTCACTTCGGTTCTTCGGCCTGCTCGTCCTCGTCGACCTCCGCCTTGATCGGCGGCGGGGCCTTGAGCAGGATCTGCCAGGTCACGTACATGGCCAGCAGCAGCGGCGGGATGCCCAGCGCGACCTTCAGCCAGCCGAGCAGGTTGACGTTCCCGGTGAAGTAGAGCGGGAAGAGGATCAGCGGCTTGATGCCCATGATCACCACCCAGGCCCAGGTGGCCTTGGTGTACGCGGCCAGCCGGTCCGGGTTCTGCTTGCGCCAGGTGAACATCTCGCCGGTGATCGGGCCGAGCATCACCCCGATCAGCGGCCAGCGGACCAGGGCGGAGACCGCCAGGCTCACGCAGTAGCCGACGTTCCAGAGCAGGCCGGGCAGGTAGAAGTTCTCCGCCTTGCCGGTCTTCATCGAGATCCAGGCGCCCAGGGCGACCCCGAACACACCGCTGAAGGCGTGCTGGACGGTCTCCCGGCGGAACAGCCGGACCACCACGAACAGCAGGCTCAGCCCGAGCGCCGCCCAGGCGGCCGGGGCCACCTCGTGGGTGATGTTGAAGGTGATGATGAAGAGCAGACCGGGCAGGGTCATGTCGATCATGCCCCGGACGCCGCCGAAGGCCTTCAGCACCGTGTCGGCCGCCTCCTTCGAGGCGGCCTCGCGCCCGGCCCGCTCCTGCTCCGCCGTCAGGGCGGCGGGAACGGGCTGGGCCAGGTCGAGCTGGGCGGCGGGGTCGCCGCCGGGCAGGTTGGTCACACTCACTCGCTCCCGTGTCCGGCCGGACGCAGTTCGTAGCGGGGGTTGAACAGCACGCGGCGCCCGCGTGCGTGACTGATCCGGCCGGTGGCGATGAGCCGACGGCCCGGCTCTATACCGATGATCGAACGGCGGCCGAGCCACACCACGTCCAGCGCGTCACTGCCGTCGAAGAGCTCGGCCTCCAGGGCGGGGACCCCGGCCCGGGGGCGGAGGGTAACGGTCCGCAGGGTCCCGGCCACGGTGACCATCTCACGGTCCCCGCAGCTGGCGATCGGAGTGCAGCCCGACTCCGCCGTGTCCTGCCGCAGCTCTTCCGCGTCCAGCTCCTCGGAGGAGGAGGTGAGGCGGCTGATCATGCGGCGGAACCGGCCCTGCGGCTGCTCGCTGCTGTTGTCACCACTCATGTCGGAAGGGTACCGGTTTCAGCTCACCGAACGTCAGTCCAAGCCGCCTCCGGCGGGGACCTCGCGGCGAAGACCGAGCCGGGCACCGGTCTCAGCCCACCGAACGACCACACCCGCCACCTCCGGCGAGGACCTCACGGTGAACACCGAGCCGGGCACCGCTCTCAGCCCACCGAACGACCACACCCACCGCCTCCGGCGGGGACCTCACGGCGAAGACCAAGCCGGGCACCGCTCTCAGCCCACCACCATTGGCGGGGCCCGCCGGGCTGTCAGGGCTCGAAGCGGTAGCCCATGCCGGGCTCGGTGATGAAGTGCCTGGGCCGGCTCGGGTCCGTCTCCAGTTTGCGGCGCAGTTGCGCCAGGTAGACCCGCAGGTAGTTGGTCTCGGTGCGGTAGGCCGGGCCCCAGACCTCCTGCAGCAGCTGAGTCTGGCTGACCAGTCGGCCGGCGTTGCGGACCAGGACCTCCAGGAGGTGCCACTCGGTCGGGGTGAGGCGGACGTCGGTGCCGTCCCGGTTGACCTTCTTGGCGGCCAGGTCGACCGTGAAGCCCTCGGTCACCACGGTCGACTCGTCCCCGCCGACCACCGGTTCGGCCCGCCGGATCGCGGCCCGCATCCGGGCCAGCAGCTCGTCCATGCCGAACGGCTTGGTGACGTAGTCGTCGGCCCCGGCGTCCAGCGCCTCGACCTTCTCGTCCGAGCTGTGCCGGGCGGACAGCACGATGATCGGCACCCTGGTCCAGCCGCGCAGACCGCGGATCACGTCGACCCCGTCCAGGTCCGGCAGGCCGAGGTCGAGCAGCACCACGTCGGGGTGCCGGGCAGCGGCCAGCTCCAGGGCCGACGCGCCGTCATGGGCGGCGTCCACCTCGTACTTCCGGGCCTTGAGGTTGATCACCAGGGCGCGGACGATCTGCGGTTCGTCGTCCACGACGAGGACCCGGGTCATACGGGCTCCGCCTTTCCGTCAGGAGTGGGTTCGGGTACGGCGGCGGGCAGCACGACCACCATGGTCAGCCCGCCGCCGGGGGTGTCCTCGGCGGCCAGGGTGCCGCCCATCGCCTCGACGAAGCCGCGGGCCACGGCCAGGCCGAGCCCGACGCCCGCGCCGCGCGGGGCGTCGCCGTACCGCTGGAACGGAGCGAAGATCCGCTCCTTGGCGTCCTCCGGCACACCGGGGCCACGGTCCACTATCCGCACCTCGACCTGCCGGGCGGCGCCCGGGCGGTCGATCACGGCGGCCCGCACCAGCACGTCGGAGCTGTACTTGACGGCGTTCTCCACCAGGTTGGCCAGCGCCCGCTCCAGCAGCCCGCCGTCGGCCCGCACCATGGCGAGCGACTCCGGCACGTCGAGCCGGACCGAGCCCGGCGGCACCCCGCCGAGCGCGTACGGGACCACCTCGTCCAAGTCGGTGTCGCGGATCAGCGGGGCCACCGTGCCGGTCTGCAGGCGGCTCATGTCCAGCAGGTTGTTGATCAGGTGGTCCAGCCGGTCGGCCCCGGTCTCGATGCCCTCCAGCAGCTCGGCCTCGTCCTCCGGGCTCCACTCCACGTCGTCCGCGCGCAGCGAGGTGACCGCCGCCTTGATCCCGGCCAGCGGGGTGCGCAGGTCGTGCGAGACGGCGGCCAGCAGGGCGGTCCTGATCCGGTTGCCCTCGGCCTCCCGGCGGGCGGCGGCGGCCTCCCCGGCCAGTCTGCGGCGCTCCAGCAGGGCCGCGCCCTGGGCCGCGTACGCGCCGAGCAGGCGGCGGTCGGCGGCGGGCAGCACCCGGCCGCGCAGCACCAGGGCGAGGTGGTCGCCGACCGGCACGTCCACGTCGCCGTCCTCCGGCCGGGCCGGCGGGTGCGGGCCGCGGGCGGCCGCCGCCTGCCACGGTGCGTGGTCGTCGGCCCGTTCCAGCAGGGCGGCGGAGTCCTGCTGGAAGGTCTCCCTGACCTGGTCCAGCAGCGCGGTGAGCAGGCCGTCGCCGCCCGGGGCGCCGCGCAGCACGGTGCCGGCCAGCGCGCTCAGCGACTGGGCCTCGGCCTGGCCCCGGGCGGCCTGCTGGGTGCGCCTGGCGGCCAGGTCGACCACCGAGGCGACCGCGATGCCGACCGCCGTGAAGATCGCCACCGCCAGGATGTTCTGCGGCTCGGAGATGGTGAAGGTGTGGATCGGCGGCGCGAAGTAGTAGTTCAGCGCCGAGGAGCTGACCAGGGCGGAGGCGATCGCCGGGAACAGCCCGCCGACCAGCGCCGCGCACACGGTCAGGCTGAGGAAGAGCAGCATGTCGGTGGAGAGCCCGAGGCCGTGCACCTGGGTCAGCAGCAGGGTGAGCAGCGGCGGGCCGCCGACCCCGATCAGCCAGCCCAGCACCGTCCTGGTCCGGCCCAGGTCGGTGACCTTGCGGCGGGGCACCCGGCCCCGGCCCATCGCGACCTGCTCGTGGGTGACCGTGTGCACGTCGATGTCACCGCTCTCCCGGGTGACGGTGGCCCCCACCCCGGGGCCGTACAGGTACTGCCAGGCCCGGCGGCGGCTGCTGCCGAGCACGATCTGGGTGGCGTTCACCCCGCGGGCGAAGTCCAGCAGGGCCGCCGCCGGGTCGTCGCCGAGCACGGTGTGGAAGCTCCCGCCGAGGCTCTCGGTGAGCGCCCGCTGCTCGATCAGGATCTGCGGGGAGCCGCTCTGTCCGGCCAGCCCGTCCGAGCGGGCGATGTGCACCGCGAGCAGCTCACCGCCGGAGGCCCGGTCGGCGATCCGGGCCGCCCGCCGGACCAGGGTGGCACCCTCCGGACCGCCGGTCAGGCCGACCACGATCCGCTCCCGGGCCTGCCAGGTGCCCTCGATGCCGTGCTCGGCCCGGTAGCGCTGGAGGTACTCGTCCACCCGGTCGGCGGTCCACAGCAGCGCCAGCTCGCGCAGCGCGGTGAGATTGCCGGGCCGGAAGTAGTTCGCCAGCGAGGCGTCGATCCGGTCCGGCGGGTAGACGTTGCCGTGCGCCAGCCGACGCCGCAGCGCCTGGGGCGACATGTCGACCAGCTCGATCTGGTCGGCCCGCCGGACCACCTCGTCCGGCACGGTCTCCCGCTGGCGGACCCCGGTGATGCCCTCGACCACGTCGCCGAGCGACTCCAGGTGCTGGATGTTGACGGTCGACACCACGTCGATCCCGGCCGCCAGCAGCTCCTCGACGTCCTGCCAGCGCTTGGCGTTACGGCTGCCCGGCACGTTGGTGTGGGCCAGCTCGTCCACCAGCGCGACGGCGGGCCGCCGGCGCAGCACCGCGTCCAGGTCCAGCTCGCCCAGGGTCACCCCCCGGTACGTCAGCTCCCGGCGCGGCACCGGCTCCAGACCCTCGATCAGCTCCTCGGTCCGGTCCCGCCCGTGGTGCTCGACGAAGCCGACCACCACGTCGGTGCCGCGCAGCACCCGCCGGTGCGCCTCGGCGAGCATCGCGTACGTCTTGCCGACGCCGGGTGCAGCCCCGAGGTAGATCCGCAACCTGCCGCGTGCCATGCGCACCATTCTTGGTCAGGCCGGTGGGCCACGCCCCCGGACACCTGTTCGTCTCTCCCGAGCGTACGGCCGCCCGGCCGGGAATCCGCTGATCAGGTGACACGTACGACCAGTCTTAGCGAGCTCTTGACGGCACCCGGGCCCCGTCACGCCGCCGCCACGCCCGTGCAACACCCTGCTGGGAGCATCGACCGCATGCTCTCTCTGGTCGCTCCCCCCACGCCGGCCCGGGCGCCGCAGCCCGCCGAGGGCGGCGGCGCCGGGGCGGTGCTGCGCGCCGTCCTGGCCGCCGGACCGCTGGCCCGGAGCGCCGTCGGACGGGTCACCGGGCTCAGCCCGGCGGCCGTCTCCCGGCACACCACCGACCTGATCGGCCTCGGCCTGGTCCGCGAACTGCCCGCGCCGGACGGACCGCCCCGGGCCGGCCGGCCGCAGCTGCCGCTCGACGTGGACAGCCGCCACCACCTCGCCTGCGGGGTGCACATCGGCGTCCCCTTCCTCACCTTCGCGCTGCTCGACCTGCGCGGCCGGGTGCTCGCGCACGAGCGGCTGCCCCGCCGGGGCGACGCCGCCGCCGTGCTGTCCGACATCCGGGACCACCTGCCGGCCTTCCTGGCCCGCCGGGCCGCCGGACGCTCGCTGCTCGGCCTCGGCGTGGTCACCGGCGGCTGGGTCGACTCCGAACGCGGCACCGTGGTCGAGCACGGCCCGCTCGGCTGGCGGGACGTCCCCGTCCGGGCCGAACTCGCCCGCGCCACCCGGCTGCCGGTGCACGTCGACAGCCACGCCCGGGCACTGGCCGTGGCCGAGCTGCTGTTCGGCGCGGGCACCGGTTCCACCGAACTCGTCCAGCTCTTCGTAGGCAACGTGGTCGACGCCGCCTTCGCGACCGGCGGCACCGTGCTGCGCGGCCGCCGCGACCGGGCCGGCAACGTCGGCCACCTGCCGGTACCCGGCTCCACCGAGCCCTGCGTCTGCGGCCGCACCGGCTGCCTCCAGGCCACCGTCTCCGAACGCACCGTCGCCCGCCGCGCACACGCCCAAGGCATCATCCCCGCACCGGACTTCGAACTCCTGCTGGCCCTCACCCGGGCCGGCGACGAACGGGCCGTGGCCCTGATCAAGGAGCGCCTGCGACTGGCCGCCCCGGCCGCCGCACTGCTGCTCAACGTGCTCAACCCCGAGGTCCTGGTGGTCAGCGAAGCCGGGCTGACGGTCCGTCCGGAACTGGCCCGCTACCTGTACGAACAGGTCGGCCGGCACGGCGCGGTGCAGCCGGGACAGCTGGTGACGGCCGCCTCGTTCGGGACGGACGTGCTCGCCGTGGCAGCCTGCGCGGGCGTGCTGGACAGCGCGTACCAGCGGCCGATGGAGCTGCGCACCGCCCGCAGTTCGTAACGCCGGATTAATTCCCCCGGTGGGCGGATCGTTGTCGACTCCCCCGCCCCACCGGAGAATGGGAGGATCCCCCGATCACTCCTCCGGAACCGGAGCACCTCGCCATGCCCCAAGCCGAACGGCAGTTGCACTTCAACCTCTTCCTGATGGGCGTCGGCCACCACGAGGCGGCCTGGCGACACCCGCGCACCGACCCGCACCGGGCCGCCGACATCACGCACTTCCAGCAGCTGGCCAAGGCCGCCGAGGCGGCCTCCTTCGACTCGGTCTTCCTGGCCGACGGCGTGGAGGCCCGCTCGGACGGCGGCTGGGGCCTGATCAGCCACTTCGAACCGTTCACGCTGCTCACCGCGCTGGCCGTGGTGACCGAGCGGATCGGCCTGATCGGCACCGTCTCCACCGGCTTCAGCGAGCCCTACAACCTGGCCCGGCAGTTCGCCTCGCTGGACCACATCAGCCACGGCCGGGCCGGCTGGAACATCGTCACCTCGGCCGGGGAGCGCTCCGCGCAGAACTTCAGCCGCTCCGCCAACCAGGAGCACGGCGTCCGCTACCAGCGGGCCGCCGAGTTCCTCGACGTGGTCACCGCGCTCTGGGACAGCTGGGAGGACGGTGCGCTCACCCTGGACCGGGCCACCGGCGTCTTCGCCGACGCCGGACGGGTGCACGAGATCGACCACGTCGGCGAGCACTTCCAGGTCCGCGGGCCGCTGAACATCCCCCGCCCGCCGCAGGGCCACCCGCTGCTGGTGCAGGCCGGCTCCTCCGACAACGGCCGGTCCTTCGCGGCCCGTTGGGCCGAGGCGGTGTTCACCGCGCAGCAGACCCTGGCCGAGGGGCAGTCCTTCTACGCCGACCTCAAGCGGCAGGCGGCCGGCTTCGGCCGGGCCCCCGAGCAGCTCGTGGTGCTACCCGGCGTGGTGCCGGTGCTCGGCTCCACCGAGGAGGAGGCCCACCGCCTCGACCGCGAACTGGACGACCTGATCAACCCGGCCCGCGCGGTGGGCGTGCTCTCCACCGTGCTCGGCGTCGACCTGACCGACCACCCGCTGGACGAACCGCTGCCGCCACTGCCCCCGGTGGCCGAGATCAACGGCGCCAAGAGCCGGTTCGAGCTGATCCGCGACCTGGCCGAACGCGACCGGCTGACCCTGCGTCAACTGGTCGGCCGGCTCGGCGGCGGACGCGGCCACCAGGTGGTGGTCGGCACCCCCGAACAGCTCGCCGACCACATCGAGACCTGGTTCACCCAGGGCGCCGCCGACGGCTTCAACATCATGCCGCCGATCCTGCCCGACGGCCTGACCGACTTCGTCGAGCAGGTGCTGCCGATCCTGCGCAAGCGCGGCCTGTTCCGCGAGGGCTACACCGGCCGCACCCTGCGCGAGCACTACGGCCTGCCCCGCCCGGCCGGCCGCTACTCCTGATCCGACGTCGAAGGGGCACCCGCCGGTTGGTGGGTGCCCCTTCGACGTCGGATCAGGACGTGTAGTGCGGAGCCTCGTCCCCCTCGATCAGGTAACTGGACTCCCCGCTCACCCCGACCGGCACGTCCCCCGCCACCGTCACCCGGTGCAGCCTGCGCGGCAGGTCGTCGTAGTCGTCCGGCGCGTAGTGCTGGGTCGCGCGGTTGTCGAACAGCACCAGGTCGCCGACCGACCAGCGCCAGCGCACCACGTTCTCCGGCCGGGTCACGTACGCCTGCAGACTGCGCAGCAGGTCGTGCGACTCGGCGGACGGCAGACCGAGGATGCTCTGCGCGAACCCGCCGACGAACAGACCGCGTTCACCGCTCTCCGGGTGCACCCGGACCACCGGGTGGGCGGTGCGGTACTTGACGGCCGTGAAGACCCGCCGGCGCTCGGCGTCCGCCTCGTCCAGCTCCTTGCCCTGCGCGTAGTCGTAGTCGTTGGTGTGCACCGCCCACAGTCGGTCGGCCAGCTCGCGCAGCGCCTCGGGCAGATCCCGGTACGCCGCCTGGGAGTCGGCGATCAGCGTGTTGCCGCCGTAGGGCGGCACCACCAGCGCGCGCAACGTACTGGCCTTCGGCGGGGTCCGGACGAAGGTGACGTCGGTGTGCCAGCGGTTGGCCCGGCCGCCGTCCTCGCTGTCCACCGGCAGCACGCTCGGCTGCCCTGCCAGGGACGGGACGGTGGGGTGCGCCGTGGTCAGCGTGCCGAAGTTGGCGGCGAACCGCAGCTGTCCCTCGTCGTCCAGGTGCTGTTCCCGGAAGAACAGCGCCTTGTGCGCGACCAGGGCCTCGTTCAGCCGGCCCACGGTGTCCGCGTCCAGCGGCCGCGAGGTGTCGACTCCGGTGATCTCGGCGCCGATCCGGCCACCGACCTTGTGGATCTCCAGGCTCATGACTCGTGTCCCCTCTTGACGGGTGTTCAGGAAGTGATCGGGGTGGGGCCGAACGCCGGTCCGACCGCGCGCAGCGCGCCCGGGGTACGGCCCCGGCCCCAGCCGATCTGGGCCCGGTAACTGCCCAGCAGGCCGGACTCGGTGAGTTCGCGCTCGTCCGGCGGTGGCTGCGGGTGGGTGTACGGGGCGACGAACAGGGCGTCCGTCGGGCAGTTCGCCTCGCACTGGAAGCAGGTCTGGCAGTCGCTCTGCCTGGCGATCACCGGGAGGCCGTCGGGGCCGCGGTCGAAGACGTCCGTGGGGCAGACCCTGATGCACTTGTCGCAGCTGATGCAGCGCTCCGACGAGACCAGTTCGATCACGCCGGCACCGCCGTCAGCGGCCGGGTCCAGACCCGGTCCAGACCCCCGGAGACGATCCGGTGGTGCTGGGCCGCGTCCTGCCCGGGGAAGTCCAGCCGCCTGGCCATCCCCCGGCTCTCCGTCCTGGCCAGCGCCGAGCGGTACATCCAGCGGGCATTGGCGGCCAACGCGGCGGCCTGCCGGGCCAGTACGGCCTCCCGGCCGGTGCCGTGCAGTCCGTCCCGCAGCCGCGTCCAGGCGTCGTCCAGCACGCCCAGCGCCTCGGTCAGCACCGCACCGTGCCGCAGGTAGTTCTTGTCGTACGGGAGCACCTCGCCCTGCACCGTGCGGATCACCTCGCGCGGGTCGGTGTCCGGCGAACCGAGCGGCCGCAGCCCCGCGCCCCCGGCCGGGGTGACGCGACGTCGGGCCGCGCCGGCCCCCAGCGCCAGCGCGTACCCGGCCGCGCCGCGCCCGGCCCAGCTGCCCGAGGACATCGCCCAGGCCGCGTTGTGGCTGCCGCCGCCGGTGAAGCCACCGCAGATCTCCTCCCGGGTGGCCGCGTCCCCGGCCGCGTACAGGCCGGGCACCGTGGTGCGGCAGTCGTCGCCGACGATCCGGATGCCTCCGGTGCCGCGCACCGTGCCCTCGGCGATCAGCGTGACGGCGAACCGCTCGGTGAACGGGTCGACGCCGAGCCGGTCGAAGGTCAGGAAGAAGTTCGGCTGGGCCAGCCGCATCGCCGCCCGGGCCGCGTGGTCCGCCCGGTCCAGCCGGCAGTACACCTTGCCGATCAGCAGCTCCCGCGCGATCACCG
Organism: Kitasatospora sp. NPDC101801; assembly: GCF_044766665.1. Taxonomy (NCBI): domain Bacteria; kingdom Bacillati; phylum Actinomycetota; class Actinomycetes; order Kitasatosporales; family Streptomycetaceae; genus Kitasatospora; species Kitasatospora sp. NPDC101801. Next base: position 12,835 of record NZ_JBIWML010000068.1, read on the forward strand.
AACGCCCACCCTGGCTGGCCGCACCCGCCAACTCCGCACCGTCCTCCCGGTAGAAGGTGGCGAAGGAGTAGAACGCGGTCTTGGTCACCGAGGTGTGCTCGGGCGCGATGCCGTACGCGTTGGAGAACTCCATCCCGGACAGCTCCGCACCCAGCTCGGCCGCGAACAGCGCGCCGTCCCCGGTGTTGGTGTCGGTGCCCAGCGCCTTGCTCAGGAACGCGCAGCCACCCGTGGCCAGCACCACCGCCCCGGCCCGGACCAGATAGCCGTGGCCCTCCTGCCGCCGGTAACCGGCCGCACCGGCCACCGATCCGTCGGCGGCGGCGAGCAGTTCGGTCACCGGGCTGTGGTCGAGCATCCGGACGCCCGCGCGCTTCACCCGCACCCGCATCCGACGCATGTACTCGGGTCCCTGCAGACCGTTCCGCAGCTGCCGTCCGTCCGGACCGGTCGGGAACGGGTAACCCCGGTTCTCCGCCAGCTCGTTGATGTTGGCGTAGGTCCGGTCCAGCACCCGGCCCATCCAGCGCCGGTCGGCCAGGTAACCGCCCAGCGCCTCCCGGCTGGCCATCGCGGCCTCGCGCGCCGCCGGTTCGGGCTCGACGTACCAGACTCCCGTACCACCGGCGGCGGTTGCGCCGCTGGTCCCGCAGTAGCCCTTGTCGGCGAGGACCACGTCCGCGCCCGCCCGGGCCGCGTCCAGTGCGGCCCAGGTGGCGGCCGGGCCGCCGCCCACCACCAGGACATCCGTACCCATCTCCTGCACGGCTCTCTCCTCAGCTGTTGAGCGGGGCCCGCCAGGCGGTGAACCGGCGCTCCAACCAGACCAGCAGTTGGTTGAAGGCCACCCCGATGACGGAGATCGTGACGATGCCCGCGTACATCTGCGGGATCGCGAAGTTGTACTGCGAAGCGTTGATCAGGTAGCCCAGCCCGGCCTTGGCCCCGACCATCTCGGCCGCCACCAGCACCAGGATCGAGACCGCCCCCGCCAGCCGGATCCCGGTGAACACCACCGGCACCGAGGCGGGCAGGATCACCTTCTGGAACAGCCTCACCGGCGACAGGTCCAGCGACCGGGCCAGCCGCAGCAGGGTCGGGTCGACGCTGCGCACGGCGCTGATGGTGTTCAGCAGGATCGGCCACAGGCAGGCGTACAGCACGATCGAGATCTTCGAGGTCTCGCCGATCCCGAGGATCAGCACGAAGACCGGCAGCAGCGCCAACGCGGCGGTGTTGCGGAAGAGTTCGAGCAGCGGACTGAGCAGGTTCGCCACCGGGCGGTACCAGCCGATCAGCAGCCCGAGCGGCACCCCGATCACCACCGCCAGGCCGAAGCCGCTGAGTGAACGGCCCAGGCTGGCCCAGGTGTTGACCGCCAGCTGGCCGCTGTCCAGCAGGCCGAGCCAGGCGTCCAGCACCTCACTGACCGGCGGCAGGAAGGTCCGGTCCACCAGGTCGAGGCGCGGCGCCAGCTCCCAGAGCACCAGCAGCAGCGCGATCGCCACCGACTTGGTGACGGCGGTGAACAGCAACCCCGGCAGCCGGGACGGGCGGCGCGCCGGGAGGAGCGCCTTCGGAGTCGGCCGGCTGACCGGGGGCGCGGGTCGTAGGTCGGTGCTCATGTCGGTGCTCATGCGTGGACCACCTCTCGCTCCAACTGCTGGGCCCGGCTGACCTCGTCGTGCAGCAGGTTCCAGATCTCGTGCCGGTACCGGGCGAACTCCGGGGCGGAGCGCAGGTCCTGCGCCTTGGTCCGCTCCCCCAGGTCGATCGGCACCACCTCCTTCACCCGGCCGGGCCTGGAGGTCAGCACCGCCACCCGCCCACCGAGGTAGACCGCCTCCTCGATGCCGTGCGTGATGAACACGACGGTCTTGCCGGTGCGCTCCCAGATCCGCAGCAACTCGTCCTGGAGCAGCTCCCTGGTCTGCGCGTCCAGCGCCGCGAACGGCTCGTCCATCAGCAGCACCCCCGGGTCGTACGCCAGGCTGCGGGCGATCGCCACCCGCTGCTTCATCCCGCCGGACAGCTCATGCGGATGCCGGTCCTCGAAACCGGTCAGCCCGACCAGACCGAGGTACTCCCGGGCCAGCGCCGCCCGCTGCCGGCGTGGCACCCCGGTCGCCTCCAGTCCGAACTCGACGTTGCCCTGAGCGGTCCGCCACGGCAGCAGCGCGTACTGCTGGAACACCACGCTGCGGTCCAGCCCCGGCCCGGTCACCGGGCGGCCGTCCAGCAGGATCCGGCCCCCGGTCGGCCTGGTCAGGCCGGCCGCCAGGTCCAGCAGGGTCGACTTGCCGCAACCGCTCGGTCCGACGATCACCACGAACTCACCTGCGGCGACGTCGAGTTCCACCCGGTCCAACGCGGTGAACTCGGTTCCGTCCTTGATCGGGAAGGTCTTGGTCACCTGCTCGAAGCTGATCCGACTGGTCATGCTCTCAACCCCCGTACTTGTTGAACTCGTTGGTGTAGAGATCGGCCGGCCTGACCTGGCCCGCCTTGATGTCGCCGTGCGCGACCAGCCAGTCGATCCAGAGCTGGAACTCCTGGTCGTTGACCCGTCCCCCGGTCTCCGCCACACCGGTGGAGCGCCAGTACTGGAGGGAGGCGACGTCCTCGTTCCGGCCCCGCTTCTTGATGATCTCGGTGCTGCGGGCGATCACCTGCTCGCGGGGCGTGGACCTGGCCCACTCGATCGCCCTGGCCACACCGGTGACGAAGATCCGGGAGGTCTCCGGGTTCTGCTTGAGGAAGCGGTTGGTCAGCACGAAGGTGCCCGCACTGAACTTGCCGAGCAGGTCGAAGTCGCTGAACAGCGGCCGGATCCCGCCCCCCGCCAGCGCCTTGTCCCGCAGGACGCCGCCCAGCACCGAGACCTCGATCTGCTTCTGACGCAGCGTCTGCTCGCCGTTCACCGGCGGGATCACGATCGGCTCCACCTTGGCGATCTCGGCCGCCGACAGCCCGTTGCGCTGCAGGTAGATGTCGAGCATCGCCTCGCTGTGCGCGCCCAGCGTGTTCATCCCGACCTTCTTGCCCTGCAGGTCCCGGGCCGACCGGATCGGGCTGTCGGCCAGCACGTAGTAGCCGCTGTAGGTGAACTCGTCCACGCCGTAGTAGCTGATCACCGCCTTCACCGGAGCACCGGCCGCGATCAGCTTCACCACCGCGCCGTTGAACGCACCGCCGAAGTCGGTCTGGCCGGTGGCCGCCGACTGGATGTCCTGCGGACCGCTGATCGTGTTGCCCACCCACTCCAGCTTCACCTCACCGAAGTAGCCCAGGTCCTCGGCCAGTTCGGGCAGGGTGACCTGTCCGGCCCAGCCCTGGTAGCGGAGCTTCCTGGTCTCCTGCCCACCCGGGCCCCCGTCGGCGGTGGCCCGGCCGCAGGCGGCGGACGCCGCGCCGACGGCGGCCAGTGCGAGGAACTTGCGCCTGGAGGTGATCGAGGCCATGGGGATGTGGTCCTTTGCGGGCAGCAGGGAACGCCCGACCGCCGATGCGGTCGACGGGCTTAGGGGTCGTTGACCGGCCCGCCCGGGCAACGGGCGGACGCGGGTACGCGATCAGCGGTTCGGCTTCACAGGGCGCCGGGAGAACGGTGGCCGGGCGTGGCGGGGTGGTGCGTCGTCGTCAGCGACAGACGGCACAGATCGCGCTCGCGTGCCGTCGGAGATCGACGTGCAGGCGGCCCACAAGGCTCACGGCTCGGCTCACGTCCCTCAGCGTTCCAGCGCCACGGAGCCGGGTCAACGAATGTTCCCCCGCCGGAAGAAACCCCGGCCGGGCAGGTACGGACGTGGGTGCTGTGGAGTCCCCTGTTCCCCACAGCACCCACCTGGCCTGGACCGGATGATCGCCACCCGGCCGTCGGCTCATAGGAGACACGCGGCAGGGCGGAGCGGGGTTGCATCGAAATCCGGAAAACTTCCGAGGATCCTGCCGTCAGCCCGGGCCGGTCCCCCCGGTCAGGCCCCGACTCGCCGCACCGGACCGTCCCGACCCCGTAGGATCCGCGCCGACGGCCTCCGACCCGACCACGCCGAACCGCTCCGCCGCCGCCCGGAACTCCGGGTCCACCACCACGGCCCCGGTCGGCTGCTCGGACCGGTACTGCACCATCAGCACCCCCAGCTGACGGCCGCTCAGCCGCGTGGTGAACTCCTCCACCCGGCCCGGACGCCTGGTCGAACCCAACGCCGCCCCCCGGTCGGTCCGCTCCCCCGTCGGCCAGTCCAGCGCCGCGCACTCCACCGTGCCGACCAACCGGGCTGCCGCCTGCGCCGCCTGCGACTCCGCCTCGAACTCCAGCAGGTACTGCACTGCCGTCACATCGGCCCGACCGACATCCCCGTGGACCAACTCCCAACGGCGCAAGGCCCCCAGCGAGTCCACCAGTTCCGGCACACACCCCTGGAGCTCGGGCATCGCGAACGCCGAAGCCTCCACCAGCTGCGACCCCCACGGCCCGTACCGGCCCGCACTCACCGGCAACTGTTCACGGGCGAACAGCAGTCCACCGCCCCCCGCGTCCACCGGCATCGCCGTCTCCACCACGCCACCCATGTCCGCCGGACCGGGCAGCACCAGGGTCGGCGTGATGGTCCGCGTCGGCGGTCCCACCAGATCGACCGCGATGCCGCCGCCACCGCCCGACGCCCGGGCCATCCCCCACACTCCCGCCGAAACCAACATCCCGGCGGCCAGCGTGAGTTCGACCCGCCGTCGGCGACGGCGGCGCACCGCCCGGCCGACCAGCTGCTCGGACTCGGGGGCCTGGAGCCCGCTCAACTCACCGCGCAGGCCGTCGAACAGACCGTCCAACCGCGCGGTGGTGATGGCCGGACGATCCTGGTCATCCATGGCGATCGTCATCCTCTCAACCACGAGCGCTCAGCGTCCTCTTCACGTCGTGCTCCCGGGCGGCCCGTTGCTCCGGTACCGACCGGGCGTTCTCGGCGGTGGCCTGCGCGACAGCCTGCCGGGGGGCCGGCTCGGGCCGCGGATCCGCCCGGCCCGGCTTCGGGGACGGCTGTCTCCTGGCCGCCGGGCCCGCGGGGGCGGCCGGCTGACGGAGCGGCAGTTGCAGACCGCCCTCGCCCTCCTCCTCGCCCAGCAGTTCGGCCAGCGCCTGCCGCCCACGGTGCAGCCGCGCCTTCACCGTCCCGACCGGGACGCCCTCCTCGGCCGCGATCTCGGCCACCGCCCGGCCCCCCATGTGGTGCAGCACCAACGCCGACCGCTGCGCCTCCGGCAGCCGCCGCAACGCCTCCACCAACGCCACCGACTCCGGCCCGGGCCCCGGCAACGGACTCCCCTCGCCGTGCCGCACCCAACTCCGCAGCGCCGACCTGGCCCGCCGCCACCGACTGATCGCGATCCGCTGCCCGGTCAACCGCACCCAGGCCACCGGGTTCTCGTACCCGCTCAGTCGGCCCCAGTGACTCCAGGCCCGCACGAACGCCTCCTGCGCGGCGTCCTGGGCGTCACCGAGATCACCGGTCAGGGCATAGAGGTGAGCGACCAGCTGACCGTACGCACCCTCGTAGAACGCCCGGAAGTCGCTCTCCGCCTCGTGCCCTCGGTCACCGCCCATGACGGGTCAGTGTGCCGTGGACGGAACGCCGAGGCAACAGGCAACGGATTCCGCTCCGGAAATGCAGAAAGCCCCGCCGGTTACCCGGCGGGGCTTTCTGTGAATGATTGTTCGGCGGCGTCCTACTCTCCCACAGGGTCCCCCCTGCAGTACCATCGGCGCTATGAGGCTTAGCTTCCGGGTT
>NZ_JBIWML010000069.1:0-17925 GCF_044766665.1 Kitasatospora sp. NPDC101801
ATCACCACCCTCAACCAGCTGCGCCGCCGCCACCCCGCCCTCCAGCAGCTCCGCGACCTCACCTTCCACCCCACCGACAACGACCACGTCCTCGCCTACTCGAAACGCAGCGGAGCGGACGTCTTCCTGGGGGTGGTCAACCTCGACCCACGGCACGCGCACGAGGCCACCGTCACCCTGGACCTGACCGCGCTCGGTCTGACACTCGGCCAACAGGTGCTCGTACGAGACGAGTTGACCGGTGCGGTGTACCACTGGGGCACCCGCAACTACGTCCGGCTCGACCCCGCCGTGGCCCCCGCGCACCTGCTCACGCTGGACCGGGGGGCGCCCGTATGACCACCGCAGTCGTCTGTGACTCCTGTGCCGCCGTCGTCCGGCGGCCCACCCGCCAGGCGGACGAGCTGGTGCGCCCGCTGCTGCCCGCGCTCGTCCCGTGGCTGGTGAACCGGCGCTGGTTCGCGCACGAGCGGGGCTGCCTGCAGGCGCTCGAACCGCTCGGCAGCAGCGTGCTGGCCGGTGATCCGGCCGACCCCGACGCGCCGGTGCTGCTCCACCTGCTGCTGACGGCGCGGCACTCCGGTTCCGGTGCCCCGGTCCGGCGCTACCAACTGCTGATCGGCATCCGTCCCTCGCTGCCCGCCGGGTTGGCGCCGGCCCGGATCGGCATCGCCACCGGCGGTGAGTGGGACGGCCGGTACCTCTACGAGGCGACCGAGGACCCGGAGCTGATGTCCCGACTGCTGGAACGGTCGGCGGCCGGGCGCGCAGAGGGTCTCCAACTCTGGCTTTCAGACGGGCCGTTGGACCTGACGGGACTGGTGCCGCGGGCACTCTCGGTGGAGCAGAGCAACACCTCGGTGGTCTACGGCGACCGGCTGATGTTCAAGCTGCTGCGCAGCCCGGAGCCGGGGTCGCACCCGGAGGTGGAGACTCTGCGCGGTCTCACCGAGGTCGGGTCCCCCCGGACCAGCGGACTGGTCGGCTGGCTGGGCACCGCCGGGGCCGGCGCGGAGGAGATGGTGCTCGGTGTCCTCACCGAGTTCCTGCCCGCGGAGGGCAACGGTTGGGAGCTGGCCGTCGAGCAGGCGGCCGACTGCCTGGTCGGCAACTGCCGGGTGGTGCCCGCGATCGGCGGCTTCACCACCGACGCGCGCGCGCTCGGCGAGGCCGTCGCCGAGCTCCACACCGCGCTGACCAAGGCGTTCGGGCGGGCCAGGATGGAGTCGGCCGACGTCCTGGACCAGGCGGGCGGGATGGAGCGTCGGCTCAAGGCGGCGGTGCGGCTGGTGCCCGACCTGGAGCCCTACGCGGGCCGGATCACCACCCTGTACGACGACTACGCCAAGGTGGCACTGCGCGGCGTGGGCGAGCACGGCCAGCGGATCCACGGCGACCTGCACCTCGGTCAGGTGCTGCGCGGCGCGGACGGCTGGAAGATCATCGACTTCGAGGGCGAACCGGCCCGCCCGGCCGCCGAACGCGGGCTGCCGCAACCCGCCCTGCGGGATGTCGCCGGGATGCTCCGCTCGTTCGACTACGCGGCCCAGCAGGCGCTGGCCGAGGTGCTGCGCCGGGAGGAGCAGGGTGCGGCCCCGCCCGAAGGCGAACCCTCCGCGGTCCGACTGCGGCAGAGCCGCCGGGCCTACGCCTGGGCGGTGCGCAACCGCCGTGCGTTCACGGCCGGTTACGCAGCCGCCGGCGGCATGGACCCGCACTGCCACCCGGTCGCGCTGCGCGCCTTCGAGGCGGACAAGGCGGTCTACGAGGCCGTCTACGAAGCCCGGCACCGCCCGGACTGGCTGCCCATCCCGCTGGCCGCGATCCAGCGGCTGGTCTCCGGCCGCTGAGCCCGGCCGTCCGCGCGCCCCTTCCGTTCCCGTCTCCACGAAAAGGACCGACCCGTGACAGTCCCGCCGACCACCCGGACGACCACCGCCCGCTCCGGGGCGCTCGTACCGGCGCCGCTGCCGACGGAGGAGCACGACCGGCTGCTGTCCGGTGAGCACCACGACCCGCACGGTGTGCTCGGCGCGCACCTCACCCCGGAAGGGCTGGTGGTCCGCGCCCTTCGCTCCGGGGCGGACCAGGTGGTGGTGGAGACCAGGGCGGGTGAGGCCCGGCTGGTCCCGGACCGGGACGGCCTGTTCACCGGTCTGCTGCCCGGCGTCGACGAGGTCCCGGCCTACCAACTGCGGGTCAGCTACGCGGGGGTGGAGTACGTCCAGCAGGACGGGTACCGGTTGCCGCCGACGTTGGGTGAGTTGGATCTGCATCTGATCGCGGAGGGTCGGCACGAGCAGTTGTGGCGGGCGTTGGGTTCGCATCTGCGGACGGTGGAGGGTGTTCCGGGGACGGCGTTCGCGGTGTGGGCGCCGAACGCGGCGGGGGTGCGGTTGATCGGTGACTTCAACCACTGGGACGGCACCGGTCATCCGATGCGCTCGCTCGGCTCCTCCGGCGTCTGGGAGCTCTTCGTCCCTTGGGTCGGCGCGGGCACCCGGTACAAGTACGAGGTGCGGACCGGCGACGGCCGGGTGCTGGAGAAGGCCGACCCGCTGGCCCGCGAGGCCGAGTGCCCGCCGGGCACCGCCTCGGTGGTCACCGAGTCGACGTACGAGTGGGAGGACGCCGACTGGCTGGCCCGCCGGGCCGCGACGGCCCCGCACGAGGCGCCGATGTCGGTCTACGAGCTCCACCTGCCGTCCTGGCGGCCGGGGTTGACCTATCGTCAACTGGCGGACGAACTCCCGGCTTATCTGGAGGAGTTGAACTTCACGCATGTGGAGTTCATGCCGGTGATGGAGCATCCGTTCGGGGGTTCCTGGGGGTACCAGGTGTCGGGTTTCTACGCGCCGACGGCGCGGCTGGGCAGCCCGGACGACTTCCGGTTCCTGGTGGACACGCTGCACCGGCACGGTATCGGGGTGATCGTGGACTGGGTGCCGGCGCACTTCCCCAAGGACGACTTCGCGCTGGCCCGGTTCGACGGCGAGCCGCTGTACGAGCCGGCCGACCCGCTGCGGGCCGAGCACCCGGACTGGGGGACGCTGGAGTTCGACTACGGCCGCACCGAGGTCCGCAACTTCCTGGTCGCCAACGCCGTCTACTGGTGCGAGGAGTTCCACATCGACGGCCTCCGGGTGGACGCGGTCGCCTCGATGCTCTACCTCGACTACTCCCGCGAGCCCGGCCAGTGGGTGCCGAACGCGGAGGGCGGACACCAGAACTTCGACGCGGTGCGGTTCCTGCAGGAGATGAACGCCACCGTCTACCGGCGCTGCCCCGGCGTGGTCACCATCGCCGAGGAGTCCACCGCCTGGGCGGGCGTCACCCGGCCGACCGACACCGGCGGCCTGGGCTTCGGCCTGAAGTGGAACATGGGCTGGATGCACGACTCGCTGCAGTACCTCGGGCGGGAGGCGGTGCACCGCCGGTACCACCACGACGAGCTCACCTTCGCGATGACGTACGCGTACTCGGAGAACTACGTGCTGCCGATCTCGCACGACGAGGTGGTGCACGGCAAGGGCTCGCTGGTCGCCAAGATGCCCGGCGACTGGTGGCAGCAGCGTGCCACGGTGCGGGCCTACCTGGGCTTCATGTGGGCCCACCCCGGCAAGCAACTGCTCTTCATGGGGCAGGAGTTCGCCCAGGGGGTGGAGTGGGACCACGACGCGGGCCTGCAGTGGTGGCTGCTGGCGGAGGACTGGCCGGCCGCCGCCGACCACCGCGGTGTGCAGCACCTGGTCCGGGACCTCAACCGCACCTACCGGGAACGCCCCGAGCTCTGGCGGCTGGACACCGACCCGGCCGGGTTCGAGTGGCTGGACGTCACGGCGGCGGAGGAGAACGTCTACGCCTTCGTCCGCCGGGACGGCACCGGCCGGCAGCTGGTCAGCATCAGCAACTTCTCGCCCGTCCCCAGGCCGGCCTACCGGGTCGGGCTGCCGCAGGGCGGTGACTGGCGCACCGTGCTGGACACCGACGCCCCCGGGTACGGCGGGTCGGGTGCGGCCGGGGAGCCGGCGGTGGTCACCGCCGAGGCGGTCCCCTGGAAGGGCTGGGACAGCAGCCTGGAGCTGGTCGTGCCGCCGCTGGCGACCGTCTGGCTGGTCCCGCAGGACCGCACCCCGGCACCCGAGGAGCCCGTGGCGGCGCGGCACGCGTGACGCCCGACCGGCCGGGCCCTGACATTCACCGATGTCAGGGGCCGGGACCGGACAGGGCCGGGACCGCTCCGACGTCGGAGCGGTCCCGGCCCTGTCCGGTGGTCAGCCGCGCTGCGAGGTGACCGTGGAGGCCGGGCGGCTCGGCAGTGCCAGCAGACCGACCTCGGCGAGGGCGTTCTCGTAGGCGCTCATCGCCTCCTGGGCGTCGCCGATCTCCTTCCAGAGGTCTCCGACGTGACGCCACACCGTCGCGTGGTCCCGGCTGACCGGGACCTGGCTCAGCTGGCGCTCCACGGCCCGCAGGGTGGCCCTGGCGCTGTCCGGCTCACCGCTCATGTACTGCGCGTGGGCGAGGATCACCCGGGCCTCGGCGGCCTCCCAGTGGGCGTCGTTGCGCAGCAGCCCGAGGGCCCGACTGGCGTGCGACAGCGCGTCCGTGGGGTGCCCGAGGCGTACCGCGAGCCGGGCGAGGCTGACCTCGTTCCTGGCCTGTTCCATCGCGCTGCCGACGTCCAGCAGGGCCTGCTGGGACTCCTCCAGCAGCTCCTTGGTCCGGTCCAGGTCGGCGTCGGGCATGCTGAGCAGCAGGTAGCCGTAGGAGCCCTTCAGCAGTGCCTGGTGGCGCACGTTGTCGCTCTCGGCCATCATCGCCAGCGCGCGTTCGGTGAGGGTCAGGGCCTCCCTGATCCGACCCTGGGAGGTCGCGACCACGGCCGCGTTCCAGTAGACCGAGCCCCGGGCCACCCGCGACCCGGTCTGCTCGGCGGCCGGGATCAGCCGGCTGGCGATCAGCTTCGCCTGGGTGAGGTCGCCCCGGCTGCGGTAGCAGCTGATCAGGGTGGCCCCGAGCTGGATGTGGTCGTCGGTGACGCTCAGGCCGAGCCCGTCCAGGGTCCGCATGGCGCGTTCGCCGATCTCCACGCTCAGCATCTGGTCGCCGGAGTCCCGGTAGCAGCGGCACAGTGCCACCGCCAGCTGGGTCCACTCGGCCGATCCGGGCACCACGTCCGGGCTGTCGAACAGTGAGGTCAACAGCTGGATGGCGGCTTCGAGCTGACCCAGCTTCTCGAAGGCCATGGCCTGGCCGAGCCGGGCCCGGTGGATCATCTGGTCGCTGAGGAACGGCGCGGCGGCGAGCGCCTCGCTGTACGACTGCAGGGCTTCGCCGTTGGCGCCGTTCCGCATCGCCATGTCCCCGAAGGCGATCTTGAGTTCCAGCTCGTGGACCCGCGCGTCGTCACGCCCTGTGCGCAGGTACTCGACCGAGCACCCGACCCGTTCGGCCAGTGCCTTCAGCACGGCGTCGGAGGGTGCCCGCTTGCCGGTCTCGATCAGGGACACGTAGCTGACCGAGATGTCGGCGGAGGCAAGGTCCTGTTGGTTCAGCCCCTTCTTCTGGCGCAGCTCACGGAGTCTCTGCCCGATCCCACTCGTACTGCTCTGTGGTTGCTCCATGTCTCTCCGGTCAACGGTTCCGTTTGACTTCCTGTTTTACAGGAAGTGCCCCGGCTGGCCAAGGTGTCGACGCGTGAGTCTTGCTACACCGCAACTTGATGATTGACAGAGTGAGTCAATTTCGATTGACTCTCCTTGTCAATCACCCCACCTCCTAGAGATGACACCACCATGCCGAAGTCCATCGCCCTGCTCTTCACCGGCGCGGTCCTGGCCGTGAGCGCTCTGCTGGCCACCTCGTTCGCCACTTCGTCCGCCGCCTCGGCGCCCACGGTGGTCAACGGCCCCGAGGCCGTCCTCGGCTCGCCGTCGCCGACCGTCACCCCCGGCCCGCCCGAGTGCTGCTGAGTCGGTCCGGCCCCACGGCAGAAGAAGGAGTGAGATGCGCGTCGACCTCGTGACCAGGGAGTACCCGCCGGACGTCTACGGCGGGGCCGGCGTCCATGCCGCCGAGCTGACCCGGGCCCTGCGCCGGCTGATCGACGTCCGGGTGCACTGCTTCGGCGAGCCGCGGTCCGAGGCCGGGACCACGGCCTACCCGCTCCCCGCGGACCTCGCCGAGGGCAACGCCGCCCTGGGCTTCCTCGGGGCCGGGCCGCGGATCGCGACCGGCTGTGCCGGCACCGACCTGGTGCACAGCCACACCTGGTACGCCAACACCGCCGGGCACGTGGCCGGTCGGCTGTACGGCGTCCCGCACGTGATGACCCTGCACAGCCTGGAGCCGCTTCGCCCCTGGAAGGCGGAGCAGCTCGGTGGCGGATACGCCCTGTCCAGCTGGATGGAGCGGTCCGCCGCCTCGGCCGCCGACGCGCTGATCGCGGTCTCCGGGGCGATGCGCGACGACATCCTCGAGGTGTACCCCGAGATCGCGCCGGACCGGGTGCACGTGATCCACAACGGTATCGACACCGAGGTCTACCGACCGGATCACGGCACGGCGGTGCTGGACCGCTTCGGCATCGACCCGGACCGCCCGATCGTCCTCTTCGTGGGTCGGGTGACCCGGCAGAAGGGTCTGCCGCACCTGCTCCGGGCGGCCTTCGAACTCCGGCCCGAGGCACAGCTGGTGCTCTGCTGCGGCCGGCCGGACACCCCGGAGATCGCCGCCGAGGTGTCCGACCTGGTGGACGAGCTGAGCCGCCGCCGCAGCGGGGTGTTCCGGATCGACGGGATGCTGGACGCGGTGAGCGTGCGTCAACTGCTCACCCGCGCGACGGTGTTCGTCTGCCCGTCGCTCTACGAGCCGATGGGCATCGTGAACCTGGAGGCGATGGCCTGCGGCACCGCCGTGGTGGCGACCGAGGTCGGCGGCATCCCCGAGGTCGTCGAGCACGGGCGGACCGGCCTGCTGGTGGAGTACGAGCAGCGCCCCGACGGCACCGGCGAACCGGTGGACCCGGAGCTGCTGGCCCTCGAACTCGCGCTCGCGATCAACCTGTTGCTCGACGATCCGGAGCTGGCGGCCAAGTACGGCCAGGCCGGCCGGGAGCTGGCCGTGCAGGAGTTCTCCTGGGACCAGCTGGCCCAGCGGACGGTCGAGGTCTACCGTCGCCTGACCGGGGCCGCCTGACAGCACCCGTGGGTGGCCGGCGGCGCGGCCTGCCGGGCCACCCCCCGAAGCGCCCTTCGGCCACCCACGGGATCACCGCATCGCCGCCCGCTCCGGTCGGCGGCCGCTCCGCCCGCTCCGCCCGCTCCGCTCGGCGCGGTCCAGCAGGGCCAGCGCAGGACCGGCCGCCAGCGTGGTGAGCAGCGCCGCCAGCAGCAGGCACTCGAACAGCTCGCGTCCGATGATGCCCGCCTGGTGCCCGGCCGCGAGCACCACGATCTCGGTCAGCCCCTTGGTGTTCATCAGGACGCCCAGCCGCAGCGCGTCCTGCCGTCCGAAGCCGTACCACCGGCCGGCCAGCGCGCAGACCAGCAGCTTCGACGCCGTCATCACGAGCAGCACCACCAGGAGCCGGCCGAGGAAGCCCGGCGCGGTCACGCTCGTCCCCAGGTCCACCTGCTGGCCGGTGCCGAGGAAGAAGCACGGCAGCAGGGCCGCGGCCACCACGCCGAGTCCGGCCGCGCCGCCCGGCGCCCCCGAGCGGTCCGTCCCCGGGTCGGCCGCGGGCAGCAGCAGGCCCAGCACCAGCCCGCCGAACAGCGCGTGCAGCCCGAGCGCCGAGGAGACCGCAGCCGCCAGGCAGATCGCGCCTAGCAGGGGCACCACTCCCCACTCCCGGGCGGCCCGGGGCCGACGGGGCTCCCGCACCGTCCGGTCCCGCACCGTCCGGTACCGGGCCGCGAACGCCGCCCCGCCCACCGCGAGCAGCCCCAGCAGCAGGTTGCCGAGCTCGATCCGGCCGGACAGCCACAGGGCCAGCGCCAGCAGGCACCAGCAGGCGCCGTCGCCGATCGAGGCGGCGGTCAGGCTCAGCCGGCCGACTGGGGTCGCGTCCAGGCCCCGGTCCTGCAGGATCCGGGCCAGCACCGGCACGGCCGTCACACCGAAGGCGCAGGCGACGAAGACCGCGAAGGCGGCCGGTGAACCGTTCGCCCCGGCGCCGTGCAGCCAGGGGGTGAGCAGCAGCCCGGCGACGGCGGGCACCAGCAGTGAGACGGTGGCGAGCGGCAGCGGGGAGCGGGTCGGCGGCGCCTGCGGACCGTCCCGGTGCGGCCGGGCGAGGGTGGCGCCGATCTCGAACGCGTAGACGGCCACGCCGAGTTGGGCCAGGCCGTTGAAGACGGTCAGGGCGTCGGGGCCGAACAGCCGGTGGTGCCAGTCCGGCAGCAGCCGGCCGAACAGGGTCGGTCCGAGCGCGATCCCGGTCGCCACCTCCGCCAGCACCGGTGGCTGTCCGAGCCGGACGGCGATCCGGCCGGCCCCTCTGCTCAACCCCAGGATGACGGCGAGGCCCAGGAGTAGACGGGTCGTCAGGTCCAAGGTGGAGGTCACGGGATCCAAACCTTCCTGTGGATTCAAGGCATGGCAAAGCAGACGCAACGCGCAGTGAATGACAGCGGGATTTACCATTTGAAATCTAGTGAGTCACATTGCCAGGTGTCGATGTGCCGGGGAGCGGCCGGCCGTACTCTCCGAGGTCGGTCCGCCGACCCGCCGGGTCCGGGTGGCGAGGGCCCGGCGAAGCCGTCGGTGGGCCGGCCGGAGAGGCGGTGCCGGCCGAAATGGTGAGCGATCGCCGGGCCCAGCTGCGAGGATTCGGGCATGACTACGCTCAAGCAGCAACTGCAGGAGGACCTCACCGCCGCGATCAGGTCCCGGGACGAGCTCGCCTCCTCCACCATCCGGCTCACCCTGTCCGCCGTCACCGCCCAGGAGAAGGCGGGCGAGACGGAGCGGACGCTCTCGGACGACGAGGTGCTGAAGGTGATCGCCCGGGAGGCGAAGAAGCGTCGGGAGGCGGCCGAGGCGTTCGACGCCGCCGGCCGTACCGACTCGGCCGCGCAGGAGCGGGCCGAGGGCGAGCTGCTGGCGCGCTACCTGCCGAAGCAGCTCAGTGACGAGGAGCTGACCGCGATCGTCGCCGAGGCGGTGGCGGCGAGCGGGGCGACCGGCCCGCAGGGTATGGGCGCGGTGATGAAGCTGGTGAAGCCGAAGGTGGACGGCCTGGCCGAGGGCGGACGGGTGGCCGCCGCGGTGAAGGCCGCGCTGCAGCCGTAACAGCGGCCGGACAACGGCGAGGGCTCGCCCCGGTCTCCCGGGGCGGGCCCTCGCCGTTGTGTCGGTCAGCCGGTCAGCCGGTCAGCCGGTCAGCCGGTCAGTGCCGGCCACCGCCGTTGCCGTTCCCGCTGTTGCCGTTCCCGCCGTTGCCGCCGATCAGGCCGGGCGGCAGGGTGAAGTTGCCGCCGATCAGCCCGCCGTTGGCGGTCGCGCCGTCGCCGGAGGGCGGGGAGGCGGAGGAGCTCGGGTCGGGCTTGGGCTGCGGGTCGGGGATGTTGACGGTCTGGAAGGTGCTCTTGGGCGTGCCGTCCAGCGCGTCGCTCATCGCCATCTGCCAGATCGGCCCCGGGCCCGTAGCGCCGTAGACCCCGGCGTTGAACCGGGTCGGGCCGATCTTGATGTTCTTCATCGAGACGTTCCCGGTCGGGCCGCCCAGCCAGACCGAGGTGACCAGCTCGGGGGTGTAGCCGGTGAACCAGGCCGCGTACCGCTCGTCGGTGGTACCGGTCTTGCCGGCGATCTGCCGGTGGTCGTCCAGGCCGAGGGTGGCGGCGGTGCCCTTCTCGGTCACGCCGAGCAGCAGGGTGTTGATGCCGTCCGCGGTGGTCTGGCTGATCACCTGGGTGCAGTTGGCCTGCGGCACCTTCAGCTGGGTGCCGGCCGTGTCGACCACCGACTTGAGGGCGACCGGCGCGCAGTACTTGCCGCGCGCGGCGAAGGTCGCGTAGGCGTTGGCCATCACCATCGGGGAGACCTCCTGGGTGCCCAGCACCATGGAGGCGACCTCCTGCAGCGGCTTCCCGCTGGCCAGGTTCTTGATGCCGAGCTTGTCGGCCATCTGCTTGACCGCGCAGAGGCCCATCTCGGCCTCCATCTGCACGAAGTAGGTGTTGACCGACCTGGCCATCGCCTCCTTCAGCGCGTACGGGCCGATCTCGGACGTGCTCTCGTTGGTGAGCTTCTTGCCCTTCTCGTACCAGGTCCCGGTGCAGGTCGACATCTTCGGGTAGTCGATCTCGTACTGGGAGGGGTACTCCTGGGTGATCGGGATCCCGCTCTCCAGCGCCGCCGCGGCCAGGATCGGCTTGAAGGTCGAGCCGGGGGCGAAGCCGTTGCCGCCTCCCATCGCCGCGTCGGCGTTCAGGTTCAGCACGGTCTGGTTCTGCTTGGCGTCCAGCCCGTACGGGCGGCTCTGCGCCATCGCCAGGATCTCGCCGGTGCCCGGCTTGATCATGGTGGCGGCGGCCGCCACCGAGTCGGTCGCGTAGACCTTGGTGGTCACCGCCTTGTACGCGGCGGCCTGCTTGTCCGGGTCGATGGTGGTGTAGATCTTCAGGCCGCCCTGGCTCCACAGCCGCTGCCGGTCGGTGGCGGTCTTGCCGAAGGCCGGGTCCTGCTTCACCACGTGCCGGACGTAGTCGCAGAAGAAGCCCATCCCCGCCTGGGCGGTGATGCAGCCGTTCAGCGGCTCCTTGTACTTCAGGTTGAGCGGGCTGGCGATCGCTTCCTTGGCCTGCGCGTCGGTGATGTGCTTGTTCTCCAGCAGCTTGCCGATCACCGTGTCGCGGCGGGCCTGGGTCGCCTTGGGGTGCAGCAGCGGGTCGTAGGCCGTGGGGTTCTGCACCAGCCCGGCCAGGGTGGCGGCCTCGGCGATGCTCAGGTCCTTGGCGCTCTTGCTGAAGTAGCGGTTGGCCGCCGACTCGACCCCGTACGCCTGGTGGCCGTAGAAGGTGATGTTCAGGTAGTTGGTGAGGATCTGATCCTTGGTCAGCTCCTCCTCCAGCTTGATGGCGATCTTCAGCTCCTGGATCTTGCGACCCAGGCTCTTCTTGGTGGCCTCGCGGAAGGCGTCCTTGTCGTCGCCGGCCAGCTCGACGTTGACGTTCTTCACGTACTGCTGGGTCAGAGTGGAGGCACCCTGGGTCGCCTCGCCGGACTCGGCGTTCTTCCCGATCGCGCGGAGCACGCCCTTGAGGTCGATCGCGCCGTGTTCGTAGAACCGGGCGTCCTCGATGTCGACCTGCGCCTGCCGCATGATCGGGGCCATCTGCTCCTGGGTCAGGATGGTCCGGTCGCGGTCGAAGACCTTGGCGATCTGACCGCCCTTGGCGTCGTAGATGTACGAGGCCTGGGAGAGGGTCGGCGCCTTGAAGTCGGTCGGGACGTTGTCGAAGCTCTCGGCGGTGTCCTTGGCGGTCAGGCCGAGTGCCCCGATGGCGGGCAGCGCCATGCCCGCGACGAGAACTCCGGCCAGCACGCTGATGCCCAGGAACTTGAGCCCGAGCCCGGCCTTGTCAAGCGGGGATCCCGCGGGTCGCTGAGGTGCCATGGAGAGAACACTACGTCGCTGATTCCCGGACATGGGGGCAGGTGTTCGCCTAGGCTTGTCACAACACTGCGACAGCTTCGCTCTGTTCATCATCATCACTCTTGTGAGTGATGAGCTTTGCCCGAATTGCTCCATTATCGGGTGATAAGTCGTCAGCTCCGCCGGGCCCACTGTGGCAGAGGGTGACGAAAGTGCTCCGAATGTCCTTGGCAAGGCCCCCGACCTGCGATCACTCCAACGAGTGAGAAGACGGATACCCATAGTCCGATCGGGTCATTTGAGATTGGGCCCGAAGGGGCTGTTGCGTGCTGTCGTTCTTCCGTAACGTCCTCAACTGGCAGCGGTGAATATGCCGTTGCCGCCGTGGGGGAGCCCCGATTCGGGAGAGGACGGCGCCGTGATGGGCTGGGTGGACGACTGGAGTGCGCAGGCAGCCTGCCGCACGAGTGATCCAGACGAGCTGTTTGTTCAGGGGGCGGCGCAGAACCGCGCCAAGGCGGTCTGCAGTGGGTGCCCGGTACGCACCGAGTGCCTCGCGGACGCGCTGGACAACCGGGTGGAGTTCGGCGTCTGGGGTGGGATGACCGAGCGCGAGCGGCGGGCCCTGCTCCGCCGTCGGCCGACGGTGATGTCCTGGCGCAGGTTGCTGGAGACCGCCCGCACCGAGTACGAGGAGTCGCTCGCCACGGGCGTCATCCTGACCGACTACGCACAGGCGGGCTAGCCCACACGGCCCTCCCGCAGTAGACGCGCGCGGCCGTTGGGGGACGGCCGTCCGGAGTACGGAGTCGGCCGGCTGACCTGTCGTCAGCCGCCCGCCCGCAGTGCCCGGTGTCGGCGGCCTGGTGAAGCCCGGGCGCGCCGCACCCGAGGCGTCAGTCCCGGCTGCCCAGCCGCTCGCCGATGGCGCGCAGGCCGTCCAGGTCGTGCACGTCGCCCGGCAGGGCCGGCACCTCGACGATCGGCACGTCCGGGTAGACCGAGACGAACCGGTCGCGGGTGAGCCGCTCACGGGCCATCACCTGCATCCGCTCGGCGTGCAGCCGGAGCAGCCCGGCGGCCAGCGTCTCGGCCGCCACCGTGGTGCTGCCCGAGCCGTTCTCCTCCAGTGCCTCGGCCGCGGCAAGCGCGCGCTCGGCGGTGAGCTGGGGCGCCCCGGTGCGGTGCACCCGGTTGAGCACCAGCCCGGCCAGCGGCATCTCGTCGGCGGCCAGCCGGTCGACGAAGTACGCCGCCTCGCGCAGCGCGTCCCGCTCCGGCGCGGCCACCACCAGGAAGGCCGTGCCCGGTGCCTTGAGCAGCTGGTAGGTGTTGTCGGCCCGCTCGCGGAAGCCGCCGAACATCGAGTCCATCGCGGAGACGAAGGTCTGCACGTCGGTCAGCAGCTGGGCGCCGAAGATCTTGCCCAGGGTCCCGGTGATCAGGCCCATGCCGACGTTCAGGAACTTCATCGCGCTCCGCCCGCCCACCTTGGCCGGGGCGGTCAGTATCCGGATCAGCCGGCCGTCCAGGAACGAGCCGAGCCGGTTCGGCGCGTCCAGGAAGTCCAGCGCGGAGCGGGACGGCGGGGTGTCCACCACGATCAGGTCCCACTCGCCGGCCGCCCGGAGCTGGCCGAGCTTCTCCATCGCCATGTACTCCTGGGTGCCGGCGAACCCGGCGGAGAGCGACTGGTAGAACGGGTTCTCCATGATCGCCTTGGCCCGCTCGGGCTCCGCATGGGCCAGCACGACCTCGTCGAAGGTCCGCTTCATGTCCAGCATCATGGCCTGCAACTCGCCGTCGCCGGCGACGTCCTTGACCACCCGGGGGGTGTTGTCCAACTCGGTCAGGCCCATCGACTGGGCCAGCCGCCGGGCCGGGTCGATGGTCAGCACGACCACCTTCCGGCCGCGCTCCGCCGCCCGCAGGCCGATCGCCGCCGCGGTGGTGGTCTTGCCCACCCCGCCGGAACCGCAGCAGACCACGATCCGGGTCGTCGGGTCCCCGATCAGGGTGTCGATGTCGAGCTCGGTCATGCCGCCCCCTGCCGCTTCAGCTCGCCCGCCAGGCGGTACAGCCCGCCCAGGTCCACACCCCCGCCGAGCAGCGGGAGTTCGTACGTCGGCCGCTTCAGCTGCTGGAGCGCCGCCCGCTGCTCGCGCTCCAGCTCGACCCGTTCGGCGTGCTCCCTGGCCTGGTCCAGCAGCGGGTCGAGCAGCGGCTCGACCGCCGCCCGGACCGTGGTCGCGGACCGGGACCGCCCGCCGAGGCCGGCCTCGCCGAGCGCCAGCGCGACCTCCTCGCGGTGGTCGCCGTGCACCGCGTCGACCGCGGCGGCGTCCAGCACCGGCGGCCGGACCATGTTCACCAGCACCCCGCCGAGCGGCAGTTGGGCCTCGGTCAGCTCGGCGATGCCGTCCACCGTCTCCTGCACCGGCATCTCCTCCAGCAGGGTGACCAGGTGCACCGCCGTCTCCGGCGACCTGAGCACCCGCATCACCGCCTGCGCCTGCCCGTGGATCGGCCCGAACCTGGCCAGCCCGGCCACCTCGGAGTTGACGTTCAGGAACCTGGTGATCCGTCCGGTCGGCGGCGCGTCCATCACGATCGCGTCGTACGCCCGCCGCCCGTCCGGGCCCTTCCGCCGGGCCGCCTCGCACGCCTTGCCGGTCAGCAGCACGTCCCGGACCCCGGGCGCGATGGTGGTGGCGAAGTCGACGAAGCCGACCTTCTGCAGCGCCTTCCCGGCCCGGCCCAGCTTGTAGAACATGTCCAGGTACTCGAGCAGCGCCTGCTCGGTGTCGATCGCCAGCGCGTACAGCTCACCGGCCGGGCCCCGGCCGTCCAGCCCAAGGCGGGACCGCGAGACGGTGGCGACCTTGCGCTCCTCGTACGGCAGCGCCGCCAGCCCGAACAGCTCGGCGATGCCCTGCCGCCCCTCCACCTCGATCAGCAGCGTCCGGCCTCCCTCGGCGGCCAGCGCCAGCGCCAGGGCGGCCGCGACGGTGGTCTTCCCGGTGCCGCCCTTGCCACTGACCACGTGGAGTCGGACACCCTCCCAGTCCGGATCGCGCCGGTCCACCTGGTCCACGCTCCGTCTCCGTCCGTCTCAGCGGCGCCGCACCCGGTGCGCCGCCTCCTCCCGCGAGGGTAACCAGCCGCCGCCCCCGATGCCGGGAGCCCGGGGGGAAGCATGCCGATTCATGCCCGGGCTGTGTCCCGGATCACACCGCCGCCAGGCACTAGAGTCACCCTCATGACCAAGTGGGAATACGTCACCGTGCCGCTGCTCGTCCACGCCACCAAGCAGATCCTGGACTCCTGGGGTCAGGACGGCTGGGAGCTCGTCCAGGTCGTTCCGGGCCCGAACCCGGAGCAGCTGGTCGCCTACCTGAAGCGGGAGAAGAGCTGATGAGCAAGGTTGAGGACAAGCTGGCCGAGCTGGGCCTGACCCTCCCGGGGGTGGTCCCGCCGGTCGCCGCGTACGTCCCGGCGATCCGCAGCGGCGAGTACGTGCTGACCGCAGGTCAGCTCCCGATGGTCGCCGGCAAGCTCCCGAGCACCGGCAAGGTCGGCGCCGAGGTGACCGCCGAGGAGGCCAAGCAGCTGGCGCAGATCTGCGCGCTGAACGGCCTGGCGGCCATCAAGTCGGTGATCGGCGACCTGGACAAGGTCGAGCAGATCGTCAAGGTGGTCGGCTTCGTCGCCTCCGCCCCCGACTTCACCGGCCAGCCCGGCGTGATCAACGGCGCCAGCGAGCTGCTCGGCGAGGTCTTCGGCGCAGCGGGCGTGCACGCCCGGAGCGCGGTCGGCGTCGCGGTGCTGCCGCTGGACGCGCCGGTCGAGATCGAGTTCCAGGTCCGCATCTCCGCCTGACGGCGGGTCAGGGGCTCGGGGCTCTGTTGTTTTGCGGCTCCGCCGCGCGGGCGACGCCTTGCTTTTTGGCAGGTGCTCAGCCCGTTACGGAGTCAGGGGCTCGGGGAACTGCGACGCCGGCCTCGGAACAGGTGATCCGTTCAGGGGCGGTCAGGCACTTTCGCAGTGACCCGAGCGCCAGATCTCCTCGCAGTTCCCCGAGCCCCTGGGTAGTTGACCGCTGAGCGCCTGCCTACAGCGCAGCCCCGAGCCCCTGGATAGTGCAACCGAACGCCCTGCCAAAAGCGCAGCCCCTGGGTAGTAGAACCCGGAGCGCTTGCCCGCAGTGCAGTTCCCCGGGCCTCTGACCGTGGAGCCGGGGCGCCTCGCGAAGGTGCAGCCCGGGGGCCTGTCCGTGGGCGGGATGGGCGGGTTAGCATCCGGGCATGATGCCGATGCCGCCGTCCTGGCCTGCCCGGATCCGGGCGCTCGCGGCGGGTGAGCTGACCCCGCCGGTCGCGAAACCGTCCGCCACCGTGGTGCTGCTGCGGGACGCGGCCGCAGGCCCGGAGGCGTACCTGCTCCGCCGCCGCACCTCGATGGCGTTCGCGGCCGGGATGTACGCCTACCCGGGCGGCGGCGTCGACCCGCGGGACGCGGAGGCCGAGCTCGGCTGGGCCGGGCCGAGCCCCGCCGAGTGGGGCGAGCGGCTCGGGGTGGACGCCGCCACCGCGCAGGCGGTGGTCTGCGCCGCCGTCCGGGAGACCTTCGAGGAGGCCGGCGTGCTGCTGGCCGGCCCCGACGCCGACACCATGGCCGACGCCGCGGACTGGTCCGCCGAGCGGGCCGCACTGGAAGCGCACGAGCTCTCCTTCGCCGACTTCCTCCGGTCGCACGGGCTGCTGCTCCGCTCCGACCTGCTGTCGGCCTGGGCCCGGTGGATCACCCCGGCCTTCGAGGAACGCCGCTACGACACCTGGTTCTTCGTCGCCGCGCTGCCCGCCGGACAGCGGGCCGCCGACTCGGTGGGCGAGGCGGACCGGGTCGCCTGGCTGACTCCCGCCGAGGCGGTCGAGGGCCATGCGGCGGGCCGGTACGGCATGATGCCGCCGACCGTGACGGTGCTCCGCGAGCTGCGGCCGGCCGGTACGACGGCGCAGGTGGCCGCACTGGCGGCGGACCGGAAGATCGAGCCGGTCCTCGGTACGGCCGAGCTGACCGGTGATCGGATCTCAGTGCGATGGTCGGGGTATGAAGAGCTGACCATCGAGGGTATTTTTCCTCTCAACTGACCGCTCCGTCCAGGAAGGATCGCCCGATGACCCACAACGACGTGGTTCGCCGTGCGGCGTACCCCCAGCCCACCCTCTCCGTCCGGCCGCTGACCCTCCGTTCGCTGGCGGGGCAGCTCGACCCCGTCCCGGTGGAGCCGTACCTGCGCTCCCTGGTGCGGTCGCTGCACCCGCGCACCCTGCACCGGATCTGCGAGGGCGGCCGGTGAGCGGTCCACTTCCCGGTGACCCCGCCGCCGAGATCGGCGGCGGGGCCACCCCCCGGGCGTTCTGCGTGCTGGCGCCGAACCCCTCGCCGATGACGCTCGACGGCACCAACACCTGGCTGCTGTCCGAGCCCGGCTCCGAGCTCGCGGTGGTGATCGACCCGGGCCCGCTGCACGAGGGGCACCTGCGCCGGGTGGTCGACCTCGCCGAGCAGCAGGGCAAGCGGGTGGCGCTGACCCTGCTGACCCATGGTCACCACGACCACGCCGAGGGCGCGGCCCGGTTCGCCGAGCTGACCGGCACCGAGGTCCGGGCGCTGGACCCGGCCCACCGGCTCGGTTCCGAGGGCCTGCACGGCGGCCAGGTGGTCGAGGTCGGCGGCCTGGAGATCCGGGTGGTCGGCACCCCCGGGCACACCCTGGACTCGCTGACCTTCCACCTGCCGGCCGACGGCGCGATCCTGACCGGCGACACCGTGCTCGGCCGGGGCACCACGATGGTCGCGCACCCGGACGGGACGCTGGGCGACTACCTGGACTCGCTGCGCCGCCTGCACACCATGGCCGCCGAACAGGGCGTCCGCACGGTGCTGCCGGGCCACGGCCCGGTGCTCACCGACGCGCTCGGCGCGGTCGACTACTACCTGGCCCACCGGGCCCACCGGCTGGCCCAGGTGGAGACCGCCGTGGAGGCCGGCTACCGGACCGCCGGGCAGGTGGTCGCCAAGGTCTACGCGGACGTGGACCGCGCGCTCTGGCCCGCCGCCGAGCTCTCCGTGCTGGCGCAGCTGCGCTACCTGGAGGACCACGGCCTGATCTGACGCCGGACGTGTCGGACCCGCCGGATACGCCTGAGGGCCCGTGAGCAGCGGCGGTTTCTAGGGGTCGTTGCAACACGTGGTCGGTTGTCTAGGCCGCGAGCAGTTTATGCAGGCGCTCGGCTGGGGTTTCCCAGCCGAGCGTT
>NZ_JBIWML010000070.1:0-17786 GCF_044766665.1 Kitasatospora sp. NPDC101801
AAGCGGCTCCAACCGCTCCCACTGGGCATCCGTCAGATCACCCCTATTTCCCACAGTCCCATCAACGACTCAACTGATCGACAGGACACTGCCTAGAGCGGCGGCCGCGGCGCGGGTTCGAGATTTCCGATGAGCAGTGGGAGGTGCTCGGACGGGCGGGTGGGTCGGTGGCGGTGCTGCACCGCCACCTGAAGGCCACGGCCGGGCAGGGGCCGCCGGTGCCGTCGCTGGCGACGCTGTACCGGGTGGTGCACCGCGATCTGGACGCGGGCCGGGCCCTGACGGAGCGTGATGTCGATACCCGGGCCCGGGCGCGGATGGAGCGGGCTCTGACGGATCTCGCGCTGGCCGCCCGCGACGAGGACACCACCGCGGAGACGGCACGGCCGGTCCCGGTCGGCCGTGCCGTCTCCGCAGTGGCCATGGCCGTGCCTTCGGCGGTGGCGGGGCAGCCAGGCCGGCCGGTGGGCCGCCCGGGTGCGGTGGCAGGGGTCGCGCTGCCGGCGGGCGCCGCGGTGGTGCGCACCGAGGCGGTCGGCGCGGTGGCGCAGGCGGTGGGACTGGCGGTCGCGGGCCAGGGCATCGCGTGTGTGTACGGGGATACCGGGCGGGGCAAGACGGTGGCGCTGCGCGCGGCTGCCGCGGGGCTCCCGGCGGGTTTCGAGGCAGCGTGGGTGATGACGCCGGTGCGCCCGTCGCTGGCGGAGCTGCGCCGGGCGCTGTTCGCCGCCCTGGGCCTGGCGGGCCGGTTCCCGCAGCGCTCCGCCCAGGCCGACACCCTGATCGTGGAGGCGCTGGCCGAGCCGTGGGTACTGGTGGTCGACGAGGCCCAGCGGATGCCGCTGCCGTGCCTTCAGTATCTGCAGGGCCTGTTCGACGACCTCGGGACGCGGGTGACGCTGGTGCTGTGCGGGGCGGGCACCGAGCGTGTGGTGGCGCGGCTTCCACAACTCGCGTCGCGGGTCAGCGCCTGGCAGGAGGTCCCGCGCCTACCGGCCTCCCAAGTACCCGAGACGATGGCCGACTTCCACCCTCTGTGGCGCACGGTGCCGGCCAAGGACCTGCGGTGGATCGACGCCGCCTGCGCGCGGGGCAGCTTCCGCACCTGGTCGGCACTGACCACACACCTGCAGAACGTGCTGCTCACCGCCCCGGACGCGGCCACGGACCGGACGCTGCTGCACCGGCTGTTCCAACGCGTTGGCCCACCGCTGTGACCGGCACCGGCGACCAGAGAGGCAGCGCTCACACACGGCAGCGCGCCCGGAAGGAGGCAGCGGCAGTGGACAACGACAGCGACCCCGGGCCCAGAAGCGCGGGCGCCGGTGAGCCGGCGCTGCCGGCCGCCTCGCTGGCGGCGCTGCGCGCTCCCGCGCTCCGCCGACTGCTGCAACTGCGCCAGGACGGCGCCCTCAAAAGCGGCCAGGTCCGGTCGGTGGCCGCCGCCTTGGCGGTTTCGGAGCGGACAGTGTGGCGGTGGCTGGCCGACGCGCGCAGCGATCCGCGTGCCGCCGCCGCTCCTGGGGCCCGTACTCAGGTGGCGACGCGGTTCACGGTCACCCCGGAGGTACGCCGGCTGCTGGCGCTGTGGAAAGGGAACGTGGCAGCCGTCCAGCGCGAGCTCGCCACCCGCGCGACCGCCCACACGACGACGCAGACAGCGCAGGAGCCCGAGCCGGGACCGGGGCCGGGTGCCGACCCGCCGGCCGCTGTCATGAAGGTGCCGTCGCTGACAACGCTGCACCGGGCGATCCGCCGAGACCTCTCCCCAGGGGAGCGGGCCGGGCTCGCGGCGGGGGAGCGCGCGGCACGCAGGCACGACGTGTTCCTGGCCCGCCCGCGCGGGTGGCGCAACCAGGTGTGGGAAACCGACCACGTCCAGGCCCCGGTACGAGTCGACGTCGAAGGCAGCCCGCACCGCCCGTGGGTGACCTGGTTCATCGACTGCGCCACCACAGCGATCACCGGAGCCGCAGTCACCGCCGGCTACCCCTCCCGGGAATCCGTCCTGGCAGCACTGCGCGCCGCCGTGCTGCACACCGACCCGTACGGACCTTTCGGAGGCCTCCCGGAGAAGGTCCGCATGGACCGGGGCCGCGACTTCCTGTCCAAGGCCGTCAACGCGGCACTCCAAGCGCTAGACGTGGTCGTCGAGGACCTGCCCGCGTACACCCCGCACCTCAAGGGGACGGTGGAAGGGCTCAACCGCTCGGTGGAGCGGATGTTCCTGGCCTCGCTGCCCGGATACATCCACCAGCCACGCCCCGGCAAACGCCCCAAGGCGCCGAAGGACGAGGCACTGTGAGTTACCTGTTTTGACTGGAGACTGGTGGCCTTCTGGTGTAGTGGATTCCGTAGGTTGGGCTGGAATTTCTGAGCTCGCACCACGAGCATGCTGAACTGCGCTGATGTGGTCCTGATGATCGCGGGGCGCAGTCTCAGGCTGGCTTTGAACAGGCGCTTCGGTTGTCAGTGTGGAATTGCGTGAGTGTCACGGGAAATCCTACGTATCTTGCTACATTTGCGCAGGTCAGTGAGTTGATCGACATTTTTGGATGTGTGCCGTGGTGTCGTGCGGTGTTGCTGATCGAGTGTCAGTTCCCTTCGGGGTGGCACCGGGTTCTCATATATGCGTCCGGCGTTGGGTGCTGGGTTCGGTGGGGAGAACCGAGCGAGTGTTCCATGGCGGGAATGTTTGGCGTGGTCTGATCACAATGGCTGGTGGAGGGGGTGGGGGAGGAGCTGGTCTCCTGGTACTTCGTCAGGGCGCGGGCGCCAGTTCGGGTTTCCTTCTGTTGCGGGGGAGGTGTGAGGGTTATGGTGTGCCTCCACCGCATGTGTGTGAGTCGCTGGACGTGTGGTGGACGGCACGGGCACTGACTGCGACGACGGTGTCGCGGGCTGGAGGACGGCGTGGACGGGATGTCTTCGGGGCTGTGGTCGGATGAGCCGACCCGGTTGGATCTGCTCTCCTTCGACGCGGTCGCGGAGACCGTGGTGCGGGCCGTGCTGGACGACGTACTCGACCCGGTGACCGTCGGCGTCTCGGGAGCGTGGGGCAGCGGCAAGACCACGGTGCTGCGCCTGGTCGAGGACAGGATCGCCCCGCAGGCACCCGACGTCGATACCGATGTGCTCGTGATCAGCACAGACCCGTGGCGTTACGACCCCGGGGTCGGCGCCAAGGAGACCCTGATCGGGGAGGTCCTCGGCGCGGTCGCCGCGGAACTCGCCAAGACGGAGAAGAAGTCGGGCCGGCTGCACGGCCGCGCGCGGGCGATGCTGACGACCCTGCGCAAGCGCGTCGACTGGGCGAAGGCGCTGCAGGTGGCGGCGAGGACATCGCTGACCTTGCAGCTGCCGTCGGTCGATGACCTCACCAGTCTGGTCAACACCGAATCGGCCGGCCAGGAGGACAACTCCGCCGAACCCCTGTCGCGCGGCCTCGAGGAGTTCCGCGAGGAGTTCCGCGCGCTGATGGAGTCGCCCGAGCTGAGTCATCTGCGGCGCGTGGTCGTGCTTGTCGACGACCTGGACCGGTGCCTGCCGGAGACGGTCGTCGACACGCTGGAGACCATCCGGCTGTTCCTGGCCGTGCCGAAGATGGCCTTCGTGGTGGCTGCCGACGAGCGCCGGGTGGCCGATGCCCTGCGCGTGCGGTTCCCTACCCCGGGCGGCGGGCAGGGCGGGGCGGGGGCGGATGCCGAGGATCCCGCGAGCCTCTACCTGCACAAGATCGTGCAGACGACGGTGCCGCTGCCCACGTTGAGCCGCTTCGACACCGAGGCGTTCCTCGTCCTGCTGCAGCTCTCCCAGCGACTGGCCGTCGACGCACTCGCCCCCTACGTCGCGCAGTGCGTGCAACTGCGGCGAACCAAGGGCGTGTTGGACGAACTCCCCGACGCGGTGGAGGGCGGTGACATCTCCGCGGAGCTGGCCTTCGCCTCGCGGATGACACCCATCCTCTACGAGAAGCTTCAGGGGAGTCCCCGCCGCATCAAGCGCTTCCTCAACGACCTGAAGGTGCGTCAGTCCGTCGCCGTCCACCGCGGCATCGCGCTTGAGGCGGACATCGTCGCCAAGCTCATGGTGCTGGAGAGGCTTCTGCCCGACTCCTTCGCCACCATCCTGGAGTGGCTGGCGCGAGGCGAACTGCGCGCACGCATGGGCAAGCTCGAAGCGGCCGCGGGCCGATCCACGACGCAGACCCCGGCGCCCGAGGCAGCCGCTCCGGGGGAGGACGGACAGGACCCCGCACCGGAGGCGACCGCGGAGGAGCCCCTCACCTTCGAGGACGATCTGCTCCGCTGGGCGAAGCTGACCCCGGGGCTGGACGGCGTCGACCTCGCCCCCTACCTCTACCTGGCGGCGGCTTTCTCCGGCAAGCAGCTCTTCGACGCCGGGTTGCCCGGCCGGCTGCGGGACATCGCTGCCAACCTGCTATCGACGGCCCGCTTCGACCAGCGCAAGGTCACCGAAGTCGACATCACCGCGCTCGGTGAGGACGATGCCCTGAGGCTGGTGGAGTACCTCGGTCGGGCAGCGCGGGACCGTCCGGCCGAACAGGTCCCTGCCGTCCGAGGTCTGGTGCGTGTCGTCGCCGCCTACCCGGCCGTCACCGACCAGGCCGCCCGGCTGCTGCAGTCCGTGCCCGCCGCCGAGCTCGAACCGGCCACCATCTTGGCCCTGCCCGCCGGCAAGCCCGACTTCCACCGCGTGCTCGAGCACTGGAGGAACCACGCCCCCAGCAGCCCGCCACACATCCGAGCGGCGCTGGACAGCGCCCTGAACACCGGAACCCGCCGCTGATGGGAACCAAGGGCTCCTACACGGGAAACGGCACACCGGCCAGCAAGGAACTCCAGAACAACGTCACGCAGTGGCTCGACGCCGTGGCCGCGGCCGGCCCCGGCGGAGCGGAGAAGCAGCTCGACCCCCGCCAACTCCTGCCCTCCCTAAGGCTGTTCGGGTCATCCGGCGGACATACGGACGGTCCCGGAGGTGGGACCGGAGCCGGAGGCGGCGGGGGCGGAGCGGGGCGATCGGCCGGGGGAGGGGCGCAGCGCACCATCGCTCAGTCCTCCCGCACGGCCGGGCGCGCAGCGGCGGCGGCGTACGCGTACCGCACCGGCAACGCGGCGGCGCTGCGCGAACTGGGCCTGGACTACGCCCAGTTGCAGGCAGTCGTACACGATCCGATCGAGTGGACCAGGCGGATCGTGGACGCGGCCTGCGGGCCGCTGGCCGACGGCACGATCGAGGACACGGAGCGCCGCTTCGTCGCCAGCGAGGTCGCCCAGTGGGTCCTGGAAGCCGGCACCGCCGATGCGCCTCCCAGCCCTGATGAGGTCGTCCGGGAAACCCTGGCGATGATCATCTTCGAGGCGGTTGTCAGCGAGACCGCGGCGAAGATGAACGACGGATCCCGCCCCGCCTGGGCCACCGCGGACGGTGAGCGCCAACTGCTCGACACCGCCCGAGCGCTGGCTGACCGAGCCTCCCTCACGATCACCGGACCCAGCGCCGCCGAGATCACCCGGGCCGTCGAAGAGGGCATCGGGGCGATGCGGTCCATCTGGATGGAGCCCTGATGCCCGCCTACACCCTGAAGCTGGACGCCGACACCTCACACCCCAGCCCCGACGGCACCACGTTCTGGTGGCCCCCCGGCCCGGAGGTCTCCTTCGTCTCCACCCTGGGGCCGTCCCTGGGAGCGCTCGGGCCGGTGCCCGAACCCAACATCGAACTCGTCCGCCTCGCCGCCCTGGTCTACGCCGCCGACCGCAGCACACCCCGGCGCGCCGCCCGTTCCAACTGGACCCGGCGCACCTTCGAACTGGGGGTGCCCGTCTTCGAGCCGGCCCGCTGGGACGCCGTCCGCGACCGGCTCGAACAACTCCTGGGATTCCTCTCCGGCGACCGCTGGTCGATCGGCTTCCACCACGCCCCCGCACTGCAGGAGACCGTCCTGACCACCCCGTATCCCGGAATCCGGCGCGTGGTCCTGCTCAGCGGCGGAGCCGACTCCGCCGTCGGCGCCCTCGTCTCCCGCCACGGCCTCGGGCCGGAGCGGCACCTTCTCCTGTCCCACGTCGGCGCCACCAACCTCGCGCCCGTCCAGCGGGAGACAGCGGACGAGATCGCCCGTCTCATCGGCGGCCCCCCACAACACCACCAGAGGCTGCGCTTCTCCCGCAAGGCCCGCCGGCCCGACGGCACAAAACTGCCCAACGAGTACTCCACCCGCACCCGCTCCCTGCTCTTCCTCGCCCTGGGCTTGGCCGCCGCCGCCGTCGACGGGGTGCCGCTGTGGATCCCGGAGAACGGCTTCGCGTCCCTCAATATCCCCCTTACCGCCGACCAGCGCGGCGCCCTGTCCACCCGCACCACCCACCCCCTGTTCCTGCAGACCCTGGCCGCGATCGCGAAGGACGCCGGAGCCCACGCCGACCTCCACAACCCCTTCGCCACCCGCACCAAAGGCGAGATGTTCCGCCAGGCCGCCGAACTCGTCGGCCCCGCGCAGGCCGCCGCATTCCTCAGCCGCACCCACTCCTGCGCCCACACCGGGCACCGCAGCCACCGCATTCCCGTGCGCACCCACTGCGGCGTGTGCTTCGGCTGCCTGCTGCGCCGCGCCTCCTTCCTCGCCGCGGACCTTCCCGACGCCACCGACTACCTCCACACCCGCCACGACGACAACCTGAACACCTACCTGCGCAACAAGTCGGTCGAACCGTCGCTGCGAGCCTTCCTCGCGCGGGGCCTGCGCCCCGCGGACGTCACCACACTGGGCCTTCCCGCCGACTACTCCGCCCGCCAGGCCTTCGAGCTGTGCAGGCGAGGCGTGGCAGAGCTGGAGTTGCTGTACCGATGAGGACAACCGCACTGCCGCCGCTGGACCTGCACGCGCACATCGACACCGCCGTGCCGGCCGACGACCTCGCGGGTCTGGGCGCCGTGGTGTTCGCGGCCACCCGCTCCCTGGCCGAGGCCGCCACCGCCGTCCAGCGCGCGGACACACAGATCATCTGGGGGGTGGGTGTCCACCCCGGCCTCGCCCGCAGCCACACGGCCTTCGACCCCGAGGGCTTCGCCGACCTGATCGAGCGCACCCCGCTGGTCAGCGAGATCGGCCTCGATGGCGGCAGCCGCATCCCGATGGACCGTCAGCAGGCCACCTTCCGCGGCATCCTCGACACACTGGCCCGCACCCCGCGCATCACCAGCATCCACAGCCACGCCGCCCACCAGCAGGTCCTGGACGAGCTGGAACGATCCCCCGCGCCCGGCATGATCTTGCACTGGTGGCTCGGGGACGCCCAGCTGACGGCCAGAGCCGTCGCTCTCGGCTGCTACTTCTCCCTCAACGCCTCCGCCGCACACAAGACTTCACTGCTGGACTCCATCCCCCTCGACCGGGTTCTGACCGAGACCGACCACCCGTTCGGGGACCGCAGTTCCGCGGCTCCGCGCCCTGGCAACACGACCGGGGTGGAGCAGGCCCTCGCCCGCCACCACCGCACGACGCCGGAGCGGATCCGCCTGACCACGTGGCAGAACCTGGCCGCGCTCGTGCGCGACACCCGCTGCTCGGCACTGCTCGGCCGGCGCATCCGGTCCCACATCGCAACCCTGCCCCGGTGACCGGCGGGCCCGGGGCGGGGTCAGTTGTCTCGGCTGGTGGTGACGGCGGCGAGTTCGGTGAGGGTGATGTTCTCGGTGCCGGTGAGGACGGCGCGGGTGGCGGCTTGGCTGATGAGCTGGGACAGGTCGCGGAAGTAGCCGCCGGTGCGCCGGTGGAGGTACAGGCTGTGCTTGGTCAGGGCTTTCTCGTCGAGGTTGTGCAGGCACAGGTGCTTCTCGTACCCGGCGAGGACGGTGGGCCAGGAGGTCTTGTCGTGGCGGTCGAAGGGGATCGGGTCGAGCCAGGTGACGGGCAGCCGGCCGTAGGCGAGTTCGTCCTTCTCGTCGGCCGCGGTGTAGCCGGGGTGGGCCGGGTCCTGCTCCCGGGCCCGGGCGAGGCGTTCGGCGCGCTGGCGCACCACGATGGTGTGGCGGTCGGCGATGGCGCGTGCTTCGTGGACGATGCTGCTGGCGCCGGTGCCGCAGAAGACGGTGGTGATGCCGAGCCGGTTGCGCAGGTAGTCGAAGTAGTGCAGGACGGGGGCGAGTTGGGCCGGCGTGACGCGTTGGATGTCGTCGACGAGCAGCAGCCGGGTCAGCGCGGTCTCCAGGACGTAGTTGACCGGCACGGACAGGTCCGCGTAGCTGCGCCAGCGCATGAGGTCGTCCTCGGTGGTGGGCTCGGGGTTGAGCCCGAGGAAGCAGGCGATCTCCCAGATCCAGTTGATCTTGTTGTCGGTGTCGGCGGGCGCCAGGATGTGCACGACGGGGATCTGGGCTCCGGTGAAGTGGGGATGCTCCTCGATCTCGAGCTGCACGGTGCGTCCAATCGTGCGCAGCAGCATGCTCTTGCCGGTGCCCGAGAGGCCGTCGATGACCCGGTCGCTCAGGCCCTCGCGGCGGCGGCTGTTGACCAGGACCGCCTCGAGCACGTCGTCCATGCAGGTGCGGGCGGCGGCGCTCTCCACCATCATCAGGTGCCCGAGGAACCCCAGGCGGGGGTCTTTCCTGCGCTCCTTCTCCTCCTTGAGCGCGGGGTGGTCGGCGAGGGAGGGGACGACGAGGTGCTCGTGGGAGTAGTGGTTCCACCCGGGGAGGGTGTGGAGCCATTCGGGGCGCATCGGCGCGCTGAGCGCCCGCTGCAGCGCGCGTTCGCGCCGCTTGTCCCTGAGCGCGGCCGATGCTTTCACAGCTCTCCTTCGAAGAGGGTGGTGGAGGCGTCCCCGCCGAGGAGCGCGGCCCGCTGCTCCTGCTCCGGATCCTCGTCCTCGGCGTCAGTGTCGTCGCCGAACAGGCCGGCGAGGGCGGTGGAGGCGAGAGCGGGGCGCTGCGCCGGTACAGGGCTGGTGGTGGGCAGGACGCGTGCGGGGGAGGGGATGATCGCGTCGAGGTCGAGGTCGCCGATCCCGGCGTAGCGGTCCTCGGCCACCGCTTCGACGTCCAGCGCGGGCCCTTGGAAGGGCGGCAGGGCGTTGGTGCGACTGCGGCGCGGGGGAGCGGTGCGGGTGCGGCGGCGCCGGTCCTTCACCGCCAGCGCGATCGCGGCGTGGTGGTCTTTGCGGCCGCCGTCCGCCAGGACGAGGGCGGTCGCCGCGTCCCAGTGGTCGACGGTCCACGGATCGGTCAGCAGGTGCCGGTGGACGAACTCCGCCTTGATCCACCGTCCGGGGCTGCGGTGGTCGTACAGCCAGGCGACCTCGGGCCGGTAGGGGTCGTAGCGGACCTCCCACCGGCCGCCCGCGCCGGGCCCCTCCAGCCCGGAGTCCAGGCCCTCCAGCGGCTTGAGTTCGCCGCTCGGGCTCTGGTAGGGGCGGTTGTCGACCTCGAAGCCCTTGTCGGTGACCTTCACCCACGCCGGTACCAGCAGCTTGCGGCTGTCCTCGGGCGTCAGCGGCCGGGGCCGGTACCCGGACCGGGAGACCAGGGCCGCGTACATCTCGTTGGGGGACAGGTGCTGCCCGGGCAGCGCGGGGTGGGTGAGCCCCTTGTGCGGGAGCTGCTGGTACTCCAGGGCCACCCACTCGTTGGCCATCTGCTGCAGCTCGTTGATGGTCCACAGCGGGCCGCGGTCGATGCCGCGCCCGCGCGCCTGGTGGTTGCGGCCGGTCCAGCCGGCCACGTGCTGGCTGAAGCCGTCGGCGAGGGTGGAGAAGAACCGTTCGCCGATCGGCTTGTCGGTGGGCTGGTCCTTGCGGGCGTAGCGGATGGCGATGCGGAGGAAGGCGCACACGTCCTCGAAGTGCCGGCTCAGGTACGGGCTGCCCTGGTCGAGGACGATCGTGCAGGGGTGGATGACGGGCCGGGCCGCGGTCGCCTCGGTGAAGCGCGGGTCGGCGGCGCGCAGGTCGCCGAACGGCAGCGCGGACGTTGCGGCGGCGGTCAGCGGATCCCAGCCGGGCTGGGTGGGCAGCGGCGCGAAGCACTGCGCGAGGGTGAGGACCAGATCGAAGGCGCGGGTCGCGCGGCCGCCGACCCGCTGGCCGACGGGGCCGTCGCCGGTGACCGCCGGGACGATCATCAACCCGGCCACGCTGCGGGAGGCGACGTCGACCAGGGACGTCAGTTCGGCCGAGACCACCTCCCCGTCCTCGCCCAGGGCCTTGATCTTCAAGGGAGTGGTGTCGATCTGGGTCAGCTGGCCGGGCTTCAGCGCGTGTGAGGGGGTGTGGGGGCCCTTGGGTTTGCTGGCCCGGGCGGAGCGCTGGCGGGTCGTCTGCCGCAGGACGTCGGACAGTCCGAGCTCGGCCATCCGTTTGTAGAACGTGGACTGCGGCAGCAGCAGGCGCTCCGCCTCCGCCGGATCCCGCAGTTCCTTGGCGTACCGGCGCCGCACGAGGTCCTCGACCAGGTCCAGCGCCCGGTTGATCCGCCCGCCGGACTCCCTCGCCAAGGCGTTGGTCACCTCGTGCATGGCCTCGATCAGGCGGGGGTCGGTGTGGCCGCCGGGCCGGGGCGGCCGGGCCCTGCGCCCGTCCACGATGAGCACCAGCGGGTTCTCGCCCGCGGCCTTCCACTTGCGGCGCTTATCGTCCAGTGTCCGCCAGCTGACGCGGACGTCGCCCAGGTCCTCCAGTTCGGCGGCCTTGGCCTGGCAGCGCTGCGCCACGGTGGTGGTGGCCGGGTCGTAGCCGGACCGCGGGTGCAGGCGGCCGGGCCGGATCCCGGTGTCGATCTCCTTGATGTGCCGGTGCCACTTCAGGGCGTTCGCGCGGTCCTCCTTGCTGACGCCCCGCAGCAGCGTCCCCAGAGGCGGCAGTCCGGTGCGCTCGACGGGCCGTCCGGCCGGGTCGAGGACCGCGAAGTCCGCGGCGCCGGCCACCGCCCTGTACAGAGCGTCGACGGGCGCACACGCCCCGGGCGCCACCGGCTGCAAGGTGACGGTCGGCCCGGCGAGGGCATCCACCCGGAACTCCTCGCCCCGCCACCGGACATGGTCGCCGACCCGGACCCGGCCGCTCTCGAACCGCCCGGGCAATCCTTCTCCGCTCACGGGACCCCTCCCTCTCATGCCCAGACCGGGGCATCGGCCAGCAGGGGCCGCGTCCAGTCGAACCGCAGGCGCTGCTGCCACAGCAGGCGGTAGGCCAGATCCAAAGCCACCAACTCGGGAACCCCGCACGCCGCCACCCCCTCGTCCAGCGGCCTTGGCTGCCGGAAGGCGGCCAGTACGGCGTCCTCCCGGTCCCGCTCGCCGGGGGCGGGGAAGCGGTAGTCCGCGAGCCACATGAGGTTCGCCAGCCTGGTGCCACGCGGCACCGGCCACAGCCGCACCGTCCAGCCAGCCGCCTTCGCGACCTCCTGCAGCGCCGCCAGGCGCTCCTGCCACTGCGGACCGGCACGGCGCTCGGGCGGGACGACCACCGCGCAGCGCGAACCCCGGCGGGTGCGGGCGATGAAGTCGGGCCGCCACCGGTGCCGTACACGGCCCTGCAGCCAGTGCAGTTCGACAGGTTCACCGCTGAACTGCCCGATGTCTGCGGTGAAGTCCAGCTCCACCGCCACCCGCAGCCGGCGCAGCGACCCGCACACCACCATCGACCGCGACGACGACGGCCAGGCGGTGATGATGCCCTGGCGGCCGTGATAGGCGACCGGATCCGTCGGCGGCCGGCGTTCCTCGAGCGCCACGCCCGCCAGGTCAGCCGCCCGCGACGAGGCCAGCTCACCGAGCTCATCAAGGTGCCATCCGACGATGTCCCGCACCGGACCCCTCCCGTCTTCCGAACACCATCAGCTTGAAGACGCCTCGGCCGGGCCCGGGCGAGAGCGGCGACCTGCGTCACCCGAACGAATGAGTGCCCTTGACACCAGCCCCACCCGTTCCGGCGCATCCGCACCATGAGGTCCGCCGCCCCACCGCTCCGAAGCCCAGCCCAGCGCCCATGGCCACATTCCGTACATGAGCCCCCAGAACCGGATGGCAGCGGCTGCACCAGCCGGTACCGCCAGGTTTCACGTCCGCAGTCCAGCGCCCGCCGGAAGACACCGACGGGGCTCGTCCACTGCTTCCTGTTCCCGCGGCGGGGCCCTCACCGGCCCCGCAGAGGCCCCGGACTCGGTGCGCCACTGCCACGGTCATCGAGCCACCGCAGGAGCTCGTCCCTGCCGACGGCGTAGTCCAGCCCCGCTCCCGCCATCAGGTGCTCCATGTCCGCCAGCCAGCGGGTCCGGTCGGCGGTGCCGAACCGGCCGGTCTGTTCGAAACGCAGCATGGACCATGCCACGGCCACCGTCTCCGGATAGGTCACCAACGGCACGGCCCTGGATGTGCGCGCCCCCAGCCCGGCTCTCCAGGCCCGCTCCGCCCACAGCGGCTCATCCGGCATACCCGTCCACCAGCAGCGCACGATCCGGGAGGCATCCGCGAAGACCCGGGTGCCCGCCGCCTTGAAACGCCGCATCAGCCGCAGTCGCTCCTGATGCGCCCGGGAACATTCCGGCAACACCCTCAGGTCCACGAAGGAAGGCTCCTGCGAGCGAGAATCGTCTGTCCAGCGCAGGTGCCGCAGACACACCTGCCAGGGCTGCGGCGACATCAGCCACACCGGCTCGCCGATTTGGCGCGCGTACCCGCACAGGGCACACCGGCGGACCGGGTACCCGTTCTCCGCCTCCCACGGCCACTGCCACAGCGCCTCCCTGCCACCCGGCAGCACGTACTCCTCGGCCAAACTCGGAAGCGCCCGCCGCAGCAACTCCACCGGCAGGCCGGACAGGACCACCAGGTGCCGCAGCCCGGGCTCGTTCACGTACATCTCGGTGGACTGCGGATACCTCTCGACCCGCTCGGGATCGGCCGAAGCCTGCCCTTGACCGACACGGCCCAGGAACTCGGCCAGCCCCAGGCCGTTGCCGTGTGCGAGCCGCGCGACGAACGAGCCCGTCGACTCACCTCCGACCAGGCGCGCCCGGCCGGGCAGCGGCCACCGAGGACCGAACCTCAGCCCCGGCGCATCCGTCACATGCCCTCCCGGTTGTCCCGCCCGGAACCGCAGCCCACCAGCGCGCAGCCCCCTGGTCAAGAAGGCGGTCACTCCTTCGGGTGAACGAACCGCAGACCCGTGCCTGCCAACGGCCGCTTCTCCCACGCTCGAACGTGAGAGCGTCGGCAGTCACCCGGGAGGGACCCTTGGCCGCACCGAGGCACGGGGGCCTGCGCAGTCCTCTGCGTGGACATCAGGACCTGGCCGTCGACTCGTGTGTGTCCGTCTTCAAGGAGGGCGCATCCCGAGCCACGATCACCATGGCCACCGGCAGCGGCAAGACCCACGTCGCACTGAACACGGTCCACGAGGTGGCCCCCAACGGACGTGCCCTCGTGGTCGTGCCGTCCCTGCGCCTGCTCGAACAGACCGCTGCCCTGTGGCACCACGAAAGACGTCCGGGCCGCTACATCGGCGTCTGCTCGCGCGACACGCCTGCCGACCCGACCCTGGCCGGCATCCTCACCACGACCGACGAGTCCGAGGAACTCGCGGCCCTGTCCGCACAATCCGACGGGCCGCTCAACGTGTTCTGCACCTATCAGTCCCTGGACAAGGTCACCCAGGCGCACGCCGCCCTCCACCTGCCCGGCTGGGACGTGATCGTCGTCGACGAGGCCCACCACACCACCGGTAATCTCGACAAAGCCTGGGCGCAGGTCCACGACAACGACGCGCTCCCCGCCCTCCACCGCCTCTACATGACCGCCACCCCTCTCTTCTTCGACCGGAAGAAGGGCGCCGAGCGCGGCGTATCACCCGACCAGGTCGTCGCCTCCATGGACGACCACAGCCTCTACGGGCCCATCGTCTACAGCATTTCCCTCGCACGATCGATCGACCAGGGACTGCTCGCCGACTACCGCATCGTCGTCATCACCATCCGCAACGAAGACCTGCTCCACGCCCTGCGCCGCGACACCAGCACCTGGACATCCGAAGCACTACGCACTGCCGCGGCCCAACTCGCCCTCACCCTCGCCCAGCAGCGCTACGACCTGCGCCGCACCCTCACTTTCCATCCCTCCATCGCCGCCGCAAAGACCTTCGCCGACACCCTCCCCGCCACAGCCGCCCTCCACCCGGACTTCGACCACTCCCTGCTGCACGTCGGCACCGTCAACTCCCACCAGACCCCCTTCGAACAACACCAGGCCTACGCCGCCTTCGCCACCACCCCCCTCAATACCGCGCCAAGCACGGCGGCTCCGCACCGTGCGGTCCTCACCAACTGCCGCTGCTGCAGCGAAGGCGTCGACATTCCCGCCATCGACTCCGTGCTGTTCGCCCACCCCAAGACCAGCACCGTCGACATCGTCCAGGCCGTCGGCCGGGCACTACGCCAGACACCGGGCGACGGAAAGATCTCCACCATCGTCATCCCCATCTACCTCACCCCCGGCGACGACATGGGAGAGGCAACCCGGAGAACACCGTGGCGCCTCCTCTACGAGGTCCTGATCGCCCTCAGCCTCTACGACGAGCACACCTTCCATCGCGTGGAACACCTGGAAGCACACCGCCGCGGTCAATCCGCACTACCCGAACTGGCAGCCGCCCCCGAACGCGCTGACGAGATCATCCAATTCCTCGACCTCAGCGACACCCCCGCACCCAACCAGCTCTGGGACTACGGCTTCGCCAGCGCCGAGCGCTTCCACCTCGAACACGGACACCTCGACGTTCCCAGCCGCTACCTCGGCCCCGACCGCTTCTACCTCGGCTGGTGGATCGGCCAGCAACGCTCACTACGGCTGAACGCCATGCTGCTCCCGGACCGGATCAGCACCCTCGACACCCTCGGCATGCTGTGGGAACACCCTCCCCACAGCATCGAACGCAAACTCCAAGTCGCCCGTGACTACATGAGCCGCAACGGACACCTGGCGCCGACAGAACACGAACGCCACGGCGGCCTCCACCTCGGCCGCTGGCTCGCCGACCGCCGCAGAGAAGTACGCGACCGCACCCTTCCCGTCTGCTACCAGCGGGCCCTCGGCGAGATCTACCCATGGTGGAGCGAGCCATGGCCGCCCGCCTGGAAACGGACCTACGCCCATGCTCTCGCCGCCGCCCGCAAAGGCGATCTCGCCTTCCCCACCCTGCGCCCCCAGAGCAACCGCGACCCGCTCACCCGCTGGCTCGACGGCCAGATCGACAACCTCGCCAAGCTCGGCGACACCAGGCACAACCTTCTCGGCGCCCTCCCCTTCACCCACCCCCTCGCTCTCTTGCTGCGCCGTCCTCGCGGCGCCGCCGAGTGGGCTTTCGCCCGGGGCCTGAGAGCGGCCCGAACCTTCAGGCGTAACCACCAGCACCTTGACGTGCCCTCCTGGTACCGGTGCGCCTTGGACGGCACCGACTTCCAGCTCGGCAGATGGATATCCGAGAGACGCCGGGATCCCGGCGCCCTGTCACGCGAACAGCTCGACGCCCTCGAAGCCCTTGATATGCGCTGGCGCCCGCGCGCGGGCTGAAAGAGGGTCTGTACGGTCATCGGCTCTGTCCCGTATTCGGTGGTGACGGAGCGTCTCCTTCGTTGCGGAGGGTGATGGCATGAGGTCATGGAGGAGACGGGCGGGGCCGTTCATCCCGGAAGCGTTCAGACTTCCGGGATGAACGGCCCCGCCTGTACGAGATCCAGCGAACGTTCGGAAGTGCGCTGACCTGCCGGTATCCCCGAATCGGCATCCCGCCAGACCTATGTGACGCTTCGTCACCACCGAATACGGGACAGGGCCGTTGGCTGGACAGACCCCTGAAAGACGCTCCGGCGTATACGCACTTCCCCGCGCAGTCGCTGCAAGGGCTGGTCGGCGGTCCTTCAAGCGGACTGAACAGAACCGGACTTGAAGGCTGAGACTGTCCCGGTCCGTGGTGAGTTGGATGCGCCGCCCCTCGCCTTTGGCGAAGAACGTTCTGTCGGCCGGCGAACTGGGCGTCATACGACACTGGAGGCGGCCCGGGTGACAGTTCGTCAAGTTGTCGCCCGTTGTGGTTGAGCGGTGGATTTCACCCAGGAGCCGGACGTTGCTGCGTTACGGTTGTGATGCCCGCGATCGGGTCGCTTCGACGGCTTTCTCCTCATGTTGTGAGCGTGCCGTCCATCAGCGCAGGCTGGAGGTTCGGGATGAGTGATCACGTGCCGTGGACCATCGAGCGGATCAGCGTCGCACTGTCCTCTCCCGCGTTGAGGCAGCGGTTCGTCGGAGAGATCAACGGTGCGCCGGCGCACGAGCTGCTCGGGGTGTTCGCCCGCTGGCAGGGCATCGCTGAGCAGCTCGTTGCCGCAGCCGAGCGTGGTCGCGCGATCCTCGCGAGCCCGTGTCTGGACGGAGACGACCAGGATGAGTGGACGGACGTGACCGACAAGGTCCTCACCGACGCCGAGAGGCTTCGCCAGCCCGCTCCCTGACCGTACGCCAGCAGCCGACGCGCTCATGGCCTCAGGCAGGGGCGGCGAAGACGGTATCGACCTGGGCCCGGGCACTGGCCTGTTGGTGGCTTGTTGCTGGGTACGGCAGAGCACCGGGTTCCTGTACCAGTCGGTGGGTGGGTTGGAGCGCGGGTGATGCTTTACGCGTCCTGTCCGAGCCGTCTGTAGGGGGCTTGTCCGAGTTGCCGGACGGTGGCGGTCGTTCGTCGCTACGGTGAGGAACAACGCCGCACCGAGGAGCGCGATTTGTCTGATCAGACTGATGGTGGTTGTCAGAAGCCGGCGCCGGAGCAGGCAGCGGTGCTGCGTGCCTGGGCGGCTCAGGAGAGGGACAGGGCGGAGCAGCTCGCCACCTTTCTGGAGGACGTCGCGGTGAATGGGCTGCCGCGGCCCGAGGACTGCACTCCTTGGGAGGAGCTCCGGGATCGGCGTCTGGCCGAGCTCGGCGGCACCCAGTAGGCAAGGGCCTGATGTCTCGTCAGCACTGCTGCGAGCCGGAAGTGTCGCCGTGGGTGGGCCAGCCGTGCGTATCTTCTGCGTGCGGTCCTGGACTGGCTTCAGGCTTTTGGAAGTCGCTGGCAGCTGGTTGCTGAGGTCACGGCTACCTGCCACGGGCATCTTTGGCTGGCTTCATGCCGGTGAGGACGCTTTGCTCGGTGCGCCGGTGTCGTTGTCGATGTGTCAGTCGGCCACTCCTGCGGGTTGGTGGTCGTCTGCTGACGGGCTGCTGGCAGTGGCGGTCTCTGGGTTGGCTGTGCCTGGGGTCGGCACTGTCCTGGCTGGGTGTGGTGCGGGGTGGTGGTGGATCCAGGTGAGGGTGCTGGGGTCGAGGTGGTGGCGGGCGCGGGTGATGGCGACGTAGGCGAGGCGGGCGTCGGTGGGGTTGATGGTGCCGGGACGGCCGTTCTCGTCGGGTTCGGGCTCAGCGAGGAAGCCGTCGCTGATGCGGACAGAACTCCATTCGCGGCCTTTGGCGCGGTGGGCGGTGGAGACGGTGATGTCGGCGCTGTCCTCGGTGCCCAGGGTGTCGAGGAGGGTGAGGATGGTGTCGTGGCCGTGGTCGTCGACGAGTTGGGCCCAGGGGCGTAGGTCGCGGCCGGCGGGGTCGCTGGTGGCGTAGGCGCGCAGTTCGTCCCAGCTTTTGAAGTGTCAGCGGACACGCCGAGATCCGTTCTGACGGTCAGTCGAATGCCTCGTGGGCGGACATCTGATCTCCCTGTCCGGTGTGACGAGTAGTCACC
>NZ_JBIWML010000071.1:0-16753 GCF_044766665.1 Kitasatospora sp. NPDC101801
CCACCACCTACCAGGCCATCGTGAACGCCTTCAACCAGCACCCCGACCAGGCATTCCGGGCACGCGAGCTGCACGAACTCCTCGGAATGCCCACCGACGAGACGTCCGTCAACATCACCCGAAGCCGCCTCGGACGCCTTACCCGCCAAGGCTTCCTCACCCAACCCGGACGAGGCCGCTACCAGAAACGGACTTAACGTCCACTCAGGGCCTGGCGGGCTGATGCGATCGCCTCCTGGGCGAAGTCGGTGGCCGCGCTCCAGCGTGGGGGTGTCTGGTCACGGCAGGGGCCGGCGAGAACGGCCCGGACCCGGTCCCCGATCAGCAGCGGCAAGGTGCTGGTGCCGTCGGCGGAGCCCGCCACCTTTCGGGTCTCCTGGACATGGGCGAGGCAGTGCCAGGTGGCGATCCACCGGAGGTCATCGATGCGGGCCTGGAGTTGCTGCCAGCCGCCGGGCATGGCCGGCGTCCACGGCGGCAGCGGTGCGGCGAACGACTCGCCGAAGCGGGCACCTCCCAGCCACCACAGGCAGCGTGACAGCGGCAGATCGTCCACCTGGACGTCGAGCTCGCGGGAGGCTCGCCACGCCGCCAGCGCCAGTACCCGGCTCGCGGGCAGCCACAGGTGCTGCCGGTCGATGGCCGCCTCGGCCGTATCCAGGCCGGCCTCAAGGGCGAGGAGATCACCCGGGTCATAGCCGAGCGCGCGCTTGGTGAGCACCCACGCCCGCTGCTCGGCGCACGTCCACGATTGATCGACTGCTCCCCGGTCCACCGGGACACCGTAGGGCACCGGCCGCCAACCAGGACCGCGCTCGCAGTTGGCCTTGAAGGCGCGAGGCGCCTGCTCGTTCGCGGGCGTGGGGACGCATGCGACCCGCCGGGCCCGGTCCCTAGTGGACCGGGCCCGGGCCGGTTACTTGGCGGTGTGGTGGTTAGCCCTGTCCGCTGGCGTACAGGCCGAGGAAGGGGGTCAGGCGGGGTTGGTTGTTCTGAGGGTTCCCGAGTTCGGTCACGGTGCGGTACGTGCGGTTGTTGATCGTCACGCCCGGGTCGGCGCGGTGGGCGGCGGTGTTGTGCGCCATGCGGGACAGGGTGCTCCAGTTGAGTTCGAGGTCGGTGCCGAAGGGGCCGATGTTGGCCGGGGCGCCCGGCTCCTGGTAGTCGCCGCCTTGGAAGATGGAGGCGGCGATGCGGTTCTGGATCCAGCCGAAGCGGGCGGCCTCGGAGGTGGCCTGGATCATGTAGGCCATGGCCTGGTTCACCTGGGTGGAGTTCTGGCCCCCCGGCTGGAGGTTGGTCAGGGTCTCCGCCCGGCTGTAGATCATGGACGGCGTGTAGATCTGGTCCCCCCGCCACTCAGGCGAGGCCGACATCTGCGCGTAGCTGCCGTCGCCGGTGATCTGGTTGAACAGCAGGGTGGGCCCGCCGAAGCGGACGCGGAGCTCCTCCGGCAGGTGGTTTGTGTACGCGCGGTCGGCCTGGTTGGGGCGGGGGACGATGCGGTAGTGGTTGCTGTTGGAGGAGAAGCCCAGGAAGTAGAGGTTGTCGACGTTGAAGTACAGCGCGAGGTCGGCATGCGGGCCTAGCGCCGTGTGGCGGTGGACCAGGACCCGGATGACACGGTTGGTGTTGGTGCGGGTCGGGGTGTCCATGTAGGCCGGGCTGTTGCTGACGCCTGGCATCTGGTGGCCGGAGGCGCGGCGCAGCGCGTTCACCATGGCGTTGTAGCCGTCGCTGTTGTCTCGCGCGTCTGCGCTACTGAGTGGCGCGCCGTAGTTGTCGATGTACCAGTCGATGTCGGTGAACCGCGTGGTGGTCTCGGCGTTGGCGGTGGGGGCGGCGGCCCCGTACAGGAGGCTGAAGGCGGAGACCAGGGCGAGCAGCAGGACGGCGAGCTGCCGTCCGGTTCGGCGCATGGTGGATGTCGGATGCAGGTGCATCGGGTGGTTCTCCTGAAGGCTGTTGCGCACGGGTGTGGGCCGCGTGGCGTAGACCCCGCGCGGGCGCCTGCCGCTGCGTCGGGGCAGGGGCGCTCTCGCGGGACGGACGGTTGAGGAAGCGGCCGGCGACCCTTCACCCCCACCGGGCCCTTCGGGTCCCGGCGGGACGAAGGGCCCGGTGGAGGAGGGCTTCCGGGTGGCTCCGGGGGCCTTCTTCCTCAGGTCTCGATCCAACCCGGCCGGGTGCGGGTGGGCCAGGCAATTTCACCCGCAAAAGTAGGTAGCGCATACTTTTGCGGGTTGGGTTCGGCGTTCGGCCAGGGCCACGTCGAACTTGGGAAGATCATCAGCATGGCCTCGACCATCAGGACCGACCGCTCCTTCGGCACGCTGCTGCACGCGCTGCGCCAGCACGCGGGGCTCAGCCAGGAGGACCTGGCGAACGCGGCGGGGGTGAGCGTGCGTACCCTGTCCTACCTGGAGCAGGGCCG
The DNA here is from genome assembly GCF_044766665.1 of Kitasatospora sp. NPDC101801. Taxonomy (NCBI): domain Bacteria; kingdom Bacillati; phylum Actinomycetota; class Actinomycetes; order Kitasatosporales; family Streptomycetaceae; genus Kitasatospora; species Kitasatospora sp. NPDC101801. The sequence continues at coordinate 2,435 of NZ_JBIWML010000071.1, forward strand.
CTCCCGGGGACCGCAGCGCCGCACCGTCCAGGCCCTCGCCGCGGCGCTGGGCTTGGACGCGGCCGGGGCGAGGGGTTTGGAGGAGGCCGCGAGCGCGGGCCGTCCCCGCCGCGTCCGCGCCGCGAAGGACGCGGCGGAAGCGACCGCCGCACCGGAGACCATCGCCGCCGCACCCGAGGCCACCCTGACCATGAGCGCACCTGATCTGCTGCCGCGCGCGCCGCGCGCCTTCCACGGCCGGGCCTCCGAGCTCGCCGCCCTGACCCGCGCCAGCGCGGGCGAGGCCCCGGTGTGCCTGGTGGTGGGGCCCGCCGGGGTCGGCAAGACCGCCCTGGTCCTGCACTGGGCCCACCACGACCCCGCCGGCCTGGCGGACGGGCGCCTCTACGCCGACCTGCGCGGCTTCAGCGACACCGTCGAGCCGGCCGCCGTCGAGGTACTGCGCGACTTCCTGCTGGCGCTTGGCGTGCCGCCCGAGCGGATCCCGCAGTCGCAGAACGCCGCGGCCGCGATGTTCCGCGCCCTGGCCGCCGACCGGCAGCTGCTGGTCGTCCTGGACAACGCGCGTGACTCCGAGCAGGTCCGTCAGCTGCTGCCGGGCGGTGACCGCTGCGTCACCGTCGTCACCAGCCGCAACAAGCTTCCCGGGCTGATCGTCACCGACAACGCCCGCCCCGTCCCCATCGACACCCTCACACCCCAAGACGCAACCGCGCTCCTCGCCCGGGTCCTCGGCGCCGAGCGGGTGAACGCCGAGCCGGCCGCCGCGCTGCACCTCGCGGAGTTGTGCGACGGACTGCCCCTGGCGCTTCGGGTGGTCGCCGCCCGCCTCGCCGGCCGGCCCGACTGGACCCTGGCCGCGATGGCCGGCGAACTCTCCGACGAGACACGGCGCCTGGGCCTGCTGGACCTGGAGGACACCGGGGTGCGCGCCGCACTCCACCTGAGCCTGCGGCAGCTGCCCGAGGAGGTCCGTGGCCTGTTCGCCGCGCTCGGCCGCCACCCCGGCAGCCACCTCGACCGGTACGCGGCAGCGGCCCTGGCCGGTACCGACCCCGCCACCACCGAAGGCGCTTTGGAGCGCCTGACGGTCGCTCACCTGCTCACCGAGACGGCGCCCGGCCGGTGGACGATGCACGACCTCGTGCGGCTCTACGCCCGCGGCCTCGACGCCCACCCCGACACCCTCAAGCGCGTCCTCGACCACTACATCACCACCGCCACCGGCGCGGTGGCGGCGGCCGAACCCGGCTCCGAGGACTGCTTCCCCCTCCCGCCCGATTACCAGCAACCCGCCACGGTAAGGGAGTTCGCAGACCGGGCCGCCGCCGTGGCCTGGTACGCCACCGAGCGCGACAACCTCACCCAGGCGGTCGCCGCCGCGCACGCCGCCCGCCTGCACGACCGTACCTGGCGCATCGTCATGACGATGTGGCCGCTGATGGTGTGGCGTCTGCGCGACGGCTGGACCCCGCTGCTGGAGACCGCACTGGCCGCCGCGCGGGCCGACGCCGACCAGCACGGCGAAGCACGCGTCCTCAACGTCCTGGGCTGGGTCCTCACCGAAGAAGGACGCACCCCCGAAGCACTCGTCCACCTCGAAGCCGCCACCGCGCTCGCTGCCGAAGCCGGTGACGCGTTCGCCGAAGCCAACGCCCTCATCGTCCTCGCCATGGCCCAAGCCACCCTCGGCCATCTGGACCAGGCCGCGACCAGCTGCGAGCGCGCTGTCCAGCTCGCGCGCGGGGACGGCGACCGCAGGATCGAACGCCTCGCCACCCAGCACCTCGCCCGCCACCAAGCGGACGCCGGACACTGGCACCAGGCCCTCACCACCGCCACCCACGCCCTGGACTTCGCCTACCGCCCCGGCAGCACCGACATCCCCCACCTCCTGCTGCTCGCGATCAAGGGCGAGGCGCTGCTCGGCCTCGGCAACCACACCGAGGGCACCGCCCAACTCGACCTCGCCGCCCGGCAGGCGCAGGCCGCCGGCTACGACGACGGCGCGGTACGAGCCCTCGGCGCCCTCCTACGCGCAGCACCGGGAGCGGAGGTCCGGGCACGCTACGACACAGCACTCGCACGCCTCACCACCCGGGCCTGACGGCAGCCACACCCTTACCGACTGCCCGGGCCGGCTGGAACGCCGAACCTCGGCGCTGGAGCTGGGGGAACCCGGACATCACCGCCGACATCGTCGCTGTGGGCTGGGCTTGCCAGGGCCGTGACGTGGCTGGTCAAAGGGTGGTGACAGGCTGGTGGGGGCGATCTACAGTGCCCTGCACATGACCAGCAGCTACGGGATGGGGCAGCCGATGGCAGCGACACGACGCCGGGACAGCATCTGGGGTGCGGCACCTGACTCCGGCTGGGACGCGGCGTGCCGGGACAGCATGTGGGGTGTGGCCGACTCGACCTGGGGCGGTTTCGCGGCCGACAGCGTGTGGGGCGTGAGCGGGCGGGACAGTTCGTGGGGCTGCTGACTGATTGTCATGTGAGTGGGTAGGCTCCCGCTACCGCACTGCCGGAACGGGCCCCTACACCGCCGGCGCAGCTGGCGCCTGGCCGAGCGGTAGCCAGGCGCCACCGTTGGGCCCCGGGTATCGCCCGGGGCCCAACGTCGTCTCCGGGGGCGGTGCCGCTCCCGGCCGGCAGCCCATCCGCCGCCAAGGTCAGACCTCGGCGGGCAGCTTCAAGAACTCGCCGCGCGGCTGGTCCTGTCCGGCCCGCAGGTGTGCCAGGCCGTTTACGAACGCCACCGCGCCGCTGTGGAAGCGCACCACCAGGCCGTACTCGATCGCCGTCGCGCTCTCGCGGTCCGAGCACGTCTCCACCGACGCGATCTCCTCGCACCCAGCCGCCACGATCCCCGCGGCGAGCGCCTGCTCCACCATCACGGTGCGCACCGGAGCGGTGGTGAGGTCCGGCATCTCGCGCGGTACCGGGGCGGGGCCGGTGACCGGCTGCCCTTCCTCGTTGCCGTAGACATCGCCCGGGGTGGAGACCGCGGTGATCTGCCACCACAGCTGCGCGCCGGAGGCCAGTTACAGGGCGAGGCCCAGCGGGTGGCCGGTGTGGCCGACGTCCGTGAGTGCGGCGGCCCGCTGGACGCCGGGAAGGCCGGCGGCGACGTCCACGAGCAGGGTCTGGAAGCGGGTGGGGCGCAACTGTTCTCCTCTGTACTGCTGCACGGCACCGAGCCGCCCGGCGAGGCTCAACGTACCGCCGCGCTCGCACACGCCAGCGACCAGCGCGCCCCCATCTCGGCTATCTGGGGCACCTGGACCTTCGGTGGTCGAAGCCGGTCAGGGCCCGCCGTCGCCTTCCGCGACAGCGAGCCGGCGCACGAGGTCTGCCAGTAGGGCGTCCAGTAGGTGTGGGACGACTTCGAACGAACCCTTACCCGGTGCCACGACGCCGACCAGCCCGGTGTGGATCGGCTCGCCTCGCTGATGGCTATGGGAACGCCGATCGTCCGACCGGCCGGGGGCGGGGCCGGAGTGCTTGGCGCAGGGCGGGGAGGTCGGTGAGGGTTGCCTGTTCGGCGTAGCGGGTCAGGAGCCGGCGCAGGGTGCGCTCGTCGTGGTCGTGGACGGCTTCGGCGATGCCGTTCAGCAGGGACGCCCGCGTGTTGGGGGCGGGTGTGCGGGTCGCCGTCGTGCGCTGTGTGTCGTCCATGGTCACCCGTCCGCTCCGTCGTCCCAGGTCTGATGGGGTGCGGCCCGCCCCTCCATGCGGGCAGCAGGCTACCTCTCCTTCGAACATCGAAAAATCTATGCCGAGCGGAGTAGACATTGATGATGGGTGTGGTTAGTGTTTCTCTCGTAGCAAGCAGTCGGCAGGGCCCGCCAGACATGAACTGGCGGGAGCTGTAGAGAAGTTGGCAGTTTGGTGCGGTTGCGGAGTCCTGAAGCCAGGGTTGGTGCAGTTCGGCGACAGGGCTGGCGGCCGGGTCGGTGGCCTGCGGTGATCAGGGGCCACCACCAGGCGGTACCGCAGTGAGTGAAGTGAGCTGTAGACGCAGGACACGCCGGGCAGGTGGGCGTGAGAAGTGACGCAACCAGCGGTACGGCGGCAGAGCCCCGAAGCCACAGCAGGTGAAGGACGGCGACGGGACTGGCGGCCGGGCCCGGTGACCCGCGGTAATCAGGGGCCACCACCAAGGCGGTACCGCGAACGAAGTAGTCGCAGTTCGAGCAGGTGAAGTTGAGTCGCAGTCACCAGCGGTTGAAGGTTGAAGTACGCAAGATCTCAGCAAAGGCGCCGGACTGCGGGCGCGCGTGCTGGGCGGTCCGGGCAGTGGGGTTCTAAGCCACGAGGTTGAGCAGGGCAGGCGACGGGGCTGGCTGCCGGACAGGTGGGCCTTCACGGACACCGAAGCGGTACCGAGTAGTACGCAGCAGTACAGGTGTGACGCAGTACCAGCAGTACCCGTAGGTGAATGACCAGCAGTTCGCAGGATGTTCACTGATGTAGAGGAAGAAACGGAGGGCGCTAGCGCCATCAGGATCGCCCAGCCCGTGAGATGAGCAGTTCTCGTCCGGGCGGACACCGCAGACCCCTCAAGGCACGAAGGACGGTGGTTTCCGGTCACGCATACGCGATCCCCGCAATCCTCCTCCCCCGAGGAGTTGCGGACACAAGGACCGGCCCAGGGCCGGTAGATGGTGAAGTTCCCCTTCGGGGCCCCGGCGCGCAGTCAAGCACCGGGGCCCCTCCCACATCCCCGAACCCGCAGGAAAGCCAGACCCTCATCCAAAGAGGCGCCGTGACCACGACCACGCACCGGCCCCACACCCCCAACACCCCGGCCGCCGTCGCCACCTTCGATGACGACGACTACCCCGCCTACACCATGGGCTGCGCCGTGGAGATGACCGGCACCACCGCCGGCTTCCTGCGCTCCCTGGGCGAACACGGATTGATCACCCCGCTGCGCTCGGAGGGCGGTCACCGGCGTTTCTCGCGCTACCAGCTGCGGATCGCGATGCGCGCCCGCGACCTCGTCGACCAGGGCACCGCTCTCGACGCCGCCTGCCGCATCGTCATCCTCGAGGACCAGCTCGAAGAGGCCCGGCGCAGCAACGAACAACTCCGCGGCCACCGCGCCCGCGGAGCCGCGCAGCCGGCTGCCGGCACCCAGCTGCCCCAGGCCAGCTGACGCGCAAGTCGGTGCTGGTCCGGGTGCGCGGTGGTCCTCCGAGGCCGGGAGCTCTGCCTGATCCGCCGCCAGAACCGGACGGCACCGAGCAGTTCTCCGTGCCTGGCGGTCTGGTTCACGAAGGCGAGACCACCGCTGAGGCGCTCGCCCGCGAGCTCCTCGAGGAGCTCGCCCGGGACGTCGCCGACCTCCCCGAACCCCCCCCCCCCCCCCCGCGGCTGCGCCACGTCCAGGACCAGCTCACCACCCGGCCCGGCCTCTTCCACCGCCTCCACCTGGTTCACGTCCTGCGCGTACCTGTGGCGGATCGTTTCCGCTGATCGGGTCGTCCGGCGATACCACGCGTCACCGGGGCTGCCTTAGGGTCGTTGGACGGTCGTGACGACCTACACACCGGCGCAGGCCCGGGACCGCGGCTACGCGGTCGGGCAGATCGGCGCGTTCGACCTCGCCCTGGCCATCCTCGGGCAGGACGGCCAAGCCGTCGCCCAGGTCATCCAGCGTCTGCGCACCGCCCCCCTGCCCAGCCACTGCGCCTACAGCTGCGAGCAGCAGCTCAACCTCCTGCTCACCGAAGCGCTCGAGGAAGCCGGGGTCCGCGCTCACGACATCGCCTCCACGATGCCCACCGACACCCTGGCCGAGCGGATCACCGTGGCCCTGGACTCCTTGCCCTACCCGGCCGCGGCCGAGCACGCCATCGCCGCGCTCGTCGCCGGTGACATCGACCCCATGCGCCGCCTCCACGGGACTCCGGGCCTTCTGGCCCGTGCCGTCGCGGTGGTGGGACTGCGCCTGGTCGTCTGGTCACGGCCCAGGCTGAAGGGCCTGCTGGAGGCGGAGCGTGCCCGCTACATCCGCTTCGCTGGCCAGTGAGCGTACACATCCCCTCGCCCCGCGCCGAACCGCTCCCGCACCTGTGGGAGACCCCGATCTACGCCCAGCTCGCCCGGGCCTGGGAAGAGGACGGGCGGATGGTTCCGGGCGGCCCCGACCCGGCCTGGGACATCCTTCTCCAGCGCCCCGGCCGGCACGCGGCGCCACCGTCGAACACGAGGCGAAGAGGCGCAGGAGATGTTTCGCGAGCAGGTCGGGCGCGACCGACTGGTCCACCGGCAGCCAGGTGACAGCACCGAACTCGGTCCCGGCCCGCGTCCAGCGAGGCACACCCCCAGTCGTGGCGTCCCCCTCTGCTTTCCCGGAACTCGGTTGCCGCGGACAGTACCCCTGCCCCCCGTGCGCGCCGCGTCGAGCCTGCGGCCGGCCGGACAGTGCCCCGGCACCGCGATCCGCCCGCTCCCGCGACAGCGCGGACACCGTCACCGGGTGGCCGGCACCCTCGCCCCGGTGGCGCGCAGTGCGGCCAGGCCGGCGTCGAGGTCGCGGGCCTTGGGGATGTCGCGGAGATGGACGTCGAGCTGGACCAGGGTCTGCGCGACGGCGGGGCGCATCCCGACCAGGACGGGGCGGGCGCCGAGCAGGGTGGCGGTGGACGCGATCGAGGCGAGCCGACCGGTACGCCTGGTCCCGGCACAGCCGCGGCCGGGGGCAGTAGCGGCGCCCGGCGCTGGTCAGGAGTGCTTGGCACCACCAGCAGCGCGGCGATTCCTTCCCGCGCCGTCTCGCCACCACCGGCGCCACCGCCTGGTTCTCCGTCCAACCCACCCTCATCACCGCCCTCCGCAACCGCTGACCCGGCAGGTCCAGGTGCAGCGGCAGGCCGTGCCAACGCGCGGTGATGACGGCCCGCACCTCCGAGGCGATGGGTGGCTCGCCGTCGCGGGTCAGGCGCAGGGCGAGGTAGTGGTCGCAGTCCGCGGGGGAGAAGTCGCCGAGCAGGTGCGGGTAGGAGGACAGCGCCTCCGGGTCCGGTTCCGCCTCCAGCAGCGCCGCGGTCCGGGCTGCTGCGGCCAGCCCTGGGCCCGCATCGGCCGGTTACTTCCCGCCTGTACCCCACAAGCTGGACAGTGCCTCTCAGCACAACGGAACGCTTGCCGCCTACCTATGAGGTCCGAGGTATCCGCGTCCGTCCGCTCCCGTCTAGGTTGCCGCTAAGCCGTACACAAGGGGAGGAGGTGTGTGACATGAAGAAGCTGGAGCAGGCCGAGGAGCAGGCTGTGAAGCCGCTCGAGGTCGAGCAGGAGCAGGCCACCAGGATGGTCATCAAGGTGCGCAAGCTGGACCGTCTGGAGACCACGGTGCAGCGTCAGGACCCCTCAGGCGAGTTCTGACCTTGACCGTAGGGAGACGCTGCGGGTGCGGGTCCGGCTCACGTCGCAACCTGTACCCGCAGCGTCGGTTCACGCCTAGAGATTGGTGGCACCCCGGTGCGACGTCCCAGGATCAAATCACCGCACCGGCCCATCCGCTGGAGCGACGGCACTCTGTGGATGGGTAGCGTCCACTACGGTCTCGGCTACGAGGTCGAAGACCCCACCGATCTCGTCTGGCAGGTCTCACAGCGTCTGGACGGATCGCGCACCAGCGAGCAGCTTGTCGACGAGGTGGTCCGAGAGTGCCAGGCGCGCTGCGTCGACGTGACGCAGGTCCTTGACTTCCTGCTGGGCTCAGGGTCGGTCGAGGACGCCGACGCGGACATCCCTGCCAACCTCGGCGAACGCGAGGCGGGTCGCTACAGCCGAAACACCAACTGGTTCTCCTGGGTCGATCAGACGCCTCGGCAGAGCCCTCTCGACCTGCAGTCGCGGCTCAAGGCGAGCTCCGTCACGGTCATCGGTGTCGGCGGGGTGGGCTCCGCCGCCGTCGCGAGCCTGGCCGCGATGGGCGTCGGCGCCATTCACTGCGTCGACGGGGACACGGTGGAACTGTCCAATCTGAACCGCCAGATCCTCTTCGCCGAAGCGGACATCGGACGCCCCAAGGTCGAGGTGGCGGTCGAGCGGCTGCGCCGTATCAATAGCGACATCGAGATCCGCGGCACCGATTTGATGGTGACGGACGCGAAGGCGCTGGCGGAGATAGTCGGGGGATCCGATCTCTTCCTGCACTGTGCGGACCGCCCAAAGGGGCTCGAGTTCACCTCGAACGAGGTGGCGGCCAGACTGGGGATTCCGTGGATCATGGGCTGCTACAACGGGCCGATGCTCTGTGTGTCGACGTTCGTCCCGGGGCGGACCGTGTGCTTCGCCTGCCTGAGCGAGAGCGAGAAGCACCGGTTGGAGAAGATCGGCCGCTCGGGGATCCAGCGCGAGCGCGTCGACGGGTTCAACCCGGTCATCGCGCCGACGGCCCAGATGGTGGGCAACACGGTCGCATTGGAGGCCATATACCTGCTGCTCGGGATGCCGGTGCAGACCGCCGGCCGTACTCTTCACCGCAACTTCCTCGACTACGAGCACCAGTACTACATGGATGGCGCGTCGCAGCCCGGCTGCCCATACTGCGGGCCCGATCGGTGAAAGCAACCGCAGGCGACCGGTTCGCCTTCCACGAGCTCGTCGTCAGCCAGGACGGGGACGGCTGGATCGTCGGGCGGCGTGACGGCGAAGACTTCGTCGAGGTCCCCCGCGAGGCGGTGGTCTTCATCGAGGCGCTGGAGAAGGGGAGCACGGTCGCGGAGGCTGAGCAGGCCGTGTTCGACCTCTGCGGGCAGCGGATAGCAGCGGAGGAGTTCGCTGACACGCTCGTCGACTTGGAGTTCGTCGCGTCGGTCAACGGCGCCGACCTCCCCGGCCGGACGAATCCGGAGAGCTGGCCCTGGCTCAGACCGGCCCTCGCACGCTGGTTGTTCCGGCTGCCCGTCTACCTGTGGGTCGCGGGGCTACTAGTGGCCGGTGTCGTTGCGGCGGCGGCACGTGAGCGGCCGCTGCCCGGGTACCACGCCTACTTCGTCACCGGGTCGCCAGCTGTCAACGTGCTGCTGAGCGCCGCACTGTTCGGGGCCTCCGTCGCCGTCCACGAGTCGCTCCACCTGCTGGCGTCACGAGCGGCCGGGATCCACGCCCGGATCGGGTTCGGGACCCGCCTGCAATTCCTCGCCGTGCAGACCACCGCCAGCGGTCTGTGGGCGGCCCCTCGCCGGATCAGGTACCGGGTGTACCTGGCGGGAATGACCGGCGACCTCTGCATCGCTGCCCTGTGCTCGATCGGGATGGAGCTGGTCGGCATCGGCTCGTTCGCCGACCGCGTGTTCCAGGTCCTGCTCCTGGCACGGCTCGTCTCGGTGGCCTATCAATTCTGTCTGTTCATGAAGACGGACATGTACTTCGTGGTGCAGGAGCTGATGCGCTGCAAGAACCTCTACGCGGACAGCTGGACCTACGCCCGCTACCTCTACGCCCGGGCCACCGGTCGATTCGGAGCCAAAGGCCCGCGCCCGGCGAACCCCACCGCGGCGCTGCCGGCCCGCGAACGCCTGCCGGTGAAGCTGTATGCGATCTTCATGCTGATCGGGTCGGCAATCTGCCTCGGCTTGTTCATCTTCTACGGACTCCCGCTGACCGTGACTATCTTCGCCACGGCCATCTCGACCACCCTCGACGGGATGGCGCACTCCGATCCGATCCGCGCGATGGACGGCCTGTCCGTGCTCGTGGCGGAGGGAGTCTTCCAGGCGATCTTCCTGCGAACCTTCGCGAAGAAGCACGGCCCGCGGCTCCGGCGCTTCCTATGCCCTGGGGGCAGACGCCGCGCGGCCCCCCGGCCACCCGGCTGACCTGCCGTGCGGGCGACTACGGCGCGGCCCGTGGTTCTGGCCCCTTCCCCCGTGCCCGCTCAACCCCGCTCGGGCAGCAGAAGACACGGCCCACCCGCCCCGCTCCCGCCCGTGTGGGCGCCTGGGGTGTTCAGCGGGCGGGGTGGTGGGGGCCGGTGCCGGTAGTCGTGAGCCGGCGGGTGCCGCGGTGACGTCCGCTGGAGCTCCTGGCGGCTTCGACGGTGGCGACCACGACCAGGGCGAGCATCAGCAGAAGCATCATGGGCGGGTCCTCCGGCTCAGAGATCGTTGCGGCGCCGGACCGCCTGCCCCGGATTCCCGCGCCAACACCCCACCCTTCTCGCGGAGTTGCCGATCTGGTCCGTGGCACCCGGCGGCCCGTGAGCTGCGGAATGTCGCACGAATGCACCTCGGGTGCCGGGGTAGCCGACCCTGCGTCAGAGCGACACCGAAGCGTTGAGGAGGCAGTTGTGACCAGCGGACTGTGGGGCTACGAGGGCACCGAGGGCTACGCGGCGGGCAGCAACCTGACCGGCTACCGGGTCGAGGCGACCGACGGGCACATCGGCAAGGTCGACAAGCACTCCGAGGACGTCGACTCCTCGCACATCGTGGTGGACACCGGCCCGTGGATCTTCGGCCGCGAGGTTCTCCTCCCGGCCGGCACCATCACCCGGGTCGACGCGGCCGAGGAGACGGTGTGGGTGAACCGCACCAAGGACGAGATTAAGAACTCGCCCGAGTTCGACAAGGACCAGCACACCGGCAACCGCGAGTACCACGACCGCCTCGACGGCTAATACGGCGCCGGCAGCGGCACCGCGCTCTGAGCACCCCTGGCATCACGCGGCGGCCCCCACCATCCGAAGGTGGGGCCGCCGCCGTCGTGCCGGGAGTCGGGCCCTGTGCTGCGACGGGGTGGGACGTTCCTGGGACTGTCCCACCCCGTTTGCGCAGGTCGGAGTGCCTGCGCGTGGCCTGGGACGGTGGTGGGACAGGCCATCGGCCGACGGCCCGGTGCTGTGTGATCGGCGGGGTTCGGGTGGTTGTCGGTGTTCGATCCGGTCCGACCTGTTCGTACGGCTGCGAGACTGGGCCGCATGACCGACCGTCGCAGCCTGTCGCTGCCCGCCTTCTCCGAGACCGCCACCGACGCCCCCGTGCCCGCTCAGGTGGGCGGGCGCCGGCTGCTGCCGGTCGAGCAGGGCGCCGACTTCCGCCAGCCGCCCGGGGAGACCGAGCCCGCTCCCGCCCCGGCCCGCCGCCCCCTCGCCGTCGGCGGCCTCACCTTCTCCGACCCCGACCGGCCGATCTGACCCCCTCACACGGGCCACCGGCACCCGCCGCCGGGCTGCCCCAAGTCGTTTCGCTAGGACAGTCTCAGAGGCCGGCCAGCTCGGCTCGGAGCCGCTCGACGTCCAGACCGCCCTTGTTCAGCGCGCCGTACAGGGCTCCGTGCCCGCGCCGGTGCTCGGGCGCGAGCGCCAGGTCCACCAGGGTCTTCACCGGCCCGTCGGTGCACAGCACCGCGTCGGCCAGCTCGAACAGCGCGTCGCGCCGCCTGGTCAGACAGTCGTAGAAGACCCCCCGGAAGCGTGACAGCTCCGCGAACGGATCGCACCGCACACCCTGTTCCACCACACTCACCACTACGGCCTTCGCGTCAAGTCCTGTTTCTCTTGGTCGAGTTCAGGATCACGCGAAGGCCGCCCCCATGTCCCGTGATCACCCGGACGAGTGATCGCAGGGCCGGTCTGTTTGGTCCTGCAGTGCGGAAGTACCTGGCGGAGGAGACGCTGTTGCTGGCCCAGGCGAGGGTCGACAAGATCGACGAGACGGAAGAGGGGCCCGGCCCCCGGTCGCTGCCGGGGGCCGGGCCCTACACGTGGTGCCAGGGTCTCATCGACTCGCAGTCGGTGAAGGCCGCCGAGACCGTCGGCAAGGACAGCCGCGGCTTCGACATGGCGAAGAAAATCAACGGCAGGAAGCGGCACCTGGTCGTGGACACCAAGGGCCTGCCCCTGTTCGTGATGGTCACCGCGGCTGACGTCACCGACCGCGACGCGGCCAAGGAGGTGCTGTTCCGGCTGAGGCTGATGCACCCGGAGATCACCATCGTCTGGGCCGACACCGCCTATGCCGGACAGCTGGTGATTTGGGCGAAGAAGTATCTGAAACTCACCATCAAGACGGTCAGCCGGCCCAAGGACGCCAAGGGGTTCGTCGTCCTGCCGCGGCGCTGGGTGGTCGAGCGCACGCACGCCTGGGTGATGCACGCCCGGCGGCACGCGAGAGACTACGAACGCCTCGTCCAGCACTCCGAGTCGTTGATCACTTGGGCCGCGATCACCTTGATGACCAGGCGAATCACCCAACGGCACTCCCGCAGGAAGAGCCAGCCGCCACCCCGCGAAGCCCAGCGGGACTGACTCCCCATCGGTAACAGGTCCCGCACTCCACGAAGGCCGGCGCGGACCCACTCTCCCACGGCTCCGGACGAGCCGTCAGCGGATTCGCCCGCACCGTCACCCTCGCCTGGCCGATGACGATGTCCGTCCAGCAGTGGAGCGGCCCGGACCGGACCGGGGGGAAGGAACCGTTCGCGGACGTCATCGGCGGCCCCGGCCTGCTCGGCAGGCCCTGGCCCGAGCTGATGCCCGACCACCGCCCCGCCCTGGTCCTGCCCGCTGGCCCCGGCCTGTAGATGCCACTCAGGATGAGCAGGTGAGGCCGGTGATGGCCCCACTGTCGATGCCCACCGTGTACCAGGCGTCGCTCATCGAATCCTCCTCCCGGGAGCAGGGCGCTTCTGAGCCGATGCTGATGGCCAAGTCGAGGTATCTGTCCCCCTGGTGCTGGCCAGGGCCGATCCCGCCGCGCACACCGTCGGTGTGTGCGGCGGTCGGTCGGTCAGAAGCCGGCGGCGGTCGCGGTCTGGCCGTACTGCCAGTTCGCGGGGAAGACGTTCTCGCGGGTGACGGTTGCGCCTGCGCTGTTGGTGACCTTGAAGCTGAGGGCCTGGCCCTGCAGGAGCTGGATGCTCTCCCAGTGGACGCCCTGGCCGTGCGTCATGTCCAACCAGCCGGTGTTGGTTCCCTTGACCTGGACCGAGGTCGTCCCGGCGGCCGAGTTCGAGTCGACGAGGACGTCGTTGAGGAGCGGGAGCCCGGTGATCTTGAACCTGAGCGGCGTTGTCCGGTTGACCTCGGACTGCTTGTACAGCACCGGGATGATGCTTCCCTGCGTGACCCCGATCTTCGAAAATGCCTGCTCCGACAGGTCGAAGTGCGGCCGGGGAGGGTTGCACCAGCCCCCGTTGTCCGAGGGCAGGAGGGGGTTCGGGGGGCAGAAGTCAGTGACCGTCACCGTGACAGTGGCGCCTTTCTTGCACCACCGTGGGTCGGCCAGCTTGCGGTCGCACGCCACCTGGTACCGCGAGCCGCAGGCCAGGCCGCCGTTCCAGAGCACCGTGCTGGCTGCGGCCTGCAGGGTGCCGATGGCGGCTAGGCCCGCGTCGTCGTAGCCGCAGGCATTGCCGAGAAGCCCTCCGGTGGAGGCGTCGAGTGGAAGGTCGCGTGAGCCCTCTCCCAATCGGCTGCACTGGCAGTGGACATCTGGAGGGTCATACAGCTCAGCAGGGAGGCGCCGATCAGCGCGCCACGCCCGAGTACTCTCATCGCGGATTCCCATCCCTCGCGGTTGGTGCGGTGGTCGAAGGCCGCAACGGGAACCAGCGCCCGGACGGGACGATTCCCGTGCGACCTAAGGCGATTCGAGCACCAGGGCAGCCCGCGCAGATCTGCTCCAGAGGGCTTGCAGAGCCGGTTGGAGCAGACACTTCACCCGGGCGAGGCAAAGGTCCGGCCCGCTATGGCCTGCCGCCGGGTACTCCTTCCCGGGTCAGGGAAGCCGTTTCATCACGCGGCGGCGGTGTCTGGCATCAGCGTCACCGGGACGGCGCTCCAGCCCGAGATCGACAAGCTGCGGCAACGTCTCCGAAGCCTGGGAGAAGGGCAGCCCACGTGGGTGCTGCCGACGAAGTTCGTCACCGATGCCACCGTCGACATCCCCGACGGGTTGCCGCTCCGATTAGGCCTGACCCAGGTTGCCTGGCCGTATCGGTGGCGGGCAAGACGCTCAGCAATTCAAGATCATCCCGTGGTGGCTCCTGACGTACCAGGGCCATGCCCCCTACCGCTGACCACCGGCCTGTTCACAAGCGTCTTCGACTTCCGGTCCGCCGCCGAAGACGGCCAGCCCTTCCTCCTCACCACGCCGATTCGGCTCTCTGGCGGGTCTCTGATCTCAGTTCTGTTCGATTCCTGACCTGGGCTAACGCTGCCTGGATGATTGAACACAGGTACTCACCCTAAAACCCCAGGTGGGTGAACCGCCCCGGGTTCGGTAGAGGCTCGATTTCGTGTAAGGATTCGAGTCATGGCACGTCCCTCTTCCTACCCGCCTGAGCTGCGCCGTCGTG
>NZ_JBIWML010000072.1:0-8010 GCF_044766665.1 Kitasatospora sp. NPDC101801
CCGCCGCCGCCACCGGGGCCCCGGGCGCCTTCCCCTCGCTGGCCCGCCGCGGGGTGCCAACCGCCGCCCCCCCCCTGGCGGAGCCCCGGGGGGGGGGGGCGGGGGGGGGCCGGGGGGGGGGGCCGGGCCCGGGCCCCCCCCCGCGGCAGGAGCGTCAGATGACGGTCTCGGCCTCGACGTAGCGTTCGGCCGGGACGGTCTTGAGGTCGGCGACCGCGTCGGCGAGGGGGACGAGGCGGATCTCGGTGCCCTGGAGGGCGGTGATGTGGCCGAAGGCGCCCTTGTGGGCGGCCTCGACGGCGTGCCAGCCGAAGCGGGTGGCGAGGACGCGGTCGTACGCGGTGGGGGTGCCGCCGCGCTGGGTGTGGCCGAGGATGACCGGCTTGGCCTCCTTGCCGAGGCGGTGCTCCAGCTCGCGGGAGAGCTGGTTGGCGATGCCGGTGAACCGCTCGTGGCCGTAGATGTCCTTCACGCCCTCCTCCCAGTGCATGGAGCCGGGCTCGGGCTTGGCGCCCTCGGCGCAGACCACGATGGCGAACTTCTTGTTCCGGTCGAAGCGCTCGCGGACCACTTCGGTCAGCTTGTCGATGTGGAACGGGCGCTCGGGCACCACGATCGCGTGCGCGCCGGCGGCCATGCCCGCGTTCAGCGCGATCCAGCCGGTGTGACGGCCCATCACCTCGACCACCATGACCCGCTGGTGCGACTCGGCGGTGGTCTTCAGCCGGTCCAGCGCGTCGGTGGCGACCGAGACGGCGGTGTCGAAGCCGAAGGTCACGTCGGTGCAGGCGATGTCGTTGTCGATGGTCTTCGGGACCCCGATCACCGGCAGCCCGCCGTCGCTCATCAGCTTGGCGGCCTTCAGGGTGCCCTCGCCGCCGATCGGGATCACCGCGTCGATGCCGAGGTCCGCGCAGTACTGCTTGGCCCGCTCGACGCCGTCCCGCAGGTGGCTCGGCTGGACCCGGGAGGAGCCGAGGATGGTGCCGCCCTGGGCCAGGATGCCGCTCACCGAGTCGAGGGTGAGCGGGCGGTGGACGCCCTCCAGGAGACCGCGCCAGCCGTCCTGGAACCCGATGATCTCGTCGCCGTGGTCGACCACCCCCCGGTGGACCACGGAACGGATCACAGCGTTCAGGCCAGGGCAGTCACCGCCGCTGGTCAGCACACCAATACGCATTGCTTTGCAACTCCCGAACAGTACGGACAGCCGGACTTCCACCATACGGCGCCCGGATCCGACCGGGCAGGCGCCGATGTGGGCCGGGTCACCCTTGACCCGGCCCTCGCGGTACTGCGCCGAACGCCTTAGGAGGGTGGTGCGTTCGGCTCTTCCATTGTGTGACGGATCGCGGGGGGTGTTGACCCCTGTTCAACCCTTGGACAGCTCAGGCGGGCTGACGGGTCGCCGAGATCCGCTCCGCGCGGAGCGCGTCGTACCAGGTGGTGTCGGCCGGCGGGAGCGCGTTCACGTCCAGCGCCAGCTTGATCAGCATGTCGGCGACGGCGGGGTTGCGGGCCATCACCGGGCCGTGCAGGTAGGTGCCGAAGATGGTGTCCCGCCAGGCGCCCTCGGTGCCGTCGCCGGTGCCGTTGCCCCGGCCGACCTGGACCTGGGCTAGCGGCTTGACGCCCTGGCCCAGGTGGGTGATGCCCTGGTGGTTCTCGAAGCCGGTGAGCTGAGGGAGGTTCAGCTGGGGGTCGGTCTCGGCCAGCACGTCGCCGACGCAGCGGGCGCCCTCGCCCCGGCCGGTCCAGACGTCCAGCAGGCCCAGGCCCGGCTGGCGCTCGCCCCGGTCGTTCAGGAACTCGTGCCCGAGGATCTGGTAGCCGGCGCAGACCGAGAAGATGATCGCGCCGTTCTCGGCGGCCCGGACCAGACCCTGGTCCGCCGCCAGCCGCTCGGCCGCGAGCCGCTGCGGGCGGTCCTCACCGCCGCCGATCAGGTAGATGTCGCCGCTGGTCGGCACCGCCTGGTCCGAACGGACGTCGATCCGCTGCACGTTCAGGCCGCGCTGGCGGGCCCGGCGCTCGACCACGAGTGCGTTGCCGCGGTCGCCGTAGGTGCTCAGCAGGTCCGGGTAGACCCAGACCAGGCGCAGGCTGCTCTCGCTCATCCTCTGGGACCTTCCGGACTGCGGCCGCACCTGGGGCGGCTCGGTGGGGTACGCGGGCTGCTGCGGCGCGCCGGGGTGCACCGGCTGCTGGTAGGGGTTGCCCTGGTACGGGTTCTCCTGGAACGGGGGAGTCGCCATCAGTTCGCCACCGCCTTGCGCAGCTGCTGGAACGCCGTGTAGTTGGCGATCGCCTCGATCCGTCCGGGCGGGGCCATCCGGACCGCCTGCTCCAGCGAGTCCACCACCTGGAACTGCAGACCCGCCACCTCCAGCCGGACCGCCAGGTCCAGCTTGCGCTGGCCCATCACGAAGATCGGGTGGCCGGACAGCCGCTCGTAGTCCACGTCCCACAGCCAGGAGGTGTCGGTGCCGTCCGCGTCCAGCGCGTTCACCGAGAGGATCACCGGGGCCGGCGGCTGGTCGATCAGCGAGAACGTCTCCAGCCAGCCGGCCGGGTTCTTCGCCAGCAGCAGCCGGACGTCGCGGCCCAGGTACTGCACCACGTCGTAGCGGCCCGCGACCGCCGTGACGGCCTGCATCCGCTGGAGCGCGACCTGCGGGGCGACACCGAAGACGGCGGCCACCGCGGCGGAGCTGGTCGCGTTGGCCAGGTTGGCCCGGCCCGGCAGCTGGAGCTGGATCGGCCAGGCGCCGCGCTGCGGGTCGATCACGTGGGTGCCCTGGAGCGCCCAGTGCGGCTGCGGACGGCGGAAGCCGCAGTCCTGGCAGAACCAGTCGTCACCCGGACGCTGCATCACGCCACCGCAGGACGGGCAGGACCAGGCGTCCTCCTTCCACGCCTGACCGGCGGCCACCCAGACCACCTTGCGGCAGGACGAGGCGGCCCAGGTCACCAGCGGGTCGTCCGCGTTCGCGATGATCACCGCGTCAGTGTCCTGCAGGCCCTCGCGCCACTTCTCGGCCATCATCCGGGTCTCGGCGGCGCGGTCCAGCTGGTCGCGGGAGAGGTTCAGCAGCGCTATGGCCTTCGGCCGGGTGTCGCGGGCGACGCCGGCCAGGTACTTCTCGTCCACCTCGATCACGCCGAAGCGCGCCTCGCTGCCACCGGCCAGCGCGGCGGTGATCCCGGCGGGCATGTTCGCGCCGAGCGCGTTGGAGACCACCGGGCCTGCGGCGCGGAGCGCCTCGGCGATCAGGCGGGTGGTGGTGGTCTTGCCGTTGGTCGCGCTCACCAGCACCACGTCGAGGTGGTCGGAGAGGGTCGCCAGCAGGTCGGGGTCCAGCTTGAGGGCGATCTTGCCGCCGATCACCGAGCCACTGCCCCGGCCGGCCTTCTGCGACAGGGCGGCGGCCACCCGGCCGGCCGTCACGGCGATCTTGGCACGGGCGGGCAGCGAGGCGTCGCGTACGGCTGCGGCTTCCGAATCGGGGCCTGGCATGCTCTGTGGTTCCTCCTTGCTGCGGCGCCGCTTGCGCGGCAGAACGGGGCCAGCCTACCCACTCCGTCCCGCCGCACCGCGCAGGGGCGCTTCTGACGCCTGCTCAGGCCGACCGGCCGGTCGGCCCCAGGTGGTGGTGGCCCCGTCCACCGGATCGTGCACCCTCAGTCGGGACGCGACCGCCGCGGCCCGTCCACCGGTGCCGGCAGCACCAGGGAGCGGACGGTGCCGTTTGGTGCGGAGTGCCGGAACCGCTCCGGCTCGTCGTTCTCGGCGAGGGCCCAAGCCAAGCCGCAGTCCCACCGGCCCAGCAGCGCGGGATCGGCGGTCACGCGGCGGCGCAGCCTGACCCATGGCTCTGCTGTAGGCAGACGCTCGGCCTGCTACGGAGTCAGGGGCTCGGGGAACTGCGACGCCGACCTCGGGAAAGGTGATCGCTGCGTGGGTGGTCAGGCACTTTCGCAGTGACCCGCACGCCAGATCTCCTCGCAGTTCCCCGAGCCCCTGGGGTGGTTGACGGCTGGGCGCCTGCCTACGGCGCAGCCCCCGAGCCCCTGGGGTGGTTGACGGCTGGGCGCCTGCCTACGGCGCAGCCCCCGAGCCCCTGGGGTGGTTGACGGCTGGGCGCCTGCCTACGGTGCAGCCCCGAGCCCCTGGGGTGGCGGTTGGTGGGGATCGCTCAGGTGGGCTGTGGCACAAGGAAGTTGGGGTCGTGCAATTCCGGCTCAGCCTCTTGGCCGCCCCTTCGGTGGCTGGTACCGTCCTGACTTTGAGAGCGCTCTCAGGGAGAGTGTTCGCCCACCCAGTCACACCATGACACCTGCCGGGGGCCCCTCCCGCCGCGCCGGTGCCGCCGTTCCGCGACCGCATCCATGGAGCAGCGCTCGCCCGTGTCCCGGCCGCCGACCCGCCCCGTCAGGGGGCGGTCGGTGCCGTCCCATGCCGTCGCACCCCCCGCACCGCGATGAACAAGGGAAGGACCCACCCCATGACGCTCCAGAGAACCGGTCCACGCGTCCGACGCCCGCGGCAGGGCGCCCGCGGCATCCCGCTGCTGCTGGCCGTGCTGGCGCTGCTGCTCGGCGGCCTCGGCCTGGCACCGGGGACGGCTGTCGCCGCAGACCCGGACTACACCCAGAGCGTGACCGCGACCAGCGGCACCCAGGCGAAGATCTCGTTCACCCCGACCACGGCGGCGCTCTACGTCGACGTGCACTACCTGGTGAACGCGGCGAACCAGCAGAACGTCCGGATGGTCAACGGCTCCGGCACCTGGACCCACACGGTGAGCGGCCTGGCCACCGGCAACGTGCTGGACTACTGGTTCACGTACGAGAAGAGCGGGCCGCAGTACGACACCCCGCACTTCGGCTACACCCAGGGCGGCGGCACCGGCGGCCAGGTGGCGCAGCCGACCTTCAGCCCGGCCGGTGGGCAGTACGCCTCGGCCCAGACGGTGACCATCTCGGACGCCACGGCCGGGGCGACCATCCGGTACACCCGGGACGGCTCCACGCCGAACGGCAGCTCCCCGGTGTACACCGGGCCGATCAGCGTCACGGCCAGCGGCACCGTCCGGGCCTTCGCCCAGCTGGCCGGCCGCACCGACTCCCCGGTGGCCACCGAGGTCTACACCATCGGGGGCACCCAGACCGGGTGCCCGGTGCAGTCGGACACCCCGAACTTCGGCCCCAACGTGCACGTCTACGACCCGAGCATGTCCGCCGCCACCATCCAGGCGCAGCTGGACGCCCACTTCGACCAGATGAAGGACACCCTGTCCGCCCAGTTCAGCTCGAACCGGGTGGCCGACCTGTTCAAGCCGGGCACCTACAACGTCAACGACAACGTGGGCTTCTACACCTCGGTGGCCGGTCTCGGCCAGAACCCCGGTGACGTGGTCATCAACGGCAACATCACCGTGGACGCCTTCAACGCCTCGGACGCCGGCAACGCCACCCAGAACTTCTGGCGCAGCGCCGAGAACCTCGCGATCAACCCGGGTGGCGGCACCAACCGGTGGGCCGTTGCGCAGGCCGCCCCGTTCCGGCGGATCGACGTGCGCGGCAACCTGGCCCTCTACCCGGCCAGTTACGGCTGGGCCAGCGGCGGCTACGTCGCCGACAGCTGGGTCAGCGGCCAGATGGCCTCGATATCCCAGCAGCAGTGGTACACCCGGGACAGCGGCCTCGGCAGCTGGGACGGCGGCGTCTGGAACATGGTCTTCTCCGGCGTCCAGGGCGCCCCGGCCAACACCTTCCCCACCCCGCCCGAGACGGTGCTCGCCACCACCCCGGTCTCCCGGGACGTGCCGTACCTGTACGTCGACAGCGCCAACCGCTACCGGGTCTTCCTGCCGAGCCTGCGCACCAACGCCACGGGCCCGAGCTGGGCCGCCGGCAGCACCCCCGGCAGCTCGCTGCCGATGAGCCAGTTCTACGTGGTCAAGGCAGGTGACACCGCCGCCACCATCAACAACGCGCTCGCCCAGGGCTGCAACCTGTTCGTCACCCCCGGCATCTACCACCTGAACCAGACGCTCAACGTCACCCGTGCCGACACGGTCGTGCTCGGCATCGGCTACCCGACCTTCGTCCCCGACAACGGCGTCAACGCCATGCAGGTCGCGGACGTCGACGGGGTCCGGCTCAAGGGCCTGCTGTTCGACGCCGGCACCACCAACTCGCAGGCGCTGCTGACCGTCGGGCCGGCCGGTTCGGCGGCGGGCCACGCGGCCGACCCGACCACGATCCAGGACGTGTTCTTCCGGATCGGCGGTCAGGTCGCGGGCAAGGCCACCACCAGCCTGGTGGTCAACAGCAGCAACACGATCATCGACCACATCTGGGCCTGGCGGGCCGACCACGGCAATGCCGGGACCTTCGGCTGGACCGTCAACCCCGCCGACACCGGCCTGATCGTCAACGGCAACAACGTGCTCGCCACCGGCCTGTTCGTCGAGCACTACCAGAAGCACGAGGTGATCTGGAACGGCCAGGGCGGCCGGACGATCTTCTTCCAGAACGAGATGCCGTACGACGTGCCCAACCAGGCCGCCTGGAAGAGCTCGGCCACGGTGAACGGCTACGCCGCCTACAAGGTCGGCCCCAACGTCACCAGCCACGAGGCGTGGGGGCTGGGCAGCTACTGCTACTTCAACGTCAATCCGGCGGTGGCGAGCTACCACGCGTTCGAGGTGCCCAACGTGAGCGGGGTGCGGTTCCACTCGCTGCTCAGCGTCTCGCTGAACTACCAGGGCACCATCACCCACGTCATCAACGACACGGGCGGGGTCACCCCGACCGGCACCGTCCCGGTGAACGTCGTCTCGTACCCGTAGGGCACACGAGCCGGCAAGGGCTCGGGGCTCGGAACCCGGCCGGAACCCAGGGGTTCCGGCCGGGCGGGCGACAGGATCACGGTGGGGTGGGGCCGACTCCGGTGACGGTGGTGGCGGTGCGGACGGAGGTCTGCTCGCCGGCCTTGACGGCGGCGAGTTCGGCGCCGTGCTCGGCGATGGCGGCCTGCTGCAGCCGCTGTTCGGCGTGCAGCCAGGTCGGCACCAGGCCGGTACGGCCCTTGCACGCCAGGTCGGTGCGCGCGGTGGCGAGCTCCTCGGGGGTCGGCTCGGGGGTGTGCCAGCGCCGGTCCGTCGCGGCGGACAGCGGGTCGGGGTAGGGCCGGCCGCCCTCGGCCATGCAGGCGGACCAGGCCGCGAATCCGGCCACGACCCGGGGATCGGTGAGCGACCGGTCGAAGCTGTCCGCGTCGATCCGGCCGGGCAGTTCCGGTGGGCCGTAGTAGCCGCCGCCGTCGACGAGTTGCCGCTTGGCGTCGCCCTCGCAGCCGCCCACCGGGACGTCGGCGCCGCCGTAGCTGCGCACCGAGCCGTCGGCCACCCGCTGCTCGTCGGCGGAGCGGGTCGCTCGGCCCTTGGCCTTGGCCTCGACGGCCCAGGCGGGCGCTGCGGTGCCGGCCCGGCCGCTGACGTAGAACGCCTTGTAGTGGTAGCCGCTGGTGGCGTAGCCGTCCGCGTCGGCGCCGTACCGGCCGACCATCGGGTCGAAGTCGCGGCGGTCGTCCGAGGGTTCGGCCAGGCCGCTGAAGCCGTGGGCGGCCATGCAGCGGTTGTAGAGCAGCACGTAGGCCGCCGCCTCGACCTTCAGCTGGCCGGGGGTGAACTGGTACGCCGCGATCGGCAGGGTCTCACCGGCGGCGAGGGTCCCGGTGGCCGGGCCGACGGACGGTGCCCGGTCGGCCGGGAGCGGAGCACGGGCGGCTGAGCCGCACGCCGCGAGGAGGCAGGTGGCGGCGGCCAGCGCGAGGAGGGCGGCCGGCTTTCTCACGGCTCGTCACATTCCTTCCGGGGTGGGGTGGGGTGGCGCGGGGGGGGCCCCCCCGGGGGGGGGGGGGGCGGGGCCGCGGGGGGGGGGGGGGGGGGCGGCCCCCCCCCCCCCCCCACAACATCCCCGCAGAGTGTTTGTGTGTGAGCC
>NZ_JBIWML010000072.1:8020-16566 GCF_044766665.1 Kitasatospora sp. NPDC101801
GGGGGGGCCGGGGGGGGGGGGGCGCGGTGTGGGGCCCCGCGCCCCCGTGGTGGGGGGGGGGGGGGGGGGGGGGCCCCCCCCCGCGGGGGGGGGGCCCCCCCCCCGGGCCCGGTGGGTGCCGGTCGGGTGCCTCCGGTCAGCCCCAGACAATCTGCTCCTGAAGGTTCTTGCTGTTGCCGCCCAGGTTGTTCGAGGTGTTCGGCGCCACCCAGGTGTTGCTGCCGCCCGCGCCGATGATCCACGCGCCGTGGACGGTGTTGTAGTTGGCGTCGGAGCCGGCGTCGTGCCACACGGGCTGGCCCTGGGCGTTGCCGGCGGTAAGGAAGCGGTAGGCGTGCAGGTCCGGGACGTCGCCGCCCCAGAAGCCGATGTTCGAGCCCTGGTAGTTGGAGTTGTAGAAGAGGCACAGGTCGCCGTTGATGGTGTGGCTGGTGTCGCAGGACTCGACGATGAGGCCCGCCCACGGCTGGGCGTTGGCCGGCGCGGCGGTCAGCAGACCGGTGCCGAGGAGACCGGCGGTGGCGGCCAGAAGGGCCGCCTTCTTCATGACGCGCATGGTGGGTGCTCGCTTTCCGGGTCGAGTGGGACCGGCCCCCCGTGCGGCCGGTCCACGAAGCGGGGGAGTGCACGAACCGCCCTTGAAGCGGAACGGGTTGAGCTGTTTTCCGATCGGGCCCGCAGTGCTCGGTACAGAGACAGCAAAGTCCCCCGAGGGCCACGGCGGCCAATGATTCGATGACGTTCGAACGTCGAGTGTGCTGCTCCGCACCACCCGCGAGAGGACGACGGACGTGCTCCGGATCGACATGACCGCCCGGACGTTGGCGAACACCAGGTTCGTCATCTCGCCGCTGCACATCACCACGGACGCCCTGTGGCTGACCCGGCCGCCGGCCCGCCCCTCCCGGACGGGTTGGGGCCCGATGGTCCGCGACGCGCTCCGCGAGCACCGGCTGGTCCTGCTGCACTCACTGTTCGCCGGATCCTGGCGGTATCTGCCGGATTTCCTGCAACCCGAGCCGCAGAGCCACCAGGAGTCGATGGAGCGGGAGTTGCACGGCGTGGTCACCACCGATCCCGGGCGGATCGCGGCGGAGCTGGCGCTGATGCTCAGCGGCAGTACGGAGCTGCGGCTCGCCGGGGGAGCGGCCCAGCGGCCGCTGCTGGAGGCGATGGAGCGCGGCGAGCAGGCGTTCGCCGAGCTGGTGGCCGGCGAGCTCCACCAGCTGTGGGAGTCGGTGGTCTCGCCGCGGTGGCCGTCGCTACGGGCCCGGGCGGAGAACGACATCGCGCACCGGATTCAGACGGTCGGCCGCCACGGACTGGGGAACGGTCTCGGGACCCTGCACCCGTGGATCAGCTGGCACGACGACCACCTCCGGATGGCCGTCGACTTCCACGGCGAGATCGAAGCCCCGTCGACCCTGACCCTGATGCCCTCGGTGTTCAGCAAGGTGCCGCACTCGATGGTCGACCCGCTCCACGAACGGGGGGACTGCCGCACCCCGATCCTGATGTACCCCGCGCTGCCGCTGCCCGGCTCGGACCGGCCGCCCGGGCCCCCGGCGGGCGACCTGATGGGCGAGACCCGGGCCCTGCTGCTGGCCGACCTGGCCACCGGGCGGAGCACCACCGAACTGGCCGAACGCCACCGGCTCGCCGCCAGCACCGTCTCGTACCATCTCGGCGTGCTGTTCCGTTCCGGCCTGCTCACCCGGACCCGGGCCGACCACCGGGTGCTCTACCGGCAGTCCGCCCGGGCCCTCGAAGTGTTCTGACCACGGCGCCACGCGCCGCCCGCGAGACAGGCGGCGGGCCCCGGCGCCCGGACAGGCCCTAGCGGGACGGCCAGGGGGTCGGGAGCTGTTCGGTGGCCTCCGAGAGGTGGGCGGTGATGACCAGGGTGCCGTCCTCGACCTGGTAGTCGAGCGGGGCGGAGAGGCGGCGCATGGTGGAGATCAGGCCGGTGTTGGAGGCGTGGGTGACCGCGTAGACGGTGGGGACGCCGGCTTCCAGGGCGAGGGCTGCCATCCGGCGGAGCAGGTCGAACCCGAGGCCGCAGCGCTGCCAGGCGTCCTCGACCAGCAGGGCGACCTCCGCGCTGTCGTCGTCCCACATCAGGTGGGCGAGGGCGACGATCCGGCCGTCCGAGGACTCGACCGCGAGGGTCTGGCCGTGGCGGGGGTCGAGCAGGTGGTCGAGGTAGCGGTCGGCGTCCTTGACCGGGCCGTGGTAGCGCTTGCGGAGGGCGTCCGCGGAGCACCGGCCGTGCATGGCCAGGGCGGCGGCCTTGTCCTGGGCGTCGGCCCGACGGACCGTCAGGTCGGTGCCGGCCGGGAGGGTGAGCCGGGCCTCGACCTTGGGGACCCGGGGGCCGAGCAGCGAGTCAAGCTCGACCAGGGCCTGGGCCCGGGCGAACTCGGTCGGGGTGAAGGGGAGGTGCGGGCGGCTGAGTTCGATCAGGTCGCCGGAGGGGACCGGCAGCCGCATCACGTGACCGTCGACGCCCGCCAGCGCCTTGGCGCCGCCGTTCGGGAACTGCCGGATCGTGCACCGGCCGAACAGCCGGCGCAGCGCGACCGGCAGCTCGGCGGCGTCCAGCGCCGTCCGGGTGGCCAGCGCGAGGACGTGGGTCGGCTCGTCCACCAGGTCGTGGGCGTCGGCCTGTTCGGTCCAGATGTCCAGGCCGCCGCCGGTGGCGACCGCCCGGGCCAGGTCGGCCCGGCTGAGCGCCAGCGGGGCGCGGACCAGGAACTCGTCCACGGCGCCGACCGGCAGCGGGTGGGTCTGCATCGAGACGATGCTGACCTGCTGCCCGGCCAGGGCGGTGCAGATTCGGGCCAGGCTGCCGGGGGAGTCGGAGACGGTGGCGCGCAGCCGCCAGAGCGCGGTCTGCTCGAAGTCGCGCAGCGGTCCGGTCACCTCGGCCGCCTCGGTTCCCGGGGGTGCGGCCGGGTCTGGGCCGGGCGGCCCGTGCGGATGGCGGTGTGCCCACCAGGCGTGGAACACCGCCGTGGCGACCAGGGCGAGCGCGGAGGCGACCAGCAGGACCGGGCCGTCGTGGCCGTGCACGACCGTGTTGGCGACCAGGTCGGCGGCCGCCACCGCGACGAAGACCGCGGCGAGCTCGGTGGTGTCGCGGCGCCACCGGTGGTTGCGGGCGCTGCGGCGCTGGGCGCGGGAAGGCTGTGCGGAAGGCTGTGAAGTGGTGTCCATGGAAGCATGGTGCTCTTCCGGTGTTTCGCGATCACGAATCCCCCGTGACCTGTTGGTAAATGTCTGCGGATGGCATCCGAACTGCCTCCCCTCAGCTCAAGAACCGGTCGGACGCCCAGTCAGTTCCCGTCCTGCGCCACGGACTTCGGACAACAGCAGGTCGAGGTCGGCCTCGGTGGTGGCCGCGTTCAGCAGACACGCCCGGAGCATCTCCCGTCCGTCCAGGAGCGCGCCCGTAACAAAGGCCCGCCCGCCCAGCTGGACGGCGACCGGCAGGTCGCGGTTGACCGCGTCGGTCAGCGCCGGGTCGGCGGGCAGGTAGCGGAAGGCCACGATCGAGGTGCGGACCGGCGCGAGCAACTCCAGCTCGGGGTCGGCCTCGACCAGCGCGCCCAAGTGCCGGGCCAGTTCGGTGCAGCGGGCGATGTCGGCGGTCAGTCCGGCCCGGCCGCGGTGGGCGATGGTGGCCCAGACCTTGAGCGAACGGAACGGGCGGGTCTGCTCCATCCCGTACTCGGAGAACCAGCCGAGCGCCCCGGCCGCCTCGTCGCGCAGGTAGGAGGGGACCAGGCTGAAGGTCCCGCGCAGCTCGTCGGTGTCGCGGACCAGCGCGCAGCCGCAGTCCACCGGGACGCCGAGCCACTTGTGCGGGTCCAGGGCGAGCGAGTCGGCCCGGTCCATCCCGGCGTACTGGTCGGCGATGGCCGGGTCCAGCACGCCGAAGGCACCGTACGCGCCGTCCACGTGCAGCCACAGGCCCTCGGCCGCGCAGACGTCGGCGATCGGGTCGAAGGCGTCCACCACGCCGGTGCCGACGGTGCCGGCCGAGGCGACCGCGAGGAAGGGGAGCAGCCCGGCGGCGCGGTCGGCGGCCACCGCCTCGGCCAGTGCGGCCGGGTCGAGCCGGCCCTCGGCGTCGGTGGCGACGGTGCGCAGGTGGCGACTGCCGAGGCCGAGCAGCTCGACCGCCTTGCGGACGCAGGAGTGGGTCTCGGCGGTGGCGTACGCGACCAGCGGCGGCAGCCCGGCCAGGCCGTCCGCGCGCAGGTCGTGCCCGGCCCGGCGGGCGGCCCGGTTCCGGGCGGCGGCCAGGCAGAGGATGGTGGCCATCGAGGTGCCGGAGGTGAGGATGCCGCCGCCGGCCGGGTGCGGGAAGCCCACCAGCTCGGCGATCCAGCGGACCACGGCCCGCTCCAGGTGGACGTCGGCGTGGTCGCCGCCGGCCGAGCTGGGGTTCATCGCGGCGGCGGCCAGGGTGGCCAGCACCCCGGCGGGGGCGGGAGCCGAGTTCACCCAGCCGAAGAAGCGCGGGTGGCCGTTGCCCATCGGAGCGGTCATCAGCTGACCGCCGATCACCTCGAGCAGGCCCTCCAGCGGCATGCCGTCGGAGGGCAGCGGCAGGTCCAGCAGGGCCTGCCGGTCGGCCTGGTCCATCGGCTGCCAGACCGGCCGGCCGGGTACCGCGTCGAGGTAGTCGGAGACCAGCTCGGCGGCGGCCCGGGCGGCGGTGCGGAAGTCGTCGGCGGTGTCGTTCACGGTGCTGCTCCATCGGAGGTCATGGAGGCACGGCTTCCTCGGCGCACCCGGTGGTACAGACCTTAGTCGAGAGTGCTGGAGAGGCCACCCGCGCTGCGGCAGTAACCTGCGATCTCCTTGTTGGTGATCTTCGAGCAGAGCCGGGCGCCCGCACCGTTCTCGGTGTAGTTGACGGTGTAGTAGCTCATCAGGCCCTGGGTGCAGGCCTTGCGCTGCCAGGAGTCCGCGGCGGTGGCGCAGACGTTGCCGGCCCAGTCCTCGCGGTCCAGGTTGTACTTCATGGTCCGGGAGCCGACGCCCCGGCTGCAGTCGTTGGCGCCGCCGCTGGCCTGGCCGTTCAGGCACCACTTGAGCGCGTCGGCGAAGACGTTCTCGTGGTTCGCGTAGTCGTGCGAGCTCAGGTAGAAGGTCGGCGCGTAGAAGAAGCAGGCGGACTGGAACAGCGCGGGCTGGTCCTTGCAGGGGTAGAGCGGGTCCTTGGCGAGGGCGGCCGGGTCAAGGTTGGCCTTGGCCTTCTCGTCCTCCTCGTCGGGGCCGAAGAGCTGCATGAACAGGCCCTCGGAGCAGGTGATCTTCCGGCTGTCGGTGGGGAACTTGTTGCACAGCGCGCGGGCCTTGGCGACGTCCTGCTTGGCGACGAACATCGTGCCGTGGCCGACGCCGTGGATGCACGGGCCCTTGTTGGCCGGGGCGCAGAGCTTGAGCAGGTCCTCCTCCGGGTTGGTGGAGGCGTTCAGCATCTCCTCGACCGCGCCGTGCAGGTAGCCCGCCGCGCAGGTCTCGTGCGGGAAGGAGATGACCTTCTGGAAGTCCGCGTGGTAGCGCTTCACCGCGGTGTGCCCGAGCTCGTGCGCGATCGGGTGGCAGAACCGGACGGTGTACGGGAGCTTCTTGCTGATCGCGTCCAGCTCGGCCAGTGCGACGCCCGGGTCGGTGGCCTCCATCTTGGCCATCAGCTTGTTGCGCAGGGTGGAGCGGGTCCACACCGCCGGGTCGCCGGTCGGGCTGGGGGACGCGGCCGGGCCGCTGACCTGGGCCGCCGGGACGGGCTGGCCGGCCGGGGCGGCGGCCTGCACGGTGGTCTGCGGGGTCCACTGGGTGACGGCCACCGCGCCCAGTCCGAGCGCGCCCAGCAGGAAGGCGGTGATGATCGCGAAGAGTCGCGGTTGCATGTGCGGTGTTCCCCCGGCGGATCGCTTCGGACGGTTGCGTCTCCCATCCTGGCGTCGCCCGCCGGAAAGCGAGCGTTTCTGACGGCCATTCGGGAAGTGTCGGCCCGGCCGTTCCCCGAGCGGCCGACTGGTCAACGAGGAGAGCGCCCCCCGGTCACCGAACCGACACACTCTCACAGGACCGACACGGACGGTCCGCCGGGGCCGGATCGCGGTCGGCCGGAGCCGATGGTGGGAAACCCTGCCCGATTTCGGGCAGGATTCTTGGAGTGTGCCCGTCCGGCGCCTAGGCTCCCCTCTCGTGCCTGTCTCACCACACCCTCACGAAGACCTGCTCGCGCACCTGACCCGGACCACCCCGCTGGGGCCCGGCGAGGCCGCGCGGGTGATCGCGGAGGTGCTGGCGTACTTCTCCGAGAGCACCGAGGAGTACGTCCGCCGCCGCCACGGTGAGCTGCAGGCACGGGGCCTGACCAACGAGAAGATCTTCGACCGGCTGACCGGCGAGCTCACCGCCCGCCGGGTCGCGGCGCCCGAGCTGTCCACCCGTCAGCTGCGCCGGATCGTCTACGGCTGAGCCCGCCCCGTCCCACCCGACGACGTGACAGAGGAGTACCACCATGTGCGGCATCGTGGCCTACATCGGTCCCAAGGACGCCACCGCGTTCCTGCTCGAAGGGCTCCAGCGGCTGGAGTACCGGGGCTACGACTCGGCCGGGGTGGCCGTCATCGGGAAGCCCGGCACGCTCAAGGTGTGCAAGACCAAGGGCCGGGTGGCCGACCTGGCCGCCGCCGTGCCCGCGCGGTTCAAGGGCACCACCGGCATCGGCCACACCCGCTGGGCCACCCACGGCGTGCCGAGCGACGCCAACGCGCACCCGCACCTGGACAACGCCGAGCGGATCGCGGTGGTGCACAACGGCATCATCGAGAACGCCGACGAGCTGCGCGCCAAGCTGACCGCCGAGGGTGCGGTGTTCCGCTCCGAGACCGACACCGAGGTGCTGGCGCACCTGGTCGCCGCGCACGTCGGCGAGGGCGTGGAGCTGGAGGACGCGGTGCGCGCCGCGCTCGGCCACGTGGTCGGCACGTACGGCATCGCCGTGGTCGACGCCACCCAGCCGGACCGGATCGTGGTGGCCCGCAACGGCAGCCCGATCGTGCTCGGCCTGGGCGAGAAGGAGATGTTCGTCGCCTCGGACGTCGCCGCCCTGGTCCGCTACACCCGCCAGGTGGTGCACCTGGAGGACGGCGAGCTGGCCACCGTGCGCGCCGACGGTTTCCGCACCCTCACCGAGGACGCCCGCACGGTGACCCGTCAGCCGTCGACCGTGGACTGGGAGATCGACTCCTACGACACGGCCGGCTACGAGCACTTCCTGCTCAAGGAGATCCACGAGCAGCCCGCCTCGGTCGAGCGGACCCTGAGCGGCCGGCTCGACGAGCGGTTCGCCACCGCGCACCTGGGCGGGCTCAACCTGGACGCCCGCGAGCTGCGCGAGATCCGCCGGGTGAAGATCCTCGGCTGCGGCTCGGCGTACTACGCCGGCGAGATGGGCGCCCAGCTGATCGAGGAGCTGGCCCGGATCCCCGCGCACAGCGAGCCCGCCTCCGAGTTCCGCTACCGCAACCCGGTGATCGAGGCCGACACCCTCTACGTGGCGGTCAGCCAGTCCGGCGAGACCTACGACACGCTGGCCGCCGTCCAGGAGATCAAGCGCAAGGGCGGCCGGGTGCTCGGGGTGGTCAACACCGTCGGCAGCGCGATCGCCCGTGAGTGCGACGGGGGCATCTACCTGCACGCGGGCCCGGAGATCTCGGTCGCCTCTACCAAGGCGTTCACCTCCACCGTGATCGCCTTCGCGCTGCTCGCCCTGCACTTCGGCCGGATCCACGACCTCTCCCCGGCCGACGGCCGCCGGATCGTCGCGGGCCTGAAGGCGCTGCCCGGCCAGATCCGGGAGATCCTGGCCGACGAGGACAAGATCGCCGAGCTGGCCGCCGAGTACGCCCAGAGCGAGGGCATGATGTTCATCGGCCGGGTCCGGGGCTTCCCGGTCGCCCGTGAGGGTGCGCAGAAGCTCAAGGAGATCAGCTACGTGCACGCCGAGGCGTACCCCGCCAGCGAGCTCAAGCACGGCCCGCTCGCGCTGATCAACCCGGACCTGCCGACCGTGGCGCTGGTGCCGGACGACGAGCTGCTCGACAAGAACCTCACCACGCTCGGCGAGATCAAGGCCCGGGCCGGCCGGGTGCTGGCGATCGCCCACCGGACCCCGGACGCCAAGCTGGCCGACCACGCCATCCTGGTGCCGCGCAGCGAGCCGGAGCTCGACCCGCTGCTGCTCAACATCCCGCTCCAACTGCTCGCCTACCACGCAGCGGTGGCCCTCGGGCGGGACGTCGACAAGCCGCGCAACCTGGCCAAGAGCGTCACCGTGGAGTAGCCGCTCCGCCTAGGGGCCTGTGGTCGAACTCCCGTCGTCGCCCGGAGGCCGTGGGGCAGGCGGGAGTTCGACGACAGGCCCTAGGCCGTGTTTTAGAACGGGGTTCCGGTCCAGTCCTCGCGCTGTGATGATCATGGTGTGGGGCGTGGAGATCTTTCTGATGAGCAGTGGTCGG
>NZ_JBIWML010000073.1:0-14995 GCF_044766665.1 Kitasatospora sp. NPDC101801
GGCCGAGCCGCACCGCGGTGAACCCGCCGCTGCCGACGTACAGGATCCGCTCGACGATGCCCCCCACCGCATCCGGGACCTCCGACCCCGCCCGCCGCGAGTGCGGTCAGTGCTTGAAGGTGTCCTTGACGTGTTCACCGGCCTGCTTGACGTCGCCCTTGACCTGGTCGGCCTTGCCCTCGGCTTCCAGGCGTTCGTTGTCCGTCAGCTTGCCCACGGCCTCCTTGGCCTTGCCCTTGGCCTTCTCGGCGGCGTTGCTGATCTTGTCACTGGCACTCATGTCCGGCCTCCAGGTCGGTTCGGAGCTTGGGCGTCCAGTCGTCTGCCCGCATCGGCCGAGAAGATTCCCCCGGTGCAGGTGGCGCCCGGTCGGGCAGGCGAGCGGCCAGTGGTCCCGATGTTCTGGCAGGTCGGCTCCATCGCCCGCAGCGCCGGCGCGTCCGGGAGCCGTGGCACGCAGTACAGGTGCGCGAGCCGTTCGGGTGTGGAGCGGCCTCTGCGAGGACGAGCGGACCCGGCGTCAGCGTGGCCATCCATCAGGGCGAAGCCCCGTGGCCTGGGAAACGCGCCGATCCTCCCCTGGACCTGAGCCGGGGGCGAGCACGCTCAGTAGGTGTAGGTGGTGCGGATCCGCTTGCCGCCGCCGGGCAGTGCCTCGATGGCGGAGGTGGACGCGAGGATCTGCACGAGGGCCCAACCGCGGCCTCCCGGCGTCTCGGGATCCCGCTGGTCGAGCCGGCCGCCGACGGGGTGGCGGTCGTCGGCGTCCTCGACATCGACGACGAGCCGGCGGTGCCGGTGGTCGATGTGGGCGCGGAAGCCGGTGAGCCCGCCCGCGTGGCGGTGGGCGTTGGCGACGAGTTCGGTGGCGGCGAGGTGGGCGTCGGCTAGGAGACGGTCGGTGTCGCAGTCCAGCGTCCGGACGAGTTCGGTGAGGGCAGCGCGGGCGTCGCCCGCGGTGACGACCCGCCGGGGCGGGGTGTGGCTGCTGTCCGCCTCGGCCCCGCGGGGCGAGACCGATTCGTCGGGGTGGGACAAGGTGCGGCCTCGTATCAGAGTCTTGTGCGTGGAGCGGGCAGAGAAAGGACGCTGTGCGGACGCGGCGGGGCCCGTCTACCCGATGGGTGGTACTTGATGCCGAGGGGGAGCGCTCACGCCGGGCCGGTGTCCGTGGCGGGTGGACTGCGGAACGCGGCGGCCATCCGTTCGGCCTCAGGCAGATCGGGTGCGAGGGTGAAGTACCGGTCCGTCGCGGTCGCCTCGAGCAGCCTGCTGACCGCTTCGGTCAGTGGCCCCGCCAGGACGAGCAGGCCACCGCCGGTCCGCATCCGCCGGTGGGCGATGATCAGGAGGCGCAGGGCGAAGGAGTCCGCGAAGGTGACGCGCGAGAGGTCGACCACGAGCACCGGAGGCCGGGCGGCGAACGCGGAGTCCACCTGTGCGGACACCTCGTCCCCACGGTCGTAGTCGAGCTCGCCGCTCAGGGTGAGCACCGACGTGCCGGTGGCGAGGCGGTTCGGTCCGGGGTTTTCGTCGTCCGTCACCCCACCGATGCTATAGAACTCCCCACGGACGGTCAGGAGGCGGGCCCGGCCCCGTAGGGTGGCGGATCGGGGGCGGTGCGGACGGGCCGTGGCCCCGGCACAATGGTCCAGGCCGCGGACGGTCCGGTGGGTCCGCGTCGATGGAGGAGGAACTCCGGTGTCAGGAGCGGTCGCGTCCCCGTCGGGCGGTGTGTTCGGCGGCGATCCGCGGGTCGGCGCCGACCTGGCCCGGGTCGACTGGGCTTCGACGCCCCTGGGAGAGCCCGAGCACTGGCCGCAGAGCCTGCGCACGGCCGTTCAGATCCTGCTCTCGTCGCGGTTCGCGATGTGGATGGCCTGGGGCCCCGAGCTGACGTTCTTCTGCAACGACGCCTACCGGCGCGACACCCTGGGCCGGAAGTACCCCTGGGCGCTCGGCCGTCCCTTCCAGCAGGTGTGGCCCGAGGTCTGGGACGACGTCCGCCTCCGCATCGAGAGCGTCCTGCACGAGGGCGTGGCGACGTGGGACGAGGACCTGCTGCTGTTCCTCGAACGCTCCGGATACCCGGAGGAGAGCTACCACACCTTCTCCTACAGCCCGTTGCGCGACGAGGCAGGTGCGGTGGTCGGCGTGCTGTGCGTGGTCAACGAGGAGACCCAGCGCGTGCTCGCCGAGCGGCGGATGGCGACCCTGCGGGACCTGGGCTCGGACCCGGCAGCGGTGCGCACCGAGGACGAGTTCCTGGCCTTCGCCGCGCAGCAGCTCGCCCGCAACCCCTACTCGATGCCCTTCACCCTCACGTACCTGTTCCGGGAGGACGGATCAGCCCGCCTGGCGGCCTCGTCCGGCATCGACACCGCCCACCCTGCGGCTGCGGCGCACCTGACGGAGGACGCCACCCAGCCCTGGCCGGTCGCCGCGGTCCGCCGAGGACGCACCCGGATGGTGGACCTGGACGGCGCGCCGCACTTCGAGGACCTGCCCTCGGGGGTGTGGAGCCAGGCGCCGATCAGGGCGCTGGTGGTCCCGCTGATGCGGGCGGGGGAGGACCCGAGCGGTTTCCTGGTGGTGGCGCTGAACCGCTTCCGCCCGCTCGACGGCGACTACCGGGCGTTCCTCGGCCTGGTCGCCGGACACCTCGCCGCCGGAGTCACCAGCGCCCGCGACCACGAGGCACAGCGGCTGCGGGCCGAGCAGCTCGCCGAACTCGACCGGGCGAAAACCGCGTTCTTCGCCAACGTCAGCCACGAGTTCCGCACCCCGCTCACCCTGATGACCGGCCCGCTGGGAGAGCTGCGCCGACGCCTGACCGACGCCGACGAGGACGTGCGGGCGGACCTGGAAGCGGTCCACCGGAACAGTCTGCGGCTGGGCCGGCTCGTCAACGCGCTGCTCGACTTCTCCCGCATCGAGGCCGGACGGTTGCGCGCGGCCCCGGTACCGGTCGACCTGTCGGCGGTCACCGCCGACCTGGCGTCCGTGTTCCGCTCCGCGGTGGAGGCGGCAGGTCTCGAGTTCGACGTCGACTGCCCTCCGCTGTCGGCACCCGTCGCGCTCGACACCGCGCTGTGGGAGCAGGTGGTCTTCAACCTCCTGAGCAACGCGCTCAAGTTCACACCCGAGGGTGCGGTGCGGGTCCGGGTGCGTGAGGTGGACGGCCACGCCGAGGTGACGGTCCAGGACACCGGCACCGGTGTCCCCTCCGCCCAGCTCCCGCACCTGTTCGAACGATTCCACCGGGTGGACAACGCCCGGGCACGCTCCCACGAGGGCAGCGGCATCGGCCTGGCGCTGGCGAAGGAACTGGTCGAACTGCACAGCGGCACCCTCACCGCAGCATCGGCCGAGGACCGGGGCAGCAGCTTCACCGTGACCCTGCCGCTCCACACGGGGACCGGGCGGCGGAGGCCGTCCGCCCGGTCCCGGCCTCGGCCACGGCGCAGCCCCACCTGCAGGAGGCGCTGGGCTGGCTCACCGACTCCGAAGAGCCCGACGACCAGGAATCCGACCCCGCACCGGGCGGGGCCGGCGGGACCGAACCAGCCGGAGCCCATCTGCTGGTCGCCGACGACAACGCGGACATGCGCCGCTACCTCGTCCGCATCCTCCGCGCGGCCGGCCACCGCGTCACCGCCGTCCCCGACGGCCGCCGCGCCCTCGCCGAAGCCCGGGCCCAGGTCCCCGACCTGGTGGTCAGCGACGTGATGATGCCCGGCCTGGACGGCCTCCACCTCACCCAGGCCCTGAGGGCCGACCCCCGCACCGCCGGCGTGCCCATCCTGCTGCTGTCGGCGCGCGCCGGGCAGGAGGCCGCCGTCGAAGGGCTGACGGCAGGCGCGGACGACTACCTGGTCAAGCCCTTCGCCACCGCGGAACTCCTCGCCCACGTCCGCTCGATCGTCGACCTGGCCCGCGTCCGCAGCCGGCAC
Organism: Kitasatospora sp. NPDC101801; assembly: GCF_044766665.1. Classification (NCBI taxonomy): domain Bacteria; kingdom Bacillati; phylum Actinomycetota; class Actinomycetes; order Kitasatosporales; family Streptomycetaceae; genus Kitasatospora; species Kitasatospora sp. NPDC101801. The sequence continues at coordinate 3,954 of NZ_JBIWML010000073.1, forward strand.
GCACGGTGGCGGACCGCCCTGGTGGACTCCCTCCAGGACGCCTTCTTCGTCTGTGCCGGGGACGGCACCCTCCTGGAGACCAATCCCTCCTTCACCGCCCTGCTCGGCCACCGCCCCGCACACGTCCCCTGCCCCACGCCCCATCCCTGGTGGCCCGACGCCGGCACCGACCCGCAGGCGCACCGGCAGACGGCGCAGGAGTTCGCCCGCCTCCTCTCCGAGGACGACGGCCGGACCACGCTGCTCGTACGCCACGCCGACGGACAGCCGCTGTGGGTGCACGCGGCGTGCACCCGGGTGCAGGATCCCGACACCGGGAGCACCGTCGTGGTCGGGACCTTCCGCGACGTCACCACCGAGTACCACGCGGTTCGGCGCGAGGGCGCCGTCGCGGCCCTCGGCGAGATCCTCGCCGACGCGGTCGGCGCGACCGGGGCACTCCAAGAAGCAGTGGCGCACCTGCGCACGCTGTGGGACGCGGAGCGGGTGCTCGCCGTCCTGCTGCCCCTCCGGCGGGGCGGGGAGGCGCCGATGCCGCTCGCCGCCGCTCCCGTCCTGTCGGAGCGGGAGCCGGCCCCGGTGGACCCCGGGCTCACGGCGACGGGCGACGGGCCCGTGCTCACTCCGACGGCGTTGCCGGGCGGAGTGGCGATCGTGCTCGAACACCCCCGTGGGCCGCTCGCCCTCCAGGTGGACCTCGGCCCGCACCGTCCCTTCACCCACGAGGACGGCCTGCTCCTCGCCCTCCTCGCCGGACGCCTCGCCCACGGGCTCGCCCGCGTCCACCGCATCGACCAGCAGCGCGAGACCGCGCTCGCCCTGCAACGCGCGATCCTCGGCCCCGACGAGCTCCCGGCGGACTTCGCGGTCCGCTACGAACCCGCGACCCGTCCGCTGGAGGTGGGCGGCGACTGGTACGACACCGTCCCGCTGCGCGACGGCCGGATCGGCATCGTCGTCGGCGACTGCGTCGGCCGCGGCCTCGCGGCCGCCACCGTCATGGGCCAGCTGCGCAGCGCCTGCCGCGCCCTGCTGCTCCAGGACCGCAGCCCGGCCCGTACGCTCACCGCTCTCGACGAGTTCGCCGCCGGCATCCCCGGTGCTCTGTGCACCACCGTCTTCTGCGCCGTCCTCGACCCGGCAACCGGTGAGCTGCGGTTCTCCAACGCCGCCCACCCACCCGCCATCGTCGCCACGGAGGACGGCCGGACCTCCCTGCTCGACGGCGGCCGGTCGCTGCCCCTCGCCGTGGACCCCGACGAACCCCGACCGGAGGCCGTCACGCTGCTCCGGCCCGGATCCGTCCTGCTGCTCGCCACCGACGGCCTGGTCGAACGGCGCCGGTCCACGTTGCCCGAGGGGATCGGACGGGCCGCCGAGGTCCTCGCGGAGAACGTCGGGCTGCCCCTCGGCCTGCTCGCCTCCCGTCTCATGGAGCAGCTGGCCCCGCCCGGCGGTTTCGAGGACGACGTCGCGCTCCTGTTGCACCGTCATCGGAGTACTTCCTGACCCGCTCGCCGTCGTTCTCCGCGCGACGCCGCTCGTCGCGTGCACGACCGGAGCGGCCGACCCCAGCCGGCCCGCCGGTTCGTGCTCTCCGGGGGGGTCAGCCTGCGGGGCGCGCTGCGGACAGGTCGAGGTCGGTGAGCAGGACCTGGTCGGTGCCGGTGAGCTTCAGGATCCGGGTGACGGATTGCGAGGGCCGTGCCAGGCGCAGGGCGGTGCCCGTGCGGGCGGCTTCGAGGTGGGCGCGGATGAGGACGTCGAGTCCGGTGGAGTCCATGAAGGTGACGCCGTTCAGGTCCAGCACCAGGTGAGCCGGCCGGGTGGCGAAGGCCTCGCCCAAGGCGGTGCGGAGGAGGGGTGCCACGTCGAGGTCGAGTTCCCCGGAGCACTCCAGCACGGGGCCGGTGGGACTGTCGTGGGCGGTGACGGCGAAGGTCAGATCAGGCTCGTACTCGGTACCTGCGATCGGGCGGCTCCTCTGGGTTTCCCCGTGCGATTGGTCTGGTCCACCGTACGCCCGACCGGTCCGAGCCCGAGGTACCGGTGCGCCGAGCCGGTCACGGTCGGCCCGGGCGGCGGGCTGCCGTGAGGTCGGATGCCGGGGCCGGACGATGCCGCGTTCGGGTGCCTGGGTGAGGTGTGTGAGGTGGTGGTCGGGGCCCCACGCGGACCGGGCCGAGGGTGCCGATGTGCTCGCGGTCGGCGGGGTCGTCCGCCGGGCCGGCCCGGCGCCGGTCGGGCTCGGCCTGCAGCAGGTCGTAGCACTCGACGGCTACTGCGTAGGACTGCGGCTCCCCGCTCACGTGGCGTTTCTCTCCTCGCCGTCCGGCCGGCGGAAGCTGCGCGGATCCGCGCCCGGCGCAGCCGACCGGGTCAGGACTCGGCGGACCGGCGGATGTCGATCTCGGCCCAGACCGTCTTTCCCCAGGGCCGAGGTGCGGTGCCCCAGCGGTCGGAGGCCAGGCCGACGATGACGAGGCCGTGGCCGCCGGGCCGGGTCGGGACGTGCGGCTCGCGGGCTGCGGGCAGGACGGGCGAGGAGTCGTTGACCTCGATCCGAAACCGCTCGGCGGTGATGTCGAGGACGAGGTCGAGCGGGCCGTCGGCATGCAGCATGGCGTTGGCGACGAGTTCGGTGACCACCAGTTCGACGTCGCCCGTTCCGGGGCACGACCGGTCGTCGAGGGCGACGCGGGCGAAGGCACGCGAGGCGGCGACGGGCCTTCGCCGGTCGGTCAGGACCAGACGGCGGCGCTGCCCGGTCGACGGCAGGGTCGGCGGGAGCCCGGGGGGCCGGCCGTTCAGGGTCTCCCGGAGGGCACTCATGCAGTCAGTCCTTCCTGACGAGGGTCGTCACAGACTCTGCGCCTTCCCGCTGTGACGCTGCTGATGCGGGGCGGGCGCCCTGTTGTGTCCGGACCGATGCCGGACACGGCCGCCGGGCTGCTCAACGGGCCTCGGCCACGGCAGCCGCGGTGGCGTCCGCACCGAACGCGGCCGCTGCCCCGGTGAGCTCCAGCAACCGCCTGACCGACGGCGACATCGCGGCCAGGCGCAGCCTGCCGCCGACGGCGAGGGCGTTGGCGCGGGCCTGGAGGAGCATGCCGAGTCCGGAGGAGTCGCAGAACGTCACCCCCGCGAGGTCGGCCACGGTCACCGGGTGCTCACGCAGCGCGCGCGTGAACGCCTCCCGTGCGGGAGCGAGGGTCTCGATGTCCAGTTCGCCCGCGACGGTGACCAGAACGCAGTCACCTCCGGGGCGGACCTCGACCCGCAACTCGTCCTCTGCGGCGTCCGGGCCCGCCTGCCCGGGTTCCGCCGTGTCGTCGTACGCCCGCATTCTCATCGCCTCCTGGAACTTGCTCGTGTCGGTCCGCACGCCTTCGGGCCCGGGCCCGGGGCGGGTGTCAGGCTGCTTCCAGGCCCCTGCGCAGCTGGGTGAGGATGCGGTTCAGGAGACGGGAGACGTGCATCTGGGAGAGTCCGAGGTGCTCGCCGATCTGGGACTGCGTCAGCTCCTGGGTGAAGCGCATCGACAGGATGAGGCGGTCGCGCTCGGGGAGGGCCGCGATCAGCGGCTGCAGCGAGACCAGGTCCTCGACGCGGCCGAGCCGCGGGTCGATCGCGCCGAGGCGGGCGCCGAGTGCGCCCGGGCCCTCGGCGCCGTCGTCACCGGCCGGCAGGTCCAGGGAGTCGGCGCTGTGGGCGTTGGCGGCGTTCAGTCCCTCGACGACGTCCTCCTGCGACACCCCGATGTGGTCGGCGAGTTCGGCCACCGTCGGGACGCGGTCCAGCTTCTGCGAGAGGGTCTCCTGGGCCTTGACGAGGGTGAGGCGCAGTTCCTGCAGGCGGCGGGGGACGTGGACGGCCCAGGTGGTGTCGCGGAAGTGGCGGCGGATCTCGCCGAGGATGGTGGGCAGGGCGAAGGTCGTGAACTCGACCCCGCGCTCGGGGTCGAACCGGTCGATCGCCTTGATCAGTCCCACCGATCCGACCTGCACCAGGTCCTCCACGCTCTCGCGGTGCGACCCGAAGCGGCGTATGGCGAACCGCACCAGCGAGATGTTGAGCTCCACCAGCGACGCGCGGACGTAGGAGTACTCCCGCGTGCCCTCCTCCAGCGACGCGAGCCGCACCAGCAGCACCCGTGTCAGGTCCCGCGCGTCACTCGGAGCGACCTCGTGCAACTCCCCGAGCCCGTCCAGCTCAGGCGCCACCTCGCACGACCGGCGCGGCGCCACCTCGCACGACCGGCGCGGCGCCACCACCTCCGGGGTGAGGCGCGCGCACGTGTCCACGAGAAGTTCGTGGCTGGTCACGGCCATGTCGGTCCCTTCGCTCTGCCGGGTACGTGCCCGCTTGCCCCCAGTCCGGATCACACTCCCTCAAAAGTGTGAAGAATCCGTGAAGATCCTGCCGGCCGCCTGGCCGGATCGCTGCGGGTTGTGCCGCGCGTGGTCGGCGGGGGTCGTCGTCATCGGCCGGAGCGTGGGAGGCCGGGGGGCCGGAACCGCGGGCGCACCGGACGGCCGTCCGCTGCCGGACCCTTCCGCCGGGTGCGGGGACGACCCGTAGCCGGCCGTGTCACAGGGATCTGGCAGGCTGCACTCCATGACCGAGCTTCCAGGTGCCGCCGCCGGGCCGGAGGACGGCCGGATCTCGGACGGCCTGGCCGTCCTGCAGGCGCTGGAGCGCTCGCTCGGCCGGAGGCACTCCGACCGGACCCCGCCTTGGCAGGAGCTCGGCTTCCCGGTGATCGACCGGGGCCGCTACGCGATCTTCCCGCTCGCGGTGGCCCCGGCCCAGGTCGGCGCCGAGCAGGTGTCCAAGGACCTGTCGGCCATGCGGTACAGCCTGCAGCGCAGCTGCGTGCACTTCTACGGGGGCGACGACGTCCACGGGGAGCTGGATATCGGCACCGAGGACGGGTACGGCCGGAAGCTCGTCGAGGCGGGGGCCGTCGTCGCCGGTCCGGTCTGGATCGGCCTGTGGGTCATCCAGCGTTTCGGCGTGGTCCTCGCCCACTCGATCGACCGCGGACGCGCGATGGAGACCCTCGCCCTGCACATCGTCCCGGTGGACTGGGTCCTGTACCGCCCGGTCAACTCGGGAACGAAGCGCGAAGCGTCACGGTACCGACGGGTCGTCAGGGACCGGGACGCCGTCGACGTGGCCTGGTCATGGCCGCTCCCGGGTCCGGACGCGTCCTGATCCGAGACGGCGCCGGGGAGCGCCGGCACGCAGCCGGGCAGGTCCGTCGGCGCGCCTGGTGGCGAGGGGAGCCGAACTGACGGACAGTCGGTCTGGTCGGCCGCCGAGCGCGCCGGCCGACCAGGCGCGCGGTATGACCCCGGGACGGACGATACGGCACCGGCGCGTGGCGGGGCCTCGCACTGGCGGCGTACGACCCGGGCAGCGGCGCGGTGACCCGGGTGGGCACCGTCCCCGGGGTGGCGAACCCGTCGTTCCTGGCGCCTGCGGGCGATCGCCTGTACGCGGTGAACGAGCAGGCGAGCGGTGACGTGACCGCGGTCTCGCTGCGCGGTGGCAGGCCCGAGGTGCTGAACAGTCAGAGCGTCGAGGGGGCGGGGCCGTGCCATCTGTCGGTGCATCCCGGCGGCCGGTACCTGCTGAGCGCCTGCTTCGTATCGGGCAGCGTCGCCGTCCACCCGATCGCGCCCGACGGCCGGCTGGGCCGGCCGACGGACCTCGTCACCTACCCCGGCCCGGACCCGGGCCAAAAGGACGGCTCCCGTCCGCACCAGGTGCTGACCGATCCGCAGGGCCGTTTTGTGCTCTCCGTCGACCTCGGCACCGACCTGATCCACACCTCGCTGCTCGACACCGGAACCGGGAAGCTGACGGCCGTCTCCCGGGCCCGCGTCCAGGCGGGCGCGGGGCCGCGTCACCTCGCCTTCCACCCGTCCGGCCGATTCGCCTACGTGGCAGCCGAGTTGAGCAGCTCGGTGATCGTCTGCGGGTACGACCCGCCGACCGGTCGGCTCACCCCGGGCGTGCCCCAGCCCACGGTCCCGGCCGGTGGCCCCCCGCCGGCCGGGCCCAACCTCCCGGCCGAGGTGCTGGTCTCTCCCGACGGTGCGTACGTCTACGTCTCCAACCGGGGCCACGACAGCATCTCCCGCTTCGCGGTCGGCGGCTCGGGCGGGACACTGACCCTCCTCGACACGGTCCCCACCGGCGGCGCGGGCCCGCGGCACATCAGCCTCGACCCGAGCGGCGCCCTGCTCTTCGCGGCGAACCAGAACTCCGACAGCGTCACAGTGTTCCACCGCGACGCGGCCTTCGGCACCCTCACCCCGGCCGGCGCCCCGTTCGCGACCCCGGGCCCGGTCTTCGTGCTCCCGGCCTGACGAGCGGCCGCCCGGGCCGAACGGGGCACCTCACCGCGGAGCGCTCGGTGTCGTGGCCCGACCGGTCGGCCACACCATTCTCGAACGCGCCGACCAGGTCGCCAACGGGCACGGGCGAGGCAATCGGGGTGGCCGCCCACCCGCCTCCGACAAGCGGCACCACAAGCAACGCAACGTCCTCGAACGTTGCTTCAATCGCCACCCGGGCCGACTACGCGCTGGCGCTCGAATGCGCGCGCGAGAACGGCGACCTCGTCATCGCCCGTGAGGGCGTCGCGGACTTCCTGATCATCGTCACTGGACGCGCGGCGCGAGCCATTCGACGACATGGAGTCGGCCGCCTCTGGGGTGCGCCCGTTCGGTTCGCGCGGAACGGGGGAGGGAGCTGTGGTGAGGGGTGGTCAGGTGGTGGTGTGCCGGGTGGTGGGTGCCACGTGGAGCATGTCGCGCGGTGGAAGGCCGACCCGTCGGCGCATCCCCATCCTGCCGCCCCACCACCGTCCGGCCCGCGCGCCCACTATGGGTCTGCGGGCCGGACGGGAATGGCGATGAGCGCGCACCCCGCGACGGGGGGCGATCGAACAGGCGGCAGCCATCGGCCCCGTGCGCTACGCCTCGGCGAGCAGCGGGTCGAACGGTGTGGTGCGCTTGCGGCCCGCCATGAAGGCGACGAACTCCTTCACGAAGGCGCTGCGGGTGACGGCCGTGGCGTTTCCGTCGGCGGTGTCGCGGTGGAACGTGGTGCGGAAGAGCACCCGGTACTCGTCCGGGTCGATCTGCCCGTTGCCGTCGCGGTCGGTCGCCTCGAAGAGCACTTCCGCGACGCGGATCAGGGCGGGCCCGGCCATGGCGGGTGCGCCGGCGGCGTACTCCTGGGCGCTGATGCTGCCGTCGCCGTCGGTGTCGAGGGCGGCCTGGAGTTCGTGCCACCAGTCGGCGAACGCCTGGTAGAGCCGGGTCTCCTGAGGCTCGTCCAGGTTGAGGCGGCTGGAGAGCTCCCGGGCCATGGCCGCGAGGTCGGGCCAGTCCAGCGATCCGTTGCCCGTCTGGTCGAGGACCTGCCGGAAGAAGTCCTCGGCCTCCTTGCGCTGCGCGGCCGCGGCGGGGGACACCGTCGTCGCGGAGGGCGCCTCGCGCTCGTCCTGGTCGTGCAGCGGGCTGAGCAGTCGAAGGAGCGCTCCGGCGCGCTCGATCTGGGACTGCACGGCGGCCAGGGTCCTGGCCGCCGGCTGGTCACTGCCGGGCGCCGCCGAGAGAAACTCGATGATGTTGTCCGGGTCGGTCCAGCTCGACGGCAGGTACCGGACCAGGCCGACCGACAGGTAGGCGCCCTGCATCACGGTCTGCGCGCCCGGGATCTCGGGCAGGCCCGCACGGCGGCGGAACGGCTCGGGCAGGGAGGCGACGGCGACCATCCCCACGAGCGGCGCGGCGACGGTGCGGGCGGCCACCCACATCGTCGGGAGCGAGCTGAGCAGCGGGGGAGCGGGGAGGTGTTCGAAGAGCCGGTACAGGATGACGCGCATCGCCTCGGTGTTCTCCAGCTCCGTGGCGACCACCTTGTCGAAGTACTGCCAGAACTCGGGGACGGTGTCCGGCAGGAGGCCGGGGTCGTCGCCCATGGCGGCCAGCATGGCGCGGAACTCCTCGTACAGCTCCTCCACGAAGTCCTGGTCCAGCGGCTGGCCGCTCAGCCGGAACATCGTCACCGAGCTCTCGAACAGGGTGGCCACCACCCACGCCCGGGCGCCGGGGTCCATCGCGTTGTAGGGGCGGTTCTTCGCGTCGGTGCCCTGGAGCCGGGCGTGCATGCGGTTGAGGCGGGCCGCCTCCCACTCGCGGACCGCCGGATCGGTCCCGATCATGCGCTGGGTGCTCTGGTAGGTGTTGCGCAGCCGGCGCCAGGGGTGCGCGACGAAGGTGGAGTTCTCTACCAGGGCCGCCCCGATCGCCGGGTGCGCGGCCTCCAGGACCGTCGCGCGGACCATGGCCAGCGCCCAGCGTGGATCGCGGAAGAAGCCGTGCAGCCGGGACGGGGCCTGCGCCTGTGCCGTGGGATCGGCACCGTCTGGGGAGGTGTCTTCGGTGGCGGGTGCGTCGGTGGTGGTCACGAGCTGGGGCCTCCGGTGTCGGGGGTCAGCACCCCGCCGAAGCGGCGGTCGCGCTGCTGGTAGGTGTGCAGGCACTGCAGGAAGTGGGAGGCCCGGAAGTCGGGCCACAGCACGGCCGGGAAGATCCACTCGGCGTACGCGACCTGCCAGAGCATGAAGTTCGAGATCCGCTGCTCCCCCGAGGTGCGGATCACCAGGTCCACATCGGGGGTGTCCGGGTAGGGGAGGTGGCCCGCGAAGCTCTGCTCGGTGACGGAGTCGGCCGTCGCCCCGCTGCGCAGCAGTGAGCGGGCGGCTTCGACGATGTCGCGTCGGCCGCCGTGGCCGAAGGCCACCGTGAGCGTCATCCGCCGGTTGTCGGCGGTGAGCGTCATGAGGTCCTCGATGTCCTGCGCCAGGGCGGGCGGAATACGCGGATCACTTGCCCCGAGGAACCGGCAGCGGACGCCTCGGGCGTGCAGCAGGAGGGCGTGCTTGCGGACCACCCGCCGCACCAGCCGCATCAGGAAATCGACCTCCGTGCCCGGCCGGTCCCAGTTCTCCGTGGAGAACGCGTACAGACTCAGCCATCGCACACCGGAGTTCCGCGCCGCCTCGATGACATCGATCACCGCCGCCTCCGCCGCACTGTGCCCGGACGTCCGGGGCAGCGACCGCGACTGCGCCCAACGGCCGTTGCCGTCCATGACGCACGCGACGTGGTTCGGCGTCCGGCGAGCGCTGGCAGCCCCCTGGGGCAGGGGGCCTCGGGCGGGCGTAGGAATGCGTTCGGCCGTTGGCTGCGTTGTCATGCTTTCTCCCGGACGATCGGCCTCGAACCGAGATGCGGAGCAGGTTCGTCTGTGCACGAGGCGCGGCTTGTGCGTGAGCCGTAGTCGACTCCGCTCCGCGGAATCGAAATCCGATCTCAGGGAGATTTTTCCAGCGCATGGAACTTGGACGCCGGATGATTCGCACGATTCACTCTTAGCAAGTCAGTCCGATTGCTCCCTTGGCGTCCCCGGAATAGCCGAATTTGCGCGGCCCCTCACCACAGCCCTGCGCGAGACCCCGGAGGAGACCGGCCGCCACCCGGCCACCGCGACCACCCTCGGCACCCACAGGTCAGGAGAGCCACGGCGCCGGCGGTCAGGCTCGCGAAGCAGCAGTCGCTGTCGGGGCCGAAGCGGGCTCAGGTGAGCTGCATGGCCGCTCCGCCAGGCCGGCCGTGAACTGCGCTGACGCAGTCTCGGCGGCACCGACCATCCCCGGGCCTCTCCTCCTCGTCACCCGGACGATCCGCAGCGGGTAGGGGGCGCCGCAGGATTTCCGCTTCGGGGCGTGTTGCTGCGGTGGGCTGAGGTCGGACGGGCGGTGGCTCACTGGGAGCGGTAGAGCCGGATGTCGGCGAGGCTCCACCAGGCGCCGGCAGTGCCGGTGCTGCTCACGCGCAGGTGGCGGGCGCGGGTGCCAGGGACGTTCACGGTGGTGAGTTGTCCGGTGCCGGTGCCGGTCCGCAGGTCGTGCCAGGTGGTGCCGTCGTCGCTGGCGGAGAGAGTCCAACCGCGGGCGTAGTCGCCGAGGTTGTCGCCACTGTCGAGGGCTACCTCGTCGAACCGGGTGCTGCGGCCGAGGTCGATCTGGAGGTACTGGCCGGGTTCCTGCGCCGCGCCGCTGGACCACCGGGTGGAGGCGGCGCCATCGACGGCCAGCGCGGCGGTGCCGTCGGTGGCGGGCTGCGCGGTCGCCGTCGCGCCGATGAGCTGGATCTCGCGCTTCGGGGATGGCAGGGCACCGGACCTGGGCCAGGTGAAGGTAGCCAGCGCGCCACCGGGAAGGGTGTACTCGAAGGTGCGGTCGCCGACGGCGACGGCGAAGGTGCGAGGTGCGTCGTTCTCGTTGTGGACGACGAGGGCGGTGGACCCGTCGGGGTTGCGGAAGGCGACGTCGGTGATCTGGCCGTTCCAGCCGGTGGTGCCGAAGCTGGTGCTGGCGATGCGCACCGCGCCGGGCTTCACGAACTTCGAGAGGTGGCCGATGGTGTAGTACTCGGCGTCAGTGGTGACGGTGCCGTCCGCACCGATCGTGAGCAGGCCGGTGCAGGTGTCGCAGCCGCCGTTGTGGGGGCCGCCGGCGGTGTCGAGGGCGATGTTCCAGTCGGCCACGGACTTGGCCCAGTTGCGGGTGGTGCCGACGGTGCTGGTGCGGGCGTGCCACGTGAGCGTGCCGCGGAAGACCTGCTCGGGGGTGTCGGCGGGGCCGTGGGAGCCGGAGCACTCGGTGAACCAGATGCCCTTGCCGGGGTGGGCGTCGTGCAGGGCGCTCTGGGCCCTCGGGTCGCCCGAGTAGCAGTGGTAGGCGGTGCCGGCGACCCACTTGGCCGCCTCGCTGTCGAGAATCTCGTACGGGTAGGGGTTGTCCCGTAACTGCTGGCCACAGGTGAGATGATCTTGTCCGTGGCTGGTGTGATCACGGCGTCGGAGCCGTCCTGGATAGCCCCGTTCACCGGGCTGAGCCCGCGCGACTTCCGCAAGCTGATGACAGCGCTGCGGCGCGAGGGCGCCGACGCTGTCAG
>NZ_JBIWML010000074.1:0-14530 GCF_044766665.1 Kitasatospora sp. NPDC101801
ACATCCACCAGCTCTGCCTTCGTCCCCTCCGACACCCTCGCATCCTACGACCCAACAGCCCGCAGAAACCGAGGAGTTATTGTTCGGCAGCCCCCTGGGCCAGGGGTGCCCGGCGTTGACGAAATCGGTGGAGCCGTCGTGCAGGTTGATCCGCAGGATCTGACCGGTGACGTAGCCTTCCCGGCCGTGATCGCGGACCGCCTGGTCGGCCTGCCACGCCTGCTCTTGGAGGTCGGCGCCGGCGCGGCGGCCCGACGCAGGGCTCCGACCACCAGGGCGGCCAGCAGCGCCGCGTCGACGTCGTGGCCCATCGCGTCGGTGGCCGACAACTGGACGGTGTCGTGGTCGATCACGTAGTCGAAGGTGTCGCCTCCGACCTGGTCGGCGGGCTCCAGCGTCCGGCGACCGCGAACTGCGCAGCCTCAACGACCGCTACGAGACGGCCCCGCTGGCCCGTCTGCTGCCCGCCGGGCGAGCCAGCGTCACCTCGGCGAAGGGCGCGTCCTCGGCCACGGCATGGGAGCGGCCGGAGCCGCCGAGGCGGCGCTGACCGTCCAGCACGGACTCGTCCCGGCCGCCGCAGCCCCGACCCCTGCACATCCGATCTGGCATCGTGCTGGCCGCGTCCCGCCGCCAGGACGTGCGGCTGGCGCTCAGCGACTCCTCCGGCTTCGGGGGCACAGCACCGTGCTCGCCTTCACCCCGGCCGCGCTTGAGCCATTTGAGTGACTTTGCTATCCACCGGGCTGCCGGCTCCGAAGAAATGGCGGGGCCCGATACGCCCACGGCAGCCGACCGCTCTCGGCAGGGGTCCCCCCAGATCGGGCTCAGTGAACAGGACACGCTTGACCGAGGTTTTCGCGATCGGGAACCTGCCAGCGGATGTGCTGGCGGTGAACCGGTTCGTGCATCCGACCAGAGGCATGGTGCGCTGCCCGGCGGCTCCCGCACTGGCGGCCGCGCTGAACGGGTCCGGGATCACGGTCGCAACGGGGGCGGTCGAGCCGCGCCCGGGCGGCGCGGGAGTCCTGGTCGCGACGACCTACCTCGACCTCAACGGCCAGCCGGTCGGCGTCGCGGTGGCGGCGGGCCGGGCGCACACCGCGCTCGCCTACGAGACGGTCGGGGCCTGGTCGGCGGTGCTGCGCACCCGGCGGGTGCTGGTCGCCTCGGGTGCGCCGTGCTGCGTCGGCGCGGCGGCCGTTCTGCCGGGGGCGAGAGAGCCCGTCCCCGCGCAGGGCCTGCGGAAGCCGGCGGGGGCTCGCGCAGGCGGCGCCGGATGCCCGAGGTCGCAGGCGGCCTGGGCCCTGGTACTGGCCTTCCAGCAGCGAGGCGACACGGTGCTGCTGGTGGGCGGGCCCGAGGACGCCGCAGCCCCGGGCCCGTCGGGCCGTGACCCGTTGCCGGCCGAGGCGTGGAGCCGGATCGTCCAGGTCGGTACGGTGGACCAGGCAGCCGCCCTGACCGTGCCCGACCCGCGGCGCCTCTCCTTCGTCGTCCGGCCCTGCGTGCTGGTTGACTGGGCCTCGCAGGTGGTGAACGCGCTGCGCGAGCGGTTCGCCGCCCTGCGCGGCCAGCACCCCGACCAGTGGTGCTACGAGCGGTCGGACCTCCACCGCGGCGCCCGGCTGGCCGCCGAGTCCAGCGACCTGGTCCTCACCGTGGGAGGCAGCGGCGCCCTCGCGCCGTCCCTCGAGCGGGCCCGACACCTCACCGGCCTCGCGCAGTTGGACCTGCCGTCGCTGGGCGCGGCGGCCACCGTCGCCGTCATCGAGGAGCAGCCGCCCGCCCCGACCGCGCACCCGGCGCTCGCGGCCGCGGACGTCGTCGAGGTGCTGTCCGGGCTCGGCCCGCTCAGCGTGGTGCGCCACCGCGTCGCCACGGAGGTCAGCACCGACGTCTACCGGGATCAGCCGGGCACTGTCACGTTGACGGGCGCGCGGAGCAGGAGCTGACAGGAGATCCCGGCCACCTGATGCCGCGCGCCGACGACGGTGAGGGTCGGCACGGGAGTGTCGGTTACACCGCTGGCTGGGCTCTGTTCCGTAGTCGGTGGTGATGCTGCGTCCTCATTGCGGGAGGAGGATGCGGTGCCGGAGGAGGTCGAAGCCGGCTCGGCCGTGCATCTGCCCGCCCGCGTCGACCCGCCAACCCAGCCCCCACCCGAACAGCCCACCGCAAACTCACCGGCCTTGACCTGCACCGACGCCGAAACTCATCAGCCTCGGGCCGGAACTGTCAGGCGACCCGCCGCAGCGAACACCGCCTCCTGGGTGGCACTGTCGTCCGAACGGCCTGGCACCAGCCGACCTGCCCGGACTGGACCGCCCGATGACCACTCCGACCACCACCCAGGCTGTTGCCCCTGCCGACTTCGCCGCCACGCTGCCGCCGCACGCCGTCTCGGCCATCGTGCTGCTGACCGACGCGGCGGGCCGGATCCTGATGCTCCGCCAGGCCCGCCCCTACCCGGGCCACCCGGCCTGGTGGCAGCTACCCGGCGGCCTGGCCGACCTCGACGAGCAGCCCCTCACCACCGCCCGGCGCGAGACAGCCGAGGAGACCGGCCTCCACCTGACCGGGCCGCTGCGCCCGCTGGCGGTCGACTACCGCTCGGCCGCTGACGGGTGGCCGCCTGTCATCGACTTCGCGTTCGACGCCCCGCCCGTCCCGACCGGCCACGAGGTGCAGCTCAGCCCCGAGCACGACTCGTGTGCCTGGCGGACCTACGAGCAGTGGCTGCCGCACCTGCACACCGAGCAGCTCGCCTGGTTCACCGCGCTCTGGCGCGCCCACCAGGAGCAGACGACCCTGGTGCTCGCCGACGGCCACGATATTGCGGCCCGGAGCCGCTCATGACCACGACGACCGGCCTGTTCACCCCCGGGGCGACGGCGGTGCGCCGCGACGTCCACCTCGGCCGGGTCTGGACCGCGATGCCGCAGCGGGTCCTGGCCGACACCGGCGACGTCCTGACCCTCGCGTACTGGCCGGGGATCACCTCGCTTGCCCCGACCACCTGGATCGACTCCCTCGCCACCGGCGACACCACGCTGCGTGAGAGCGGCCTGGCCAACCTCGTCTCCGGCGCCTGGTCCACCGCCCCGTACACCTGGACCGGCACCGCGCTGCGCAGCCACTTCCTGGCCGGTGAGCACTTCTCGGTCCACCAGTTCCAGGACCACGCCACCGGCACCCGCTGGTACGTGAACTTCGAGCTGCCCCACGTCCGGCGGCCCGGCATCGGGATCGACACCCTCGACCTGTGCGTCGACCTGGTGGTGGAGCCGGACCTGTCGGCCTGGTCGTGGAAGGACGAGGACGAGTACGACCAGGTGCGCCGGCTCGGCCTGGTCGACGACCATCTCCACCGCCATGTCGAGCGGGCCCGCGAGAAGGCGGTCGGTCTTCTGCAGGACCGCTCGGGCCCGTTCGCGCAGCCGTGGAGCGTCTGGTCACCCGACCCGGCATGGCCGCTGCCGGTGCTGCCCGCTGATGCGGCGATCCGGTCCCGTAGCCGATCATTGGGCGGTAGCGTGCCGGGATGATCGACAGTCAGGTGTCGCCTCATTTCGGGTGCGGGTCATCGGCACGCAGCTGTTGACCGACAGGGGGAGGGTCACCTACCGCTCCTGGAAGGCGTCCACGACGTCCTATCTGGACGACGTCGGTCCCCACTGCAGCGAGCGTGGTTACCGCGCTGTCTCACGGTGCCGGGTCGCCGTCGTCCTTCGGTGGCTTCCGTGGCCTTCACTCGGACGGGTGACGGCGGGCGGAAGCCGGTCCGGCTGGGTGGGGGTGCTCGGCACACTGGCAGTCATGGCTTGTGCTCCTGTGGTGGCGACGGCGGGCGACCACCGCTTGGCGCGGGCGTTGTGTGACATCGCTGAGAGGTCCCACACGCAAGCGGGCACGGAGGCGGAGGTCGGCCGGACGGTGGGGGCTGTGCGTGGCGCCGGCCGCACCCTGCCGGCTATCCGGGTACTGCTGCAGCACATCGGGCGCTCCGCGGACTGGCTGCGACGACCTCAGCGCGGCCGACCAGCCGGCCGCCGGCCTTGGCCGCGGTCCCCGACGCCCACGACCCCCGCTGTGTCGCCCTGCTGCGCACCGCCGTCGGCCGGTACCCGGCGCCGTGGACGCACGACGTCGCCCGGACCGTCGGAGCCCTGGCCTGCAGGCCGCCTACCTCGCCGCGATCGCCGCCCGGACCGAGAGCCCTGCCGCGTCGCACGCAGGCGCCGTGGCCGCAGCTGCCCGCGCCGCCCTCGACCTGCACCGCGCCCTGACCGCCGACCCGGCCGGCCAGCCGACCACCGACGACGAGGCCGATTCGGCCGAGCTCCCCACCGCGGACGCCCTGTTCACCCTGCTGACCGCCGCCTGGCGCAGCAGCGGCACCGACCTCGGTGCCGGCCTCACCACCGGCGCCGAGACACCGGCGCGGGCGAGCGTCTTCGACTGGCTTTCCCCGTTTCCTCGTAGAGAGCGTGAAGCGACATGCCGCAGCCCTTCAGCCTGCCCGCTTTCTACCTGCCGTACCCGGCCCGGCTCAACCCGCACCTGGAACAGGCCCGGGAACACTCACGCGACTGGGCACGCGGCATGGGCATGCTGGAGGGCTCGGGTGTCTGGGAGCAGCGGGACCTCGACACGCACGACTACGCGCTGTTGTGTGCCTACACCCACCCGGACTGCGACGAGGCCGAGCTGGCGTTGCTGACGGACTGGTATGTGTGGGTCTTCTTCTTCGACGACCACTTCGTGAAGACCTTCAAGCGCAGCCAGGACCGGCCCGGCGGCAAGGCATACCTCGACCGGCTGCCCGCCTTCATGCCGCTCGACCCTGCGACTGCGATGCCTGAGCCGCGCAACCCGGTGGAGGCAGGTCTGGCCGAGCTGTGGTTGCGCACCGCCCCGGGTACCTCGGCGCACTGGCGCGAACGCTTCGCGCTGAGCACCGAGCACATGCTCAACGAGTCGATCTGGGAGCTGTCCAACATCGGCATCGGCCGGGTCCCCAACCCCGTCGAGTACATCGAGAGGCGCCGCAAGGTGGGCGGTGCGCCCTGGTCGGCCGTGCTGGTGGAGCACGCGGCCGGGGCGGAGGTACCGGCCGCCGTCGCACGGTCGCGGCCGCTGGAGGTGCTCCGGGACACCTTCTCGGACGCGGTGCACCTGCGCAACGACCTCTTCTCGTACCAGCGCGAGATGGAGGAGGAGGGCGAGCTGAGCAACGGCGTGCTGGTGCTGGAGACCTTTTTCGGGATCAGCACGCAGGAGGCCGCCGACCGGGTCAACGACCTGCTGACGTCCCGGCTGCAGCAGTTCGAGGACACCGCGCTCACCGCCCTCGGCCCGCTGCTCGCCGACCACGGCCTCGGTGGCGACGACACCGCCCGGGTCGCGGCCTATGTGAAGGGACTGCAGGACTGGCAGGCGGGCGGCCATGAGTGGCACCTGCGCTCGAGCCGCTACACGAACAGCGGCCCGCAGACCGGCTTGCCGCTATCGCTGCCGCTGGGTGCGCTAGGCACCTCGGCGATGGACATCAAGCGCGTGGTCAGCGCGACCGGGGCCAAACGCCTGCGCACCTTCGCCTTCGTCCCGCACCAGCCCACCGGGCCCTCCCGGGTGCCCGACCTGCGGCTCCCGGCCCGGGTGCGGGTCGGCCCCCATGCGGACCGGGTCGGACGGGAAGTGACCGCATGGGCCGGCCGGATGGGCATGTTCGCCCCGGAGCCGCGGGCCGGCGGGCGGCGGGTGTGGACCGAGGAGACGTTCACCCGTTTCGACCTCGGCCTGCTCGGAGCGTGCACCATGCCCGACCTCACCGCCGAGCAGATGACCCCGGCCACCTCCCTGATCGCCTGGGGCTGCTACGGGGACGACTTCTTCGACGCCGCCTACGGGTGCCGACGCGACCTCGCCGGGGCCAAGCTGGCCGCCGCCCGGCTCATGGAGGTCACCGCTCCCGAGCCGACCGTCCCCATCGTGCCCGCCGATGCGCTGGAGCGCGGGCTCACCGACCTGTGGTCCCAGGTCGGAACCGGCCTCACGCCCGCCGCCCGGGAGACCGTGCGTGGCCTGCTCGCCGAACTGTTCGAGGGCTGGCTGACCGAGATCGCCAACCTCGCCCACCACCGTCTCCCCGACCCGGTGGACTTCCTCGAACTGCGCCGCCGCACCGTCGGCGCCGAATTCTTCACCACCATCCCGGCCCTGCTGCGCGGCGGGGCGCACCTGCCGCTGCCCGACGCGGTCCGGGACAGCGGCACCATGCGATCCCTGGAACGGACGGCCGCCGACCACGCCGGCCTGGTCAACGACCTCTTCTCCTACCAACGGGAGATCGAGTTCGAGGGGGACTTCCACAACGCCCCGCTCGTGGTGCAGCACTTCTTCGACTGCAGTTACCCGGAAGCGGCCCGGGTCGTCGCCGACCTCGCCACCGCCCGCCTCGACGAGTTCGAGCACCTGGCCACCGCCGAACTGCCCGTCCTCTGCGACGACCTGGACCTCGACAGCACAGAACGGCAGACTGTCGCCGACCACGTCGAGCAGCTCAGGACCGTCATGACCGGCAACCTGCACTGGCACGCCATCAGCGGCCGCTACCGCGAGGCCGACCTGCGCCACCACCATGGCCGCACTCTCTCCGGCCCCACCGGCCTCGGCACCGCTGCCGCCCGCCTGCCCCGCCCGGTCGGCTGAGTCCGGCGGTCGGCGGTGGCTCGGCGGTCCGCTGGTGCTGGTGCCGATGACTGGCGCCACGGGCGGGTGGCGCTGAGCACCACGCCGCCGCCCGGGCGGCCGGATCGTACGGTCACCCACGTGACGCGCTCCGGCGCGGCACAGGAGACCGGACGTCGATCCGGAGAAAACTGCATGTCCGCGCACCAGCGGTCCGAATCGCGCCAGCGAACCCGGCGTTAGCGCCGGGGTTCCTACAGCCCGGTCCAGCCGACCGGCGGCCGGCCTTCGCCCGAGAGCGGGTGCCACACCGGGGCGGCGGGCCCGTGCTCGACCAGGTCCTCGAGGCTGGCCGCGCCGGCCGGGACGGCGGCCAGGAGTCCGGCGGTGGCCGGGTTCTCCTCGGCGGCCAGCAGCAGGTCCTCCACCGCCCTGGCGACTGCGGTGGCCGGGGTACCGGTCAGGACGACCAGCAGGGCCGGGAAGGTACGCCAACGGCGCTCCCGCGCCGGTCCGGTCCCGCCGGGGCCGGGCTGCTGCCAGAGGCGGGCGCAGGCGGCCAGCTGCTCGGCGGCCGGCTCGGTGCCGCTGTCGGGGCGGTGGAGTTCGACGAAGGCGCGCAGTCGCCGCCGGCCTGCGTGGGTGGTGGCGGTGTAGGCGGGCCGGTAAGCGGGCCCGGGCGGGTCGGCCGGGTCGACGGGGTGCTCGGGGGCCGGGATGAAGTCGCGTGGGCCGAAGCCCTCGCCCCGGGCGCGGGCGTCGGCGAGGAAGGCGCAGTGCACGCGGCCGAGCGCGAGGAGGTGGCCGCGGCCCAGGCGCAGGGCGGTCTGCCCGGGTGCGACCAGGGGGTCCGGGCGGCGGGCGGTGGGGAAGGTCGCGGTGACGGCGGAGCCGGTCTCGGTGAGGTGCCAGGCTTTAGCGCGCCCGGCCTGCGGCAGGGTGACGAAATTCGTAACGCCCTCGGTGCGGAGGCGTTCCATGCGTTTCTGGGTCTGCTTGAGTCCGGCCTGCCCGCCGTGCAGTTGGTGGAGCTGTTCGGCGGTGGCCAGAGAAAAGCGGGCGAGCGTCACCAGCACGTCGTGGTCGGTCTCCAGGTCCCCGTTCACGAGAGCACTCCTCGGTTTCTCGCACGGGCCACTCCCGTGCTGGAGAGATGAAACCCCACGGAACTCACCGGATTTCTCACCATCAAGAGATCCAAGGCATAACGATTACATAACGACCCGTTCCAAGGTATCCCGTCTTCTAACCGGTCCGAAAACCGGTCCGAAAACCCGTCCGCCATCCCGTCCCATCCGAACCTTGGTGAGAACCTTGGAAGCACGCTCCTGACCTGCATGGATATGCCATCAAGGTGCCGGTGAGTTTCCTTGACGGCCCTTCCAAGGTTTCTCACCGGCACCTTGGAAGGGCCGGTGAGTTTGACGGTGCGCTACCACCGCCCCTGCCGTCTCCCCTGCCACTGCCCCTACCGGGCAGTTCGCGCACCCGGGAGGAAAACGGGCAGTTCAGGGCCCGGATCGGGCCCGCTCCCCAGTCCTGACAACCCTTCTTTCCCGTCTTTCTGTATTGGCTGTGGTAGTTGCTGTTGTAGTTGTCGGTTGGTCAGTTGGGTTCGGCACTTGTGTCGGGCGACGTGGGTGTGTCAGTGGGTGGCGACAAGTTGTGTCAGCGGTCGGCGACATGTGGTGTGTCAGTGGGGGAGTGTTGTGCGGGCGTTTGGGCCGGGGTTGAGGCTGTAGAGGGCGTCGTCGGTTAGGGCGAGGGTGAGGCCGCCGGGCTGGGCGACGAGTCCGCCGTTGATGAGGCCGTGGAGGGCGTGGTCTTGGAGGGGGTTGGTGTGGTCGGTGTCGCCTGTGTGCCAGATCGCAAGGAGGGCTTCGGCTTCGGTGGGGGTGAGGGGGTCACGTTGGTGACGGCCAGGCTGGCCGGTGTCGTCGCTGTGGTGGGGTGCGGTGAGTTGGGTGTGCTGGCTGGCGACGAGCAGGTCCAGCCGTGGTGAGACGCTGAGGTAGCCGGAGGGTTCGACGCGCAGGGCGATGGCGCCGCCGGTGACGGGGTGTGCGAGGGCGTGGGTGGTGGCGTTGTCGACGCGTTTGACGGTCCAGCTGAGGGCGCGGGCGACCTCCTCCGGGAGCATGGGTCGGTCGGCGAGGGCGAGCGCGTTGACCAGTCGCAGGGCGTCGTGACCCAGACTGGGGGGCTTCTTGCTCGGGTGCTTGATGGCGGGCGGATGCGTCCGGGGGAGGGCGTAGAGGTCGTCGGCCTCCCGCAGGATGTCGGCGGGGTGGAGGTCCAGGCGCCGGGCGATTTCGTGCAGGACCCGGACGGGTAGGTCGGGGAGTTCGTCGAGGTCGACCTGGTGTTCGTGGACGCCGATGAGGTCGGCGAGTTGCCAGGCGGTCATCCCGGCGGCGTGCAGGCGTTCTTGGAGGCTGAGGGCGCGTCGTACCAGGAGGCTCTTGTGCCGGTGGCGTTTGGGGCCGCGGCGTTTGGGGGCGTCACCGCGTTCTGGTGGTGTCACGGGCACTCCCACGGGGCCGGGTTGAGGCTGAGGTGGTGGATGCTGAGGCCGCGCTGCGCCAGCCAGTCGCCGTTTCCCTGGCCGAGTTGGTCGCCGTGCCGGCAGTGGCAGCGGTGGAGCCAGGAGAGGTCGAGGTGCAGGCGGTGGCAGGTGCGGATGATCGCTTCGCGTAGGCGCGGGACGGGTGAAAGGACGCTGGGTTCGCTGGGGTGGATGAAGTAGGGGTCGCCGGGACGGGCCCCTTGGGCCGTGCGGTAGGCGTGGTGGGCGGCCAAGAGCGCTCTGGCGCGCAGCGGCATGGTCACGGGTGTCTGGGTGCGTAGGGGGTCGCTCTCGCCGGGGCCGGTGAACTTCTGGTGGCCGCGCTGCTCGTGCCAGGGCGGTCGGAGGTGTTCGCGTTCCTCCTCGGACAGCAGCGGCAGGTGGAAGCGGGCCCCGTCGGGCGTGATGTCGTGGCAGCGGATCATGTCGAAGCCGGTCGGGCCGGTGTCGAAGTACAAGGCCAGTGCGGTGGCGGCGCCGGATTCAGTGTCGGCTGCCGTTCGCAGAGCGTAGGCGGTGTGGTCGGTGAACCGGGTGACCAGCCGGGCGGCGGGGTCCGAGCCCAGAGTGGCGGGTTGCCAGCGCAGGAGAGCCGCACGGGGCAGGAGCGCGGCTTGGATGGCGCGTAGGCGGATCAGCGCGTCCTCCGGGGTGGGGGCCGGGCCCAGGCGGTCATCGCGCAGGTAGGCGGTGAGGGCGTGGGCAGTGGTGTCGGGCAGGCGGGAGGCCAGGTGCATCTCGCTCCGGTAGAGGTCGCTGACCCGTCTACGGTCGGCGGTGGGCAGGGTGCGGTGACAAGTGGCGAGGAAAAGGGGGAAGTCGGTCATGGGCAGGCGCGGCCAGGGCTGCGCCTGCCGGGGCACCGGGGCCTGCGATGTGTCTGCCGCTTCCTCGGCCAGCACCTCCGGCCTTTCTGCCTTCTCGTCCTCTTTCTGTTCCTCGGCTTGGAGGGGCAGGCGGTGGTAGAAGGCAGCGGGGTCGAGCAGTTCCGTGCGGGCTGCGAGCGAGGACTGGCGCAGTTGGGTGATGAGGGCGGCAGTGGGCTGGGGCCCGGACCAGATGAGCCACAGGGCGGCCCCGGATGTCAGGGCCAGGCCCAGCAACGGTTCCACGGTGCGGGTGGCGAGCCGGTGGACCCGGTCGACGACGATGTCGGTGACGCCCGCAGCGGTGCTGAAGGCCGCACACGTGCGGTACATGTTGGCGACGGTGGCTTCCTCTGCGAGGACAGCTTCGGGGCTCTTGCCAAGAGCGGCGAGGACGTCGCGCGCGAGGTCGCGCACGCCGCCGCCAGGAGAGGGCCGCAGCACCAGGCGCCGGCGCGAGGCCAGGGCATCCAGACGCCGGGTGAGGGCGACGTCGTCGTCCGGGTTGAGCACTACCGCCGCTCGCGGACTGGGGCGCTCAGACACAGATGCCGCCACCGAGCAGCGCGTAGGCGCTGGTGGTGATCTCCTCGTCCAGGACGGGCCGGCCGGCCGCGGCGCACAGTCCGGCCGCGGTGTGGGTGAACACCGCCCAGTCCCGCATGGTGCCGTGCCCGTAGGCGTTGTCGATCTCGAAGAGCAGGTGGTCGTCGGCGCCCGAGTAGATGGGATGGTAGCGGCGCATCAACGCAGGGATCTCGGCTTGGGCGAGCGGCTCGAACCGCAGGCGGCGGAAGATCCGGGAGCGGAGCATCGGCTCGCGGGAGAGCACCTCCCAGCAGCCGTCGCCGCCGACGTACAGGAGCGCGAAGCGGGTGCGCTGGTCGTCGTGCAGGTGCCGCAGCAGCTCGATGCAGTCCCCGGTCAGGCGCTGGGCCTCGTCCACGACGATCAGGCGCATCGGGGAGGCGAGCAGGCCGACCAGCTTGGTCGTCAGGTCGAAGCGGTTGCGGCTGGAGGGGCTCTCGGCGCCGGTGAGCTCCTGCAGCAGCTGGTCGGCGATCAGGCGCATCGTCGGCCGGGAGGGGAACTGCAGCGACACCACCGCCGGCCGCTCCCCTGGCGCACGCCGCTCCAGCGCCTCCAGCGCCGCTTCCACCGCGAAGGTCTTGCCCGTGCCGGCGGGGCCGTGCACGACACCGGTGGCAGCGTTGGCCACCAGATCGTCCAAGACCTTGCCGGCCAGCTGGAAGTGGCCGGTGGGCAGGGTGACCGCGTCCTGCAGGTCGACGAACTGACGAGGCATCACAGCTCCGGGAGAAGATCGGTGACAGGGACAATGCCGAGCAGGTCAGCGCGGGCCCGCGCCTTCAGCAACGCCTCACCTGCGTGCTGGACCGCCTGCGCCGCCTCTCCGGGCCGCACCAGTCGCGAGGGCTCCGCCGCGCCCTGGACGGCGGTCATCGGCGCGAGCTCCCGCCGTGCCCGACGCGCGGCCCTGCGCCGCTCACGCCCCAGCCGCTCGGCCTCCGACCGGGCATGCTCACGAAACGCCTCCCGCTGCTCCGGCGTGAGCTGGGCGGACGGGTGCGCGGTGCACAGGTACTCCCCACGCCGGTAGACCTCGATCCACCGGTCGTCATGCGGCATGTACCGCACTTCGAGCACCTCCCCGCCCCGCCCGTACAGCTCGGGTGCCAGGTAGGTGTGACTGTTGAACCGGATGCCGTCCTTGCCGACCTTGCGCTCCTGTCCGGCCAGCAGCAGGTACCGCAGCCGTGTGGCATCGATCCGTTGTACCGGTGCCTCGTCCTCCGCCCACGCCTGCACCGGGGTCCGCCCGCCGAGGGAGCGATGCGGGCGTTCGGTGTTGTACCAACGGGCCCAGGACGAGAATCGCCGCACGAACTCCTCGATGCGCATCGGCCCGCCGGCCCGCTCGGCCGACTTCTTCGCCTTCGCGGAGTCGTCGACGGGCCCGTACAGGCGCCCGCTCGCGTCCCGGGGGCCGCCGGTGAAGCCAGGCAGTTGGGAAAGCAGGGTTTGCTCGATGGTCCGGTTCAGCCGCTCGACCTTGCCCTTGCGATGCGGGGTGTAGGGCGGCAGCCGATGTACCACGACCGCCAGTGTCCCCAGCGCCGCCTTCACTGCGCCGGCCGCGAACTCCAGACCGCCGTCGACACGAACCCGCTCGGGCACCGCCCCGAACGGCGAGAGCTCCGGCTCATAGGCCATGGCCATCCGCATCGCGGTCAACACGGTGCCCGCGCTCGGATGCACCGCCAACGCCCACCCGAGCAGCCCCCGGCAGCCGTCGTCCACCACCGTGGTCAGCCACGGGCACAGCGCACCGCCCCTGGGCGGCAGCACCAGCACCGGCAGCTGCTTATGGTCCATCTCCCACACCCGCCCACGTGGAGCGTCCGGCCGCCGCAAGTACACCCCGGCGGCGCGCCGACCACGTTCACCCACCCGCCACGCAGCCCGCTCCGCGGCGGGGAGCTGGTCCGCGAACGCACGCTGCAGCGTGCGCAGGGCCACGGGTCGAGCGTCACGCCAGCCGTCGGCCAGGAAGTCCGGTACGTCGGCACCCGCCGTCGGCCCGGAACTGTCGAGTACCGCCTGCCGAGCACGGGCCAGCGCTGCCACTTTGCCTCGGAAGAACGCAAACGCCTCCCGGTCGGCTTCGGTCAGCCGATACGACGATTCAGGCTGCCGTGGGACAGGCAGCGGGGCGGAGAGCCAGCGCCACACTGTCCGTTCGGCCACGCCCAGAGAAGCGGCGACCACCCGTACGTGCTCGGAGCTCAGCGCGTCCTCATCGCGCAGCTGCCGGAGCCGAGCGACTACAGCCGCCCGCTCGTGCGCTCCGGTCCTTGCCATGGCACCAGACTCGCTGGCATGCCTCTGCCCCACCCGAAATCTGAGGAGTCGGCCACCCGTAGGAGCGCAGTTGGAGCGAAGCGCGGGTCAGCCCACACCACGTTTGGTACCAGTCGAGCCCAAGCCGTCTTGCCACTGACATCGCGATGTCGCCGATAGCGTCAACTGCATGTCGTCCCACCGGCCGGGTGGGTGCTCGACCTCGGCGCCGGCTGGGGAGCGTTCATCGACGGCCGCCTGGTCCTCGACGCCGAAGACGACACCGCGATCCGCCTCCCCTCCGCCCAGTACGCCGTCCAGCTCCTGAACGCCGCCCTCCTCCAAGAGCTCGGCTGACCGGTCCGGCCGACCCCGGCCGGGCACAGCAGAGCGGTGTGCGCCGCGGGCATTGGGTGTGGCGCGCACCGCACTGCCGATCCTCGCAGCCACCGCCGCCGACCTCGCGACCGGGGACACCCCGCTGCGCCGTCAACGAGCCCGGCGCAGGAACGCGACCTGACCGGCTGGCCATCGTTGAGCAGGCCGTGACGACAGAAACCACAACTCCCCACGTCGACGCCCGCTCGCTGCCGGTAGAGGGGTTCACTGCCTCCGACCTGGCACGGGTCAACCTCGGCAAGGAGCTCCTCAGCGGAGCAAGGCTCATCGAGGCCACCGCGCTGATGCTCTGCGCCGACGAGGCGGTCGCCGGCGACTACGTTGCCAGCGCCCGGAACATTAGGAACATGGCCCTGCACGGCGTCATCGGGGCCGCAGTCATCGCCGAACGGGCGCGTGGCACCGACTGGGAGCGCATCGGTCGTGCCCTCTCCGTCAGCGCCGAACAGGCCGAGGCCAAGTGGGGCAAGGACGTCACCAAATGGGAGACGGAGACGAAAGCCCAGAGCCTCCTGCGCCGCGAGCCCGCCGTCTACCTGAAGCCTGTCGATGAGTATGTGACCACCGGCCGGGCGAATAAATACCGCAGCGACCGGCAGCCGCTGAGCCAAGTGCTGGATGCTGCGGCCGACCTGACAGGCCGGGACGTATCCGCCGCAGACCGCGCTTTCACCGGCACCGAAGCCTGCTCCCACTGCCACCGCTGAAGGAGCCGCCCGCATGAGCCCCAGCGCCCCCCGCAACATCCGCGCCGCGATGTCTCGGCTCGCTCCCACCCCCGCGCTCAAGGTCGCCGACCAGGGCGCCGCCGCCGAACCCCACACCACCGCCCTTGAATCCGCCCGGCCCAACCCCGCTCGCCGCCCACGCGGTGGCAAGCGCCCGGCCCCCGAAGCAACCAGCGCCGTCGCTCTGACCGTTCGAGTCGAGCCGAACGAAGCTACCGCTATCGACCGCTGGATCATCGACCTACGCGACGACGCCCGCCGAACCCAGCTCGACAAGTCCGAAGTAATCCGCGAACTCCTCATTCTCGCTCGCGAACACGAAGTGAACCGCCCCGGGTTCGGTAGAGGCTCGATTTCGTGTAAGGATTCGAGTCATGGCACGTCCCTCTTCCTACCCGCCTGAGCTGCGCCGTCGT
>NZ_JBIWML010000075.1:0-14106 GCF_044766665.1 Kitasatospora sp. NPDC101801
ATCGACACGAACGGCCCTTCGGACAGGGAGCTGAGCTGTCCGCAGACGAGGACCTGAACCGTCCGCTCAACAGGATTTACAGGTGTCCGCTCACATGAAGAGAGACAGTTCGGGGTGGTGGGTGCCGCGGCCTGCGCGTAGGTCGCGGGCGGCGAGGGCGAGGGCCCGTAGCTGGGTGCCGCCGCCGGTGATGGCGACGCTGCGGTTGTGGCTGAGGTGGTGGATGGCTTCGGTGAGGGTGGCGGTGTTGGTGCGGCACAGCACCGCGTCCGCCCCAGGGAGCGGTCCGATGACGGTGTCGGCGCCAGCGTGGCCGGACAGGCGCAGGGTTGAGCCGGTGGCGGCGAGCCACAGGTTGGCCTCGTCCGCGAGGGCGGGGCCGAAGCGGAAGGACTGGGAGAGGGTGAGTTGGGTGCCGGGGGCGCGGTTCATGATGTCGCGGGCGCCGCGCCAGGCGTAGATCTGCTGGGCTGAGTCGCCGACGAGGACGAGCTGGGTGTGGCCGTGCTGGGCGGCGATGACGGATTCGAGGACGGGGTTGGTGTCCTGGGCTTCGTCGAGCAGGAGGTAGTCGCCGGGCAGGCGGGGGTTGGTGAGCTGCCACATCTTCAGGTAGTGGTCGTGCTCGAAGCGGATCTGTGTGCCGGCCGGGGCGCTGATGTCCTGCCAGGCGCGGCGGGCCAGCGGCAGGACGGCGCGGGCGACTTCCGCGTGCAGACGCGGCTCCTCGGCGCCGCGCTGGAGGGGGACGTGATCCTCGGTCAGTTCGGTGTCGGCGGACCAGCAGTAGGCGCGGACGGTGCGCAGGGTGATGTGGGCGAGGGTCCACGGCTCGAGGACCTTGCCCTCGCCCAGGCTGAGGGGGCGGGTGATGCCGAGGGCGGTGGCGACGGCGTGGGTGGGGATGCGGGAGCCGCCGAGGCGGTGCTGGTAGGGGGCGGCGACGGCGCGGAAGGCCAGGGAGTGAGCGGTCGCGCAGCGCACCCGGTCGGGGAAGGTGCGGGCGGCTTCATCGGCGACAGATTTGTTGAACGCCAGGTACAGGCCCCGTCTGGGGGTGGAGTCGGCGAGCAGGCGCAGGGTGGTGGTCTTGCCGGTGCCGGCGCCGGCCTGCATGACCAGGTCCTGGCGGGCGGCGAAGCCGGCCAGTGCGGCGGCCTGCTCCGGCGTGGGATCGAACATGAAGGGGCCTCTCGACTCATGCTTCGCGGGGGAGGGTTCAGAGCGTGTATGGGTGGTGGAGTGTGCAGCGCAGCAGGCCGCTCGGCGCTTCCTCGAAGTGCCGCAGCCACCCCGAGGTCTGTATCAGCGTCAGGGCGTCGAGCAGGCCGCCTGGGGTGAGACCGCAGCCGCGCGCGGCGCTGTCGGGGTCGAGCAGGCAGGAGGCATCGCCCGGCTCGCACCAGGCGGCGACGGTGAGGGCGGCGAGGCGGACGGCGGGGTAGTGACGGCGCAGCTGAGGGTCAGTGAGAAGCCGCTGCGCGCGGTGGCCGGCGCGCGGCCGCGGCGAGAGCGCCAGCTCCGGGAACAGCAGAGCGGGTCCGCCGTTTCCTGGCGGGATGAAGTGCAGGCCGGCGGTGTCGAGGAGTTCGTCGACGGCGTTGTCGGGGAAGCTGAACCGCAGGGAGCGCAACCAGCCTCCCGGCAGGGGAGCGCGGCCGCCCGCCCTCAGTCGCAGCACGCACAGCACGGCGAGCAGCCGCGCCTCGACACCAGTGCTGCCCGGCAGGAGCGCCGCGGTGTAGCCGAGGGCTGCGCGGACAGCCAGGTGCCGCACCTCGGCTGACCGCGCCTCACCCCCGCCCCGCCCTCGCGTACCGATGGCTGCAGCCGGAACAGGGCCCGGCCCCGAACTGGCAGGCAGGGCGACCTGTGCGGCGCCGGGGACGGCGTGGGCGCAGCCGCGGCACATGTCCGCCAGGAGCCAAGTCCGAGCACCCCGGTGTCGGAAGAGCACCAGGAGCACCTCGCCGTCGCAGCCGCGGTGACGCCCGTGCCAGTGGCAGCCGCCCTCCCGGCACGCGCACGTCCGCAGGTGGGAGGGCAGGCGTTCCCGCCCGGCGTGGGTGCCGAGGTGACGCACCGCCACCTCCCGCAGAACGCCGCCCGGCGGCAGGGGCCCGGGCCCGCCGCAGCCTGCGGCGGTGCAGCGCACCGAGCGGCGGTGCGGGTCGATCACCACCGACCACACACCGCCGCCCGGAGCCGGCGTGCCGCCACCGCGCATCCCGGTCCTCTCCGCCGCTTCCAGTGGGAAATGCCGGGACGATTCGCCTGCCGTCCGGGCGGCGGACACCCTAGTGCAGACCCCTGCCCTGCCCGCTCATTCCACGAACCGGGCCAAATAGGGCAGAGGTCTGCACTGACAGGGCAGGGGTCTGCACCGTGCGATAGCACAGTGATCACCCCGCCCCCCGACCCCAACCTCACCGCGCTACGCCTTGCGCTCGCGCGGCTGCGGGCGGACCGCGGCTGGACCTACGACCACCTCGCCGAACGCAGCGGCCTCTCCCGCCGCACCCTCATCGAAATCGAGCAGGGCCGCACCATCGGCACCCTCGCCACCTGGCACGCCCTGGCCCACGCCTTCGACGTCCCCCTCGGCGACCTCGCCGCATCCCTCTGCGACGGCCACACCCCACCACCCGGCACCTGATCGGATGCCCGTCGGTATCACCCGAACGGGAACCAGGAATCGAACGCCCATCCCACCCTCGCGGTGAAACCGGCACCGAAGCGGCCAGTCGGGCGACATTCGCCGCCAGCTCCACCGGTTCGTACCCTGCGTGCCGTCACCGTCGCGCGCGTGACCCACATCCCCACCGCGCCGGGCTACAACTGGGACGGCAGCCGCACAGGCCGCACCCCCAGGCGCCTCCTGCGTATCCACCCCGACAGCCTCACCACCCTCATCCGCGCCGCCCGAATGGGCATCTGCCGCTCCTGCGGCAACCCGGTGGAGTGGTGCCAGCGCGCGGACGGGCGTCAGCTGCCCCTGCATCCCGCCGAACTCCCCGCCCGCCACGTCCCGCCCTACGCCCGCTGGCACCTCGCCGCCGGCATTGCCCACCCCACCGACGACGGCACCCCCTGGTGCCGCATCGCACACCCCCTCATCTGCCCCGCCAGCCCACCTGGCCCAGGCCAACCCTCCACACCCCAACTCCGCGACCTGCGCCGCCACCTGGCCATCCGCACCCGCCGCCTCACCGACAACGGCTTCCAGTCAGCCCCACCACGACCTCCAACCCCACCGGAGCCACAGCGAACTGACGCCCCGTGGCGCCCGGTCGTCCGCCTCCTCCACACCACCTACCTCGCCCCCGCACCACTGACCGACCTGCGGTGCACTGCCCAGACCCTGCGCCGCGCCCGCTGCCTCAACCCCGTCCACGACCACCACGTCCCTTCGGGCCAGTGGAGGCTGCTGCCCGTCGACGAAACGGCACCCCTCGGCCGCCAGCGGCACCTGGCGGCACACCTCGTCGGCGTGCTCATGGCCGTCTACGACCTCACCGACCTGCCCTATGGCGAGCAGCTGCGCTGGCGCGGTCAGCGCTGCCCCGCCCACGCCTCCACCCAGGCAGCGGACGTGGCTCTGGCGCGATGGGAGATCTTCGACCCCTTTCTTCACCACCAGCACATCCGCACCAGCCTGCCGTCCAGCGATGGAAGGGCCCCAACTCCGTGAGCGTGTCTGCAGTTGCGCTGTACCGTGACGACGGACGAGAAGGAGGACTCGTTGACTGCGTCGTCCGGCCACGCCAGTCCCCGGCAGCCGCCTCCCGGCCGGGAGGCGGTTTGGCTGCTGAGAAAGCTCCGCGCCAGCGAGCAGGCCAACCGCTGGGTCCCGGAGTTCGTACAGGACTGGGGCCGGGCGCTGGACGAAGCCCGGCACAGCTACGACCTCACCCCTATGTACCGGTCGTACAGATCTGGCAGGAGCGTCTGGATGCCGCGCCCGCCACGACGCTCCCCGCCGCCGCCCGCAGAGCGACCCAAACTCCCGGGCCCGGGAGACTAGGACACGGCCAGCCCGGCCAGCCCTCCTGCGTACGGTTTCCTCGGGGCGGGCATTTCCCATGCCTCTGGCGATCAGGTGACGACCCATCATGTCCCGTGTCGGACCGGGGTGACGACATTCCCCGCACACGTTCCCCGGCGTCCGGCTGGTCCCCTGTGAGGCATCGGCGCCGCGTCCGCCCCGGCCCGTCATCGGCGGTGGGGAGGAGGGAGTGTGGGCCGGGCGTGGGTGGCGCGCTGCAGGTCCTGGTGAACGTCGGGGCCTGGCGCGGCGGGCGGCGCTGTTCGATGAGGCACGGGTACCGCTGGCGGCGGGTGTGGAGGTGACGCGCCCGGCCGTGACGCTGGACCGGGAACTGCTGGACGCGCTGACCGGCTCGACCCCGGGCTGCCAGCCTGCGGCACTGGTCTCTTATCAGCCAACCGGCCTGCTTTATGGGTCGATAAAACTAGCTGGAGTGGCTTATAGTTGTGCGGGTCTGGGGTCGGATCTGAGATGGGAGGGGTCGTGCTGGCAGTGGATGTGCGGCAGTCGCTGAGAGACGGGGAGACGGTCCGTCAGGCCGCGGCCCGCTGGTGGCGTTTCGGCGCGCAGACGGTCGCCGACCACGGGGACTTCCTGCTGGCGTTCGTCGACGGCGGCGTGTGCGTGGGGGCGTTCGAGATCTGCGGCGCCACCACCGACCCCGAGGAGGGCGGCAAGTACGTCTTCGACCTGGCGCCGGCCGAGCGGTTCCAGTGGGCACTGGGTCAGCGTCTGCCGTTGCCGCCGGGCCGCAACCCCGCCCGGATCCTGACCGGATCCGCGCTGCGCGAGTTCCTCGACGCCGCCCCCCACCCCGCCACCGCCCCGGTGACGACCGCGGGGCAGGAGCGGTGAGCGCCACCCCTGACCCGATCGAGGCACTGCTCGGCGCCGGCCCCCGCCGCGCGGAGCCGCTGCCCACCCCGGCGGAGCGAGTGAGGCTGCGCACCGGGTACGGCCTGACGAAGGCCGAGACCGCGAAGGCGCTGGGAGTCTCGGCGAGCACCGTCACGGCCTGGGAGACGGGCCGGCACGACCCGCAGGGCGATGCCCGCACCGCCTACGCCAAGCTCCTGCAGGGCATCGCCGCGCGCCTCGCCCCGGCAGCTGAGCTGCCGCCGAGGCCCGCCACCGAGGCCGCGGGCGTCCCCGTCGCGGCGCCGCAGGAACTCGCAGGCCCGGCCCCGGCGCAGCTTGTGACGGTGGATCAGAACGCGGACGGCTCCCCGCTGATCGCGGCCCCGGCGGCGTGCGTGCGGTGCGGGCAGCCTTCCGTCTACCGCGCCCAGGGCACACCGGTGCACCTGGGCGGGTTCTGCAGCCCCGGCACTGCCGCCGCGGCGGCACGGCCGGACGCTTCTTCGGCCACGTCGGTGGCACCAGCGCCCCAGGCCGCTGCCGCGCCCGCCGCCAACCCCGCACTCGCTGCCGGTCCTGGGGCGCCCGGCCGCCACCCGGCCCTGCCGCGTCCAGCCGCCCCAGCGTCCCCGCGGGCGCGCAAGGCCCCCGCCAGGAAGACCCAGGCTGCGCCAACGGGCTCTGCGGACTGGGAAACGGCGGCTGCCGCACGCTTCCCGTCCGGTCCGCTCGCCGTGCTCGACGTCGGCCCAGACGGCCGGGGCCTGGCCGCCTACCGCGCCGACGGCACCCTCGCCGAGACGGCACCGCCGCAGCGCTCACTGGCGGCCGTCGTCCAGTGGGCACTGGAAGAGGGATACGGCTCGCCGCGCCTGCACCGGTACGGCAAGGACGGCGACGCCCTCCTCGTACTCACCGACGCAGCGCTCGCCGACCTCGGCCTACCTCCGATGGGCCGGGACGAGAAGGCCGACTTCGTCCCGCGCCTGGGACGCCTCCCGGAGTCCCACAAGCAGGTGAAAGCACTGACCAAGGCCGGGTGGCTGCTCACCCAGCGCGGCCTGGGACCGTGGGCGCGGATCTACCGCACCCCCGAGGACGGCAAACGCCAGTGCGTCCAGCTGTGCGTACCCGCCTGGGGCGCACTGGACTCGGGTGGCTGGGCCGTCCCCGAGGGCCTGGACACCCCAGGGCTTGCCCGTCTGCTCGGCACCTACGCTTCCCGGGTCCTCACCCCGCGCGGCTCCACCGCCGTCTCCGGCCTGGAACTGGTGACCGCACTGCGCCCGCCGACCCGCGCCGTGCGCACCGAGTCCGGCTGGGTCTCCGGCGCGGTGGAGGGCTCCCGCAGCAGGGCGTTCGACCCGGCGCCGCCGGAAGTACCCGACGTCCACCCCCTCGCCGAAGGCCGCGACCCGCACGACGTCCTGGTCACGGAGGCATGGGACTGGCACCGCCCCCTCACCGACACCGAAGCCGCCGCGCCGTACGCGGTGGGCCTGGACGTCAACATGGCGTTCCTCGCCGCCGCCGGCCGTCTGGTACTGCCCCTGTCCGAGCCGGTCCACGAACTCAACCCGGCCTTCGACAAGAAGCTGCCCGGCTCCTGGTACATCGACCTCTCCGGTATCGACACCGACCCGCTGCTCCCCAGCCCGTTCACCGCCGACGGCACCCGCCCCACCGGACCCGGCTGGTACTCCACCGCCAAGGCCGCCTACGCCCTCGAACTCGGCGCGGACGTCCGCCCCACCGAAGGCTGGTTGCGCCACGAGAGCGGCCCCTACCTCGACCCCTGGCACAAGCGGCTCCGCCAGGCGTACCTGGACACCATGGCCGCCCTCGGCATCACCCCCGCCCTCGCCGACACCGACCCGCTCGCCTTCCTCGACGCGATGGCCCGCCTCAAGCAGGGCGACGAGGCCGAACTGGCGGTCCTGGCCGCCATCAAACAGACCGCCAAGGGCACCGTCGGCAAATTCCGCGAACGCCCCCGCCAAGGCTGGAAACCCGGCCAGCGCTGGCCAGCGCTGGAGCGCCCGACCTGGGACCCGCTGATGCGCGCCCTGGTCATCGACACCGCCACCGTCAACCTCCACCGCAAGCTCCGCCGCATGGCCACCGAAACCGGCCGCCACGCCTTCGCCGTCCTCTCCGACTGCGCCGTCTTCGCCGCACCCGGCCCCGCCGCCCCCGACGCACTCACCCGCCCCGACGGCACCCTGACCACCTCGCTGCGCCTGGGTGTCTCGCCGGGGCATGTGAAGTTCGAGGGGAGCAGGCCGATGACCGAGGTGCGCCGGCTGCTGGCCGAGGGGGCCAATCCCGGCCGCCATATCAAGAGTGGCGGGGCCGTGTCCGCCGACGAGTAGCGGTTCTGGGCCGTTGCCGGGCGAGGCGGCGGCCCCATCCCAGCAGAGGACGACCCGTCATGTTCGGTGGTGGGTATCGCCGTAGGAGGAAGGACACCGGTATGGGGGAGATCGACGAGGGCCTGGAGCGCTCCGAGCGCACCCGCCCGATCCCGCAGTCCGTGCCCGCCCGGGTGCGGTTCCTGCTCAAGGGCGCCAAGGGCTCCACCAAGCAGCTCGCCACCGAGCTCGGTGTCTCCCAGCGCACCGTGCAGCGCTGGCTCAAGGGCCAGGGCACCCCGAAGCCCGCGGCCGCGAGGAAGGTCGAGCAGCAGGTCCGCGCGAAGTGGCAGCCGAAGGTAAGGCAGCGGGTCCGCCGCCAGGCGGAGAGGGCCGGCTTCCTGCTGACCATGTCCGGCACCTTCGGCTACAGCGCGGCCGGCAAGTCCACCGACGACCCGCGCCCGCGCCTGATCACCCAGCAGATGCCCGGCGACGTCGCGCGCCGCCTCTACGAGGCCCGCGACGCCGGAGCCACCCAGACCCAACAGGAACAGCTCCTCGCCAACGCCCTTCAGGAGCACTACTTCAAGACCTCCCCAGGCGGCGGCATCCGCGCGGCGGGCCTGACATGCGAACTGAACGACGTCGCCTGGATGGACATCCAACTCTGACAGCACTGCTCGTCGGTGAGTTGCCTGCGCGTCACATTCAACAGTCCTACCGGGTTCCGCCCCAGGGCGAGGGCAGAACCCGAAGGTTGATCACAACACCACACAGGCCCCAGTACCGCGTGAGGCAGGCATCAACCTTGGGTGGGTCTGGGCGGACTGGTCCAGCGCGTCTCGCTGACGATCGGCTGGGCCTGGCAGACGCTGCTCGCCGTGAATGTTTGGCAGAGCTGACACCACATCCCGCCGCCGTGCTCGCCGACGAGGCCCGCCAGCACGAGCAGCTGCGCACCTTTCTGCAGGACTGGCCGCGAGCCGGGAGCTGAGAGAGCCCGCCGCCAACAACACGCCGTGAGGCGACTTCTTCGCCGATGCCGCCGAAATGAACTCCCGGCGGCATCGGCGCGCGGCCGCGCCCGTAGCCACCCAGGACGGGCGCCCGCACCACTGACAGCTGCGCGGCGCACCCGAATCCGGTCGGGCACGGGCGAATTGCGTATGCCCCGCCACTACCCGCACCCGGTTGCCGTAGCGTGACGGGCGACGAATGGAGGACCGAATGAGCGCCCAGCCCGACCACGTTCCCGCCCCGCCGCAGCCTCCGGCCCCGGCCGCCGCCGCGCGTCTGCTCGCCCGGATCCGGGCCGACCACGACAGGGGGCGCGCAGCGCGGTGGGAGCCCGCGTTCCAGCGGGACTGGGACAAGGCGCTGGAGGACTCGCGCGTCCTCTACGACCTGACGCCCCTTCACGAGCTCATCCGCACCTGGCAGAGTCGGCTGGACACTGCCCCGGCCGTCGACGCCTTCTTCGCCGCCGGCATGGACCAGGAGGACGGCATCGCCATCGAAGACATCATCGGACCCCGCCCGTGACGACGCCCTGGCCGGCCCACATGTCCTCCTCGGCGGCCAAAATCCTCTCCGCCCTGCCGCCCCACGCCCAGGAGATGGTCCGCGACGTCCTGGACATCGCCTCCCGCACCCCGTGGGGCTGGCCGCAGTGGGACGCCACTGACCCGGACGGCGACGACGTGCGCACCGCGGCCGTCGGCCAGCTCACGGTCGTCTACCTGGTCAACCGCGCCACCGAGCGCCTGCTCGTCGTCGACATCGTCTGGCTCGGCTGACCTCCCGCAGTCTGCTCCGGACGCTTCGGGCCTTCCGAGCGCAAACACATGCGGATCACGCCGCATCGGTCGGCGCTACGGCTGCCCGGGCACAGGCAAGAGCTCAGCCAGGGCTCATGCCTGGCGGGGATGCGCTGGTGGAGCAGCAGGGCCAGTCCCGACCACTTCCGGCAGGTGGCCGACCGCCGCAGGTCCGGCACCGAAAACGCCGCCTGCTCCCCGGCTGCCGCCAGCACGACTGGTGCTCTGATCGCATGGGTTCACCGGGTTGCTGGGTGCCCCTCGAGGGTGGCTCGGCGGGCGGTCAGGCCTTGGTGACAACTCCGGTCCACCAGTCAGGTCGATCTGGGCTGCCGCGCACCGGCCGCCGCCGACAGCGAAACGGCCGAATCCACCCGCGCCTAACAGCACCGCTTCCCCGTCAGGATGCACAAGGTCCGACAGTGGTACCCAAGTGCAGGTGAGCACCGGATCATCTGGCGCGGCCCTTACATCAAGGGCCCTGCTGACGCCCCGCTCCGTATCACGGAGAAGGCCTACGCAATCGGTTGACCACAGACAAGCGGCGCTGCATTGACAGACTCTGACGATCAGACAGTTCTCCGGTTCGTCCACACTAGCCGCTCCCAGAGGGTGGCTTTATACGTGAGTGGTGAGAGCACCTGTCGCTCGGCGGCGAGAGCGCACCGTGCCACGGGAGAGTGATGTCGCCGGGTTTCGAGAACACCTGGGTGCTTGCCTCGGGACGATGGTTGTGCTCTGCACGATGAGGGGGCCCGGGTGCTGCCGAAGTCCAAGGTCGATCTGTACGTGGCGATCCGCCGTGACTCGCGTTCCGGTCTGTCGAACCGCGCCCTGATGCGGAAGTACGGCGTCGGCTTCCTGACGGTGAAGAAGGCCCTGGAGTCGGCGTGGCCCGAGCCGCGCAAGAAGCTGGCGCCCAGGGCGACGCGGCTGGATCCGTTCAAGCCGCTGATCGACCAGATGCTGCGGGCGGATCTGGACGCCCCGCGCAAGCAGCGGCACACGGTGAAGCGGATCTTCGACCGGCTGGTGGACGAGCACGGCGCCGACGAGGTCTCGTACCAGATGGTCCGCGGCTACGTGGCCGAGCGCCGCGGGGAGATCCGTCTGCAGGCGGGCCGCGGGGTGGTGGACGCGTTCATCCCGCAGACCCACAAGCCCGGCGCGGAGGCGGAGGTCGACTTCGGTGACGTGACGGTGCGTCTGGCCGGCGAGTTGGTGACCTGCTACCTGTTCGCGTTCCGGCTGTCCTACTCCGGCAAGGCGGTGCACCGGATCTTCGCCTCGTGCGGGCAGGAGGCGTTCTTCGAGGGCCACGTCCACGCTCTCAACACGCTGGGCGGGGTGCCGACCGGGAGGGTCCGCTACGACAACCTTAGGGCTGCCGTTGCCCGGGTGTTGGGCTTCTCCCGGCAGCGGGTGGAGGCTGAGCGGTGGACCGCGTTCCGCTCGCACTACGGCCTGGATGTCCTCTACTGCCAGCCCGGCATCGGCGGCGCGCACGAGAAGGGCGGCGTCGAGGGACAGATCGGCTGGTTCCGCCGCAACCACCTGGTCCCCGTCCCCGAGGTCGCGACGCTGGCCGAGCTCAACGCGATGATCGACCGGTGGGACGAGGAGGACGAGGCCCGCCGGATCCGCTCTCGGCCTCGCACCATCGGCGAGTACTTCGCCGCCGAGCGGTCGCTGCTGGCGCCGCTGCCGGAGGAGTCGTTCGAGACGGGCCGGCTGTTCACCCCGCGGGTCGACCGATACAGCCAGATCGGGGTGCGCAACAACCGCTACTCGGTGCCGGTGCGGCTGATCGGCCGGACGGTGAGGGTGATGCTGCACGCCTCCGAGCTGGTCGTTTACGACGGCCGGGAGGAGATCGCCCGGCACGAGCGGCTGATCGCCAAGGGCGGCACCCGGCTCGATCTGGACCACTACCTGGAGGCCCTGGTCCGCAAGCCCGGCGCTCTGCCCGGGGTGAACCGGCCGCTCGACCAGGCCCGCTCGACCGGCCGGTTCACCCCGGTCCATGACGCTTGGTGGGCGGCCGTCCGCAAGGCCCATGGGGAGCGCGAAGGCACTCGCGCGCTGATCGAGGTCCTGCTGCTGGGCCGGCACCTGCCCCACGAGCACCTCGTCGCCGGCCTCGCCGCCGCCCTCCGTTCTGGCGCGCTGACCGCCGACGCGGTCGCGCTGGAGGCCCGCAAGGCCGCTGAGGCCGACACCGGGACTCCCGCAGAACCGCGGCCGCCCGCCACCGGCCGGGCGACGGTGACCTCGCTGACCGAGCGGCGCCTGGCCCAGCTGCCGCTCGACACGAGGCCGCTGCCCTCGGTGGCCCACTACGACCAGCTGCTGCGACACCGCCGACCGGACCGTCCCGCCCCTTGAAGGAGAACACCGTGACCTTCCCCCGCCAGCGAGGAATCACCGAGCAGGCCGCCACCGCCGCCATCGACCAGGCCTGCCGGATGCTGCGGCTTCCCACCGTCCGATCCCAGTTCCCCGAACTCGCCGAAAGCGCAGCCCGCGAGCAGATGTCCTACCTCGGCTTCCTCTCCGAGCTGTTGATGTCCGAGTGCGACGACCGGGCCCGGCGCCGCTCGGAACGGCGGATCAAGGCCGCCGGCTTCCCCCGGGACAAGTCCTTGCGGAAGTTCGACTTCGACGCGAACCCGAACATCGACCCGGCGGCGATCCACACCCTCGCGACCTGTGAGTGGATCAAGAAGAGTCTGCCGCTCTGTCTGATCGGCGACTCCGGCACCGGCAAGTCCCACCTGCTGATCGCGCTCGGCACCGAGGCAGCGATGGCCGGCTTCCGGGTCAAGTACGTGCTGGCCACCAAGCTCGTCAACGAGCTGGTCGAGGCCGCGGACGAGAAGCAGCTGGCCAAGACCATCGCCCGCTACGGCCGCGTCGACCTTTTGTGCATCGACGAGCTGGGCTACATGGAACTCGACCGCCGGGGCGCCGAGTTGCTGTTCCAGGTCCTGACCGAGCGCGAGGAGAAGAACAGCGTGGCCATCGCCTCGAACGAGTCGTTCGCCGGCTGGACCAAGACCTTCACCGATCCCCGGCTCTGCGCTGCCATCGTCGACCGCCTCACCTTCAACGGCACCATCATCGAGACCGGCACCGACTCCTACCGACTCGCCAGCACCCGCGCCCGCGCCGAACAGCAAGCAGCTGCCGGCTGACCCGCCTGGCCGCTCACAGAGCGATCGGCCGATAGCTGAGGGCCTCGTCGACGATCTGCTCAGCCGAGCCGTCCCGGAGTTCGACCGGAGGAT
Organism: Kitasatospora sp. NPDC101801; assembly: GCF_044766665.1. Taxonomy (NCBI): domain Bacteria; kingdom Bacillati; phylum Actinomycetota; class Actinomycetes; order Kitasatosporales; family Streptomycetaceae; genus Kitasatospora; species Kitasatospora sp. NPDC101801. Next base: position 12,365 of record NZ_JBIWML010000075.1, read on the forward strand.
GAAAGATCAGGTCACTGACCCGGGGATGCGGCACGTTCGCTTCAAGAAGCCGCAGGTAGTAGTCGCACTCCGGGTCACCGGCGAGGATCCTGCGGACGACTTCGACGAGTTCGTCCGTGGTGACGTCAGCGATCCGGGGCCGAGCTGGCCGGGCAGCCTCCAACGCAAACTCGCCCAAGCTCCGGCTGCTGTCGTACTCGGCGAAGTTCAAGGCCACATAGTCGTGGCCCGTCTTCGCGTTGAATGCCTTGATCTCGTCGTCCACGCTCTCGTCCCCGACGAGCACAACCTCGGCGATCCGCTCGATCTCACGGCTGAGCTCGTCCAGCCGCTGCCGACTCACCGACGGGGGAAGCAGTTCCGCTCTCAGGTCCATGGCCCCCGATTATGCCGTCGGCCCCCGACACGGCCTTCACAGTGCTCTCGGTTCTCACCGACATCTCCCGGCATCTCGATCATGAACCGCTGCCAGAACTCACCGATACTCGCTCTCCGTTTTCACCTACGCAGCCACAACGCCTGACCCCCGAGCAGTACACCCACTACCTCCAACTCCTCGCCGACACACCACGCTGACCCAGTGTCGGAGCGGTCTCAAGACGCGGGCCGACCCTCGGCGCGCGTTGTCGGCACGCCGCAGGGCAGGAGAGGCCATGGCGGTCGTCCTCCCCACCGCCCGAAACGGCAGGCCCACCGGGGGCGGTGATGCCTCCAGGGCACGCACTGCGACGAGGAGTAACAGCAGGGCTTCACCGGCAGCGGTGGCATGGGCCGGGCAGGTGTGTCGGGCCTGCCTGGCGGGCTCCTGCGTTCCGTCAGGCGCCGCTGCTGTGGCTGATCAAAGCGGTGCCGTAGGCCAGGCTGCCGAGCACCAGGCTGCAGGGAGTGGCCGGCTGGCCGTCGGACATGGTCACCGCGAAATGGCCTTCCAGCATGGCCACCAGCGTTTCGGCGTCACGCAGGTCGGTTTCGTACCGGGCGTCGTGGTCGAAGGGGATCGCGTCGTCGCCGCCGTGGGCGGCTTCCTGGGCCGCGCACTGGTCCTCGTAGGTCGCACCAAGGCTGATGCGGGTGGAGCCGTCTGTGTGGGCGCCGATGTACAGCAGGGCCTGCCGTGGCTGGTAGTCCAGGAGAAGGGCGTTGACCTCGTCGGCAGTGCGGTGCGCCGCCAGCAGGGCTTCGGGCTCGGCGCTGCTCAAGTACCTGGTCAAAGCCTTGGTGATCTTCTCGGTGCTGACCCCGGCTCGCTGCGCGGCGCCGGCCAGGTGACGGGCGGAGTGCTGGAGTCGGTTGATGGCGGCACACGTGGCCCGGAGCAGTGGTTCGGTGAGCCGCTCGGGGGAGACCTCGACGGTGGTGAGGTGCGTTGCTCCCTGGTCGATCCGCACCCGGATCTCAAAGCTCCCGTGAGTGAGCCCGTAGGCGTCGTGCATCTGCTCCACCAGCGGGTCCAGACAGACGTCGGTCTCCTCCTCGGCCAGCTCGGTCAGGGAACCCGAGTGGAACTCGACCTCGGAGACCCGGTCGTGTTCGGAGCCGGGGAGCAGTTCACCGACGGGAAGCCAGGGCCCCCACTGCCCGTTCGGGGGGAGGTCTTGCAGGCGGGCCTCGAACCACCAGGTCAAGTCCCACCAGGGCGGGGTCTGTCCAGCCAACGGTGTAACTCGGGTGAGTGAACTACCGGCGGCCGACGGAGAGTCGGCCGTCGAAGGCGATGTCGAATGCCTGGAGTGCGGGCTTCC
>NZ_JBIWML010000076.1:0-14067 GCF_044766665.1 Kitasatospora sp. NPDC101801
GCGCCGGGGCCGGCGCGCCGGCCGGGGCGGGGGGGGGGGGGGGCCCCCGCGCCGCCCCCCCCCCCCCCCCCCCCCCCCCCCCCCCCCCCCCCCCCCCCCCCACGGGGGGCCTCCACCCCCTCGGCTCGCCCCGTTACTACCGGCCGGCGCGTTCGGGTTCACGATCCGGAGCCGGTCATGACCCGTGATCGGAACGCGCGAGCCACCCCTCGCCGTAGATTCCGGCGGCCTCCCGCCAGCCGTCGGGCCTCACGCCGTAGTGCGTGCCGAGCAGGGCAACGTAGAGCTGCGACTTCTGCTCGCCGAACCCGGGAAGGGCGGCCAGGCGACGGAACAACTGCGCACCGGTGCGGGCGCCCTCCCACAGTTTGGTGGCGTCGCCGTCGTGGCGTGCCACCAGGGACTTGCACAGCAGTTGCACACGCCGGGCCATCCAGGCCGGGGAGCGGTGCAGGGCGGGCTGGGCCGTGAACAGCGCGGCGAACTGGTACGGGTCCCAGGCGGCGATCTCCCCCGCGTCCAGGTCGCCCCGGCCGAGCCGGCGGGCGAGCGTCAGCGGGGCGGTGAACGCGGACGCGGTGGACACGTGCTCGTCCAGCAGTACGCCGATGAGAGCGGCCAGCGGGCTGCGCCCGAGCAGCTCGTCGGCCTCCGGCTGATGCGCGAGCGGGACGATGACCTTCAACGATTCCTCCTCGGAGCCTGGCGGCAGGACGGCGACAAGTGTGGCGGAGACCGACGGCCGCAGCGGCGGCCGACACGCCACCAGGCCGGGCCGGGCGTGTCTCCAGCGCGGCGCGGTGACGTCCGGGGCAAGGGCCTTGGAGTGGTCGGCACGGAGCCGATCGCGCCGAGCGCCTTCCGGGAGGCTCCACCCCGACCTGGACAACCGTGGACCGGCAGGCGTCCGCGACTTCGAACCCCCGGATCCTGGAGTACCGCTGGGGCAGGGGCCGGCCCGGTGACGACGGGAAGCCTGGACGGCGCCGCTCCCCCCAGGCGGGGTGGAGGTGGCGGTGGGCGGGTGAGGGCCGCCGACCGGGTGATCGCGTGGTGGTTTCGGAGAAGTCGGCGCTGCTTCTTCCGGTCGTGATCGTTTGGCAGTCCGGAGAATTTTCCGCGCTGATTTCGTGAAGGAGGAACGTTGAAGCGAACGCGACGATTCGCGTCGTGGATGGGGACGGGAACCACGGTTGACGGGCTGGTCGTGACCCGGACGTTCGATCACCCGCAGTACGGACGGACGGACGTCCCGGCGGCCGACCTCGTCCTCAGCTGGCTGAACAGAGCGGGCGTGCCGGCGCATCCCGCGACCGGGCCTTCAGAACCCGCCGAGTGGCTCCGCTGGTACGGCTCGGCCTACCTCGATCCACGTCTGGGAGCGGTCGGCCTGGCCGTGGGCGCTGCGGCAGACTCCCCGCACCGCCAGCGGCAGGCCCAGGCCGCCGTACTCGCGTGGCAGCGAACCCTGGGAACCCGCCGGGTCCTGCTCCCCGCCCTCCCCGGCCGTGACCTCCCTGCCCAGCGTGCCTTCGGCGGGCACTCGCCAGATCCGGCCAGTGCCGCCCGGGCGTTCCTCGACGACGGCGATTCGGTCCTTGTCCTCGGCGCCCCCACTCCCGCCCTGGCGGCCCTGACCGCTCCCGGCGGGCAGCACGTGGTGTACGCCGGCCGGACCCGGATGCCCGAAGAATCGGTCCTGCGCGAACTGGACGGCGACCGCCTGTCGTTCGTGATGTCGCCCCAGCTGGTGGCGGAGGAGGCGGCGCAGCTCCTGCACGCCGCCCGCCGCCGCTTCCCGCACCTGCGGGGCCAGCACCCCGACCACTGGCCGTACCGCAACTCCGACCTGGTCAACTCCCTACGCCTGGCGCTGGCCGACGCCGACGAGCTCTGGGTGCTGGCCGACGCCGCACCACGCCACCCGCTGCTCGACGCCGCACTCGCCCACAGCGATGCCTCCGTGCGCGACCTCGCGGATCCCACCGCGGTCGAGGAACACTGGCTCACCCCCCGGCTGCGGACCATCGCCCTGGTCACCGCCGACCTGTGCGACCCCGCGGACCGGCGTCGCGGTGAGCTCCTGCGCCTGCTCTCGGGTACCGGACCGCTGGGCGTCGTCACCCGCGAGGTCTCCACCCGGATCACCACCGACGTCCACCTCCCCGACCACACCTGACCACCGCCCAGGCCCCTTACCTGTTGGTCGTGACAGGGGCATACACCCGTGCTGCCTGTCCTCGCCGTCCTCGGGATCGGACTCGGTGTCATCTGCCTGCTGTTCCTTGATGAGGATCTCGGAAATCCAGGGAGCCTCATCAGCTGTAGAGCATCGTGTCGTCGTCACTCATCGCCAGGCTCGATGCCCGACCGGAGCGCCCACTGGACGCAGGCGTCTCGCTGAAGCCGCCCAGGAAGCGCGCCAAGACGGGCCAGGACCCGGCCACAGCGGTCGACCATCTGGTGGGGGACCTGGTAGGAGCAGCTGGTGTCCTAGGACCGCGCCAACGGCCTCCTGGGGCAGGAGCTCACCGAGGCCGCGCTCGGGCAGGCGCTGCCGGAGTGGGCGGCCGACGCCGGCCGGATGGAAGACGTGCGGCGCAGGCAGGCCCGCCAGGCGCTGCTGGAGGCGATCGCCCGGCACCACCACGGCGGGCCGCGCCGGTAGCGGCCTGGTCGCCGTCCCTGGTGACCCGGGGGCGGGCCCCGCGGTCTGTGATGGTCTCGCCGGGTGGCGCGTGGAGATCCGACGGGTGCGCGGTGGAATCGACTGAAGCCGGTGCTGCCCGGCGGTGATCGGAGTAGCGTCACCCGTATGAAGCCTCTCCTAACCGGGCTCGCGGCACTGCTGCGGGCGGTGTCAGCGAAGTTCCGCCGGCCCACTCCCGACTACCTCCAGTTCGAAGCCGACCGTCTGCAGAGGATCGAGCTCGGGCGCGCCGTGGCCAGTCACCGCTCCATCCCCCAGTACATAGGCGGCTCTCTCACCAGCAGAAGGCAGTGAAGCGCTGAGAGCCCCCGAAAATCGGGAGCCCTCAACTTTGTCCTACTACAGGCCACCGCTTGCGCCCGCACCCCGCCACCACACCGCCCACCGGCCCGCTGCCACCTCTCCCGGTACAGGGCGGCGGCCCCATACCGACCACTGCGCCCAGCCGCGCACAGCCGACACGCGTGCACGACCGGACCATGCACCGCCCCACCCAACTGCCACCGAGCCTGAGGACGCCCGTCCGACGACACACCAGCGAAGACCTCTGGCCCGGCCGACCAAGCGGGCAGCACCCGCTCCAGGCTGCGCCGATCGGCGCAGCACACCGCGGCCAGCAGGTCCTGGCCAGCGGGGGCCAGGAGCACCTCGGGCGTCGGGGCGGTGTGAGTTCCAGGCCTTGAAGTGGGGCTTGAACGGGTGTTGGTCAGCTGAGATCGTGAGTCCGATGGGAAATGTGCGGTTGGTCCGTCGAGGCGTTGAGCTGTTGTTCTTGGCTGGGCTTCCGTCCGCGGGGAAGGCTCGGCGAAGCTCCTGACCTGCCAACCTCGTTGGCACGCGGGATTCGCGGGAGTGTCCCGGGAATCCCAATGAGCATTTTCCAACCTGAAGTTGCAGGTCGCGGGGCTGGTGTGGGCTGGAGGTAGGGTGCTCTGGCCGGTAGGGAGCGTGATCGCTAGCAGGTGATCATCCGTCAGCGGGAGATCTCGCCCCGTGGACCCTCAGCCATGACACGGCCCTCCCGTAGAAGTAGAAGCAGGATCCGATCACAGCGATCTGCCTTGTCCATCACATGGCTGGAGATCAGCAAGGTTGTTCCCTGCGCGGCAAGGGAGGCGGACAGGTCCCACAGGTCCCGCCGCAGCACCGGGTCGAGTCCCACCGTGGGCTCGTCCGGCACCAACAGGAGCGGGGAGCCGAGCAGTGCCACCGCCAGCGACACCCGAGCGCGCTGCCCGCCGGGACAAGCGGCGCACCAGCTGGCGCTGGCAGTCGATCAGGTCCACAGCTGCGAGGACCCGGTCGACCTCTGCCGTCCGCTGAGCCCGTGGCATTCCCAGGGCTGTCGCGAAGTAGCGCAAATTCGACTGACCGCTGACGTCCGAATACACGGCTGGAGCCTGGGAGGCGTAGGCGATTCTGCTCCGGAGGGCAGCGGACCCTGCCGGCATACCCAACACCTCGAGGCGCCCGGTGAGGCCAGCCTGGATTCCGGTCACCGACCTGAGCAGAGTGGTCTTTCGGCACCCGCTCGGTCCCAGCAGCCCTGTCACTGAACCGACCGGTACGGAGAACTGCACATCTGTCAGGCCGCCCGACCGTCCCGCACGACCCGGAGCCGTCCGCTTCTACGGCGATACCGCCCGGCTCCCGCACCTTCTTCATGACTCGATACCGCAGAGGTGATCGGCAGTGCCATAGGTTCGGCCGCCGCCGGTCCGTGACTGTCCGTCGGTTGTACCGGGTACGGCGGCGTGCCTTCGGATGACCGGAAGGGCCGTGTAGGTCCGAAGGTTGAGGCCGGACGGCCTGGTGGCAGGCCCGTCGGTGCGCAGGAAGGGGGAACGGCGCGCCAGTTCCAGGAGGATTTCGTTGGCCGTGAGCCGGGCGAGCGGTGCTCCAAGGCAGTAGTGGGCTCCGGCGCCGAAGGCCAGGTTGCGCTGCGGGGGGCGCTCGAAGTCCAGGGTGTGGGGGGCGGGGAAGTGCTCGGGATCGCGGTTGGCGGCTGCGACCAGCGCGTGGACCAGGGTGCCGGCGGGGACCGAGAAGCCTGCCAGGATGGTGTCGCAGGCCGGAACGCGGACGGCGTTCTGCACGGACGGATCCCATCGGATGAGCTCCTCGACGGCCTGCGACACGGCCTCGGGATGCGAGGCAAGCCAGCGTGCCTGGTCCGGGTGTTGCTCCAGGGCTCGGACAGCAGTGGCGAGCAGGGAAGAGGTCGTCTCGACGCCGGCACCGAGCAGGAAGACAATGTGCGAGGCGAACTCGTCCCGGGCGGCGGGGATCACGTCGGAGCTGTCGACAGCGGCCCAACGGGCGAGCAGTCCGCACCCTGTGGCGATGGTGCGGTTCTTGAGCAGGGCCATGACGTAGTCGTGGAACTCCGCGGCGGCGGCCTCGGCTTCGGTGATCTGGTCGGGCGTCGCGAAGGGCTCGGTCAGAGGGGCGGTCTGCGTGCTCCAGCGGGTAAGGATGGCGTGGTCCGCGTGCGGCAGTCCCAGCACGGTGCACATCACGGCGGTGGGCAGTGCTCGCGCGACGGTGTCGATGAAGTCTGCCCGGCCGTGCCGGTCCAGTTCGCTGTCGAAGGCGTCGAGGTGGGTGCGGACGAGCGCGCGCACCATGGGTCGTAGTAGGGCAACGGCGGTGGAGGTGAAGGGTCCGGCCAACGCGCGCCGTGCGGCACCGTGCCGTGGAGCATTGAGCCGGGGCAGAGTGACCATGACTGTGGTATTTCCGGAGTCGAGACCGCGTGCCGCGCGCCATCGCTGGTCGGGCACCCGCCAGTTCCGGCCGGTGAGGATCTCCAGGCATTCGCGGTAGCCGGTGACGAGGACGGAGTGCGGGCCAAGGCCGACGACCGGCGCGGCGCTGCGGATCTCCTCGAACAGCGGGAAGGGATTCTCGCGGCCCGGGGCGGCCTGGTCGTCCTCGTCGCAGCGGGTAGAGCAGTGCGCCGAGGGCCCGCTGGGAGGGGCGCAGCTTGCAGCGGCGGTCACCCTCGCGGGTGACGATGAGCATGGTGACCCACTCGACGAGCGCGTGCGGCAGGACAGGCAACCACCAGGGCTCCCCGGCAACAGAGTTGAGATGTCAGATGCCTGACTCAACCGCCGGGGAGGCCTGCCGGTTCTTGCTCGCCCGCGAGCACCCGACCGTCACTCGCTCGGCGGCCGCCCTGAAAAGGCTGAGCCACCGTGTCCCCGCCCGCAGGCGGGCTGTTGCTGACGAGCAGGGTTTCGCGACCCGGGCCTTCGGCGGTGCCGGTGGCCGTCCTACTTGCTGATCGTTTCAGAATGGGTTGGGCTGGGCTTCTTGCGCTTGGCGATGAACCTGGTGTGCGGCATCTGCCTGGCGGCGGTGTTCGGGGTGTCCATCCCTCTCTCATTCCTGCCTGCGGGCACGGCTCTGCGGCGCTCGCAAGGCGCACCCTTCCGGTCCCACCGGCGACAATGGCGGGGAACGCGCACTTCCTCGTCAGAAAGTCCGGTATGAACGACTCCGCCTTCAACCTTCGCGAATGGGGCGAGGAGATGGCACCGCTGGCCGTCGCATTCGCCGACGGCTTCGAGGAGGTGCATTCGTATTCGCCGGGCGAGTACAGCGTGGAGACCGTCACAGCGCAGGACGGCGCCCGGGCCGTCGAGCTGCTCGCCGGGGAAGGCGTCACCGGCGCGCTCCTGGAGTACTACGCGACACTCGGCGCCGTGGAGCTGCCGGACCTGGACTCCGGTATCTGGGTCGCCGACGCCGAGCGGGTCGCCGAGGGCATCCTCGCCGGCGCCCTCATGCCGGTGAGCGGAGCGGTCGACGACACGGTGACGGTGTTCGCCACCGACGGCGGCGGGAACCTGTTCGCGGTCAGCCCCTCCACCGGATCTGTCTGCCACCTCATCGGCGGAGCCTGGGACGGCACCAGCCTCGACGTGAGCGAGGCCGGCTACCGCGTCGTCGCCCCTGACCTGTGGGCCTTCCTCGACCAACTCCGCCAGGACCTCCGGCAGGCCCTCGCAGAACGGCCGGCCCTGAAGGCAGAGGTGACGTGCTGAGAGCTCCGCCGGCCGCACCGGTCGCATCAGAGGGACTTTCGAAGGCGCCGGAGGCAGATGATGCCGCAGGCGAGGTGGAGCAGGCCTTGGTGGAGGCCGGCGCGTGGCTCGTAACGGGTGCAGGCGCTTGAACTGGTGGAGCCAGGCGAAGGCGCGCTCCGCGACCCAGCGCACTTTGCCGAGGCCGGAGCCGTGGGCGTGGCCGCGTCAGGCGATCACCTGGCAGCGCTCCTATGCGGTGGCCCGGCAGTGGTGGCTGGAGTCGGACGGGAAGGTCGACTGGGCCACTCTGGACGTGGAGACGCAGTTCGAGGGCGAGGACCTGGGACGGTGGGTGCGGGCGCAGCGGTCCGGGTTCGCCGGGCTCGACCAAGAGCAGCAGGACCTGGTGGTGGCGCTCGGGATCGAGGAGGATCAGGAGCTGGCCGCGGCCCGGCCGAACAAGTCGCGGGCGGACCGGTTCCAGCAGGGCGTGGAGGCGTTGGCGGCGTTCGTCGAGGAGCACGGCCACCCGCGCGTGCCGCGCCCCCACAAGCAGCCGCTGGAGGCCGTGGAGGCCGGTCCCGGAGGTGAGGACCGGGTGTCGGTGGTGTCCTTCGCGCTGGGCACCTGGCTGAACAGCATGAAGAGCCGGCGGGCGGGGCTGACACCGGGTCAGCTCGCGCAGCTCGCCGAACACGGCGTCGAGTGGGCGTAGGGCCGACATTGAGCATTTTCTAACCTGAAGTTGCAGGTCGCGGGGCTGGTGTGGGCTGGAGGTGGGGTGCTCTGGCCGGTAGGGAGCGTGATCGCTGGCAGGTGATCATCCGTCAGCGGGAGATCTCGGCGTTCGTCAGCACGAGCAGAGCCCGCAAGAGGGCGGTCGCGTGTCGGGCGTTCATGCGGACCTTGGTGAGGATCCTCCAGTTCTTCAGGTCCGCAAAGCCGTGCTCGTTGGCGGCTCGCTCGCGGCTGACCAGCTGGTTCGCCTCCTTCTGCGCCTCGGTCAGCGGATGGCCCCGACTCGCCCTGCGGCCGGTGACGATCACCGGGTCGTCGGGATCGTCGTCCAGGCCGACGAAGCCCAGGTCCGTCAGCGCGCCGAGAGGCCACCGGCGGCTGTGCGCCTGCGCCGGCGCCCCGGAGCTGCTCGTTGATGCGCAGGGCTTCCCCGAGCTGGTCCTCGAGGATGACGATGCGGCAGGCGGCGTCGATGGCGGTCCCGCCGTCGACGAGGTCGCGGGCGCGCATCGCGATCCGCAGCTGGTAGCGGGAGTAGCGGCGGTGACCGCCCTCGGAACGCAGCGGTGTGATGAGGCCCTGCTCACCCAGGGAGCCGATATGGCGCGATGGGGCTGGTCAGCATGCGATGGGCTGGGCAGGCGTTCTTTGGTTCGTCTCTCTACCAGGGTGGTGCTCGCTGTTGGCGATCTTCGGTCCGGGTGTCCCCGTTACGGGTGATGTGTCACGCCCTCCGTGGTGTGACGGGCTGGCTGGTGTGGCTTCCTGGGTGAGTTGCCCTGATCATGGACGAGGAGTTGCCATGCGTGTCGCTCTGTCACCCCAGGACCACCTTCCTTGGCCGTCCGAGTTGTTTCCGGCGCAGGGCGCCGAGATGCGGCTGGGACTGACCCGGCGCCTGGCGGCCCGGGTCGATGGGCAGGGCGCCCTGCGGGAGCCGTGTCAGAGCCGGGTGCTGGAGTCGGTGCTGGCGCTGCGTCTGCTGGAGCGTACGGGGCTGGAACCCGCTCGTGAATCCACGCTTCGGGGCTTTCTGCTGGCCAGGGCCGCGACGCTGCGGGGCGCCGATCTGGCCTTGGTGGCCGCGGCGTTGAAGCACGAGTGGGCAGACGAGCCGGACCTGCTTCTCGCCGCACTGGCGGCTGTACCCGGGTTCACGGCGGCGCGCAAGCGGTCGTTGCTGAACGCACTGGCCGTGATCGTGGACAGCGAGGCAGTGCCCGAGTGGGACGAGGCTGCCTTCGACGTCTCGCGCCTGCACAGCTGGGCGGCCGTCCAGGTCACGGCCGTCAAGGTCATCCTGGCCGACGCGGCCGGACGCCTGGAGCAGGTCGACGACGAGGATGTGCGCCGACTGCTCGACACCCAGCGCGCCCCCCACGTGTGGGAGGGCAACGTGCTCATCCAACTGTCGGTCCTCCACGCCCTGGCCCGGTTGCCGGGCACTGCGGCCGTGGTGGAGAGCGGGGTCCGCAAGGTGCTGGAGCACCAGCGCCCCGACGGGGGGATGCCGTTCGTCTCGGACACCGACACCTGGTGCACCGCGACGGCCGGCATGGCCCTGGCCGCTGCTGGGGCCCCCGAGGAGATCCTGCACCGCATCGCCGGACACCTCATACGCCAGCAGCAGCCGGCCGGGGGCTGGTCCTATACCGACCTCGCCTGCCAGACGGACGTCGACGACACTTCAGTGGCCGTGCAGTTCCTCCACCAGCTCGACGCCGGCCGCTACCGTGAGCCGATCGAGCGCGGGATCCGCTCCTTGTACAGCGTCGCCGCCCCCGACGGGGGCTTCCCCACCTACCAGCCGGGCGCCCCATCCGAGGCCGCCATGACCGCCGCCGCACTGGACGCGCTCACCCACAGCCGGCCCGCCCACGAGTCCGTCATCACCCGGGGCCTGCGCTACCTCGCCTCCCAGCAGCACAGCGACGGATCGTTTCCGCCCGACTGGAGCAGCAGCCGCCTGCACACCGTGTTCCGGGTCCTGCTCGCCGCAGCACGCAACGGCGGCGCCGAAGATGAAACGATCCGGCTGATGACAGCGCGCTCGCTGTCTCTGGTCCTGTCCCAGCAGAACCAAGACGGCGGCTTTGGCCAGCAGGCCGGTGAGCCGAGCGATGTCATCAGCACCGCCTACGGGCTGATCGCCCTGTGCACCCAGTCCGATCCCGGACCCGCCGTCCGCGCGGTCGCGTACCTGATCGCCCAGTGGCAGGCGGACGGAGGCGTCACCTCGCGGCCGGACTCCATCGGCCCGCGCCTGTTCACCTTCACCGTGCCCGTCCTCGCGGAGATCTTCACTCTTCTCGCCCTGGGCCACCTGCACCACCGTCTGGCACCGGCCGTGGTTCCGGCCTCCCGCACCGCAGCGGACGCGCCGGCAGGTGCCCGGTGAACGCCGTGCCGCCACCCGGTGCAGCCGTGCCACGGCACGTGGGGATCGTCCCGGACGGGAACCGCCGATGGGCTCGCAGGCACGGTCACTCGGTCCTGGAAGGACACCGGCGCGGCGCGGACACCACCGTCCGGGTCCTGGACCGGTGCGGGCGGGCAGGTGTGGAGACGGTGACGGTCTGGGCCCTGTCACTGGACAACGCCGCCAAGCGGCCGGAGCTGGCCGGCATGCTCACCGTCATCATCGAGCTTGCCGACGCGGTGGCTGACCGGGGGTGGTACCTGAGGGTCATCGGCGCACCCGAGCGCCTTCCCGACCCCGCGATCCGCGCCGCGCTGCACTCGGCCGAGAAGCGGTCGGCCCCCGGCGGTCTGCGGGTCTATCTGGCCGTCGCCTACGACGGCCGCCAGGAGATCATCTCGGCAGTGCAGAGCCTGCTGGCCGAGCACCCAGCCGGGTCGCTGGACAGCCAGGCGCTCACCGACCGGCTCAGCGAGCGCGGCCAGCCTCCCTGCGACCTGATCATCCGCACCTCGGGGGAGCAGCGCCTGTCCGGGTTCCTGCTCTGGCAGAGCAGTACCGCCGAGCTGTACTTCAGCCCCGAGCTGTGGCCGGACTTCACCGAACTGTCCCTGAACGACGCGCTGGCCTCCTACGCCGGCCGTCAGAGGCGGTACGGCGCGTGAGCGACATCCCAGACCTGGCCGACTACGCACACACCCACCTCTCGCTGCTCTTCGCCCCCGCCCACCCGCACCCCGACGCGGCCGCCTTGGAGGCCGACGTACGCCAGTGGGCCGTACTGGCGGGCCTGTACCGCGAGGGAGACGTCGGACAGCTGGACCGGCGCCGCATCGGACACCTGGTCGGCTACTGCATGCCCGACGCCCCACCGCCCCTCGCCCGGCTCACGGCCCGCTACCTCGCATGGGTGTTCGTCTTCGACGACACCGTCGCCGAAGACGCTCCGCGCCTGCGCGAACACCTGGCCCTTGACCTGCCCGGCCTGCTCCGCGACGGCACGCCCGCCCCCGTCCTGGCCCCGAGCCTGCTGCCGGGCGCCCTGGCCGCTGTGCGGCGCGAGATCGTGGAGCACGGCGGAGCGGCCCTGCTGCCGGCCCTGGCCACCGCACTGCGGCAGTACCTGCAGGCCTGTGCCCGCGAGGCACCCTGGCGCGAGCACGGACAGCCGCCCTCCCTCGGCGACTACCTGCACGACCGCACCCACACCGCCGGCGGACACCCCCTCTACCTCCAGCGTCTGGCCCCCGGCATGCCCCACCCGGCCGAGAACCTGCCACCCGACCTCACGGGCCTGGCCGAACTGGCCTTCCTTCTCGGCGGCCTGGCCAACGACCTCCTCGGTTACGCCGCGGAACAGGAGAGCGGCGACCCGGTCAACGTCGTCACCGTCCTTGCCCACGAGTACACGCTCACACCCGCCGAGGCATACCGCGCCGCCGTCGTCCTGCACGCCGGCCACAAGCACCACTTCGACACCGGCTACGCCACTCTCACCGCCGACCCCCGCCTCAGCCCCGGCCAGCGGAACTTCGCCGACGCCGTAGCCGGATGGGTGCACGGCAGCGCCGCCGCCATCGAGCCGTACTGGCACCACACCCGTACCCGCCAGCAGACCTGACCGACCCGGAGGAATCACCCCCCATGAGCACACCACCACCGCGCACCGCCGCGGTCATCGGCGCGGGCATCGCCGGCCTCACCGCCGCCTGGCACCTCCAGCGCCAAGGCGTGAGCGTCCGAGTCCTGGAACGCGCACCCGAGGCAGGCGGACGCATGCGCACCGTCGACCAGGACGGATTCCGCATGGAGGTCGGCGCCAGCATTCTCGGCCAGAACTACACCGCCATGCGCGACCTCATCGACGAACTAGGCATCAGTGACCAGTACGGGCCCGCCAGCACCCTCTGCGGCTTCCAGCGCGACGGCACCGTCCACCGCTTCCGCGCCGACACCAGGACCGACCTCCTGCGCACCCGCCTGCTGGGCCTGCGCACCAAACTCGCCGTGCTGCGCGTCCTGCCCGCCTTCATCGCCCAGCGCGCGCACCTTGACTGGGACACCATGCAGGGCAACGTCGTGCTGGACCGGCTCAGCGCCACCCAGTACGCGCAGCGGTACCTCACACAGGAGGCCGTCGACTACCTGTGCGAGCCGCTCTTCGGCGGCGGTATCGTCCTCGCCTCCCCCGACGACCTCACCGCTGCGGACATGCTCTTCTACGCCGCAAAACTCCTCACTCCCCACTTCAACAGCCCCCAGGGCGTGGGCCTGCTCACCCGCACCCTCGCCGCCCGGCTCCCGGTGGAGGTGAATGCAGAGGTCGGCACCGTCCGCCGTGACGGCGACAAAGTAGAGGTCACCTGGCGCTCGGCTGACGGTGCACAGCACACCGAGCAGGTGGACGCTGTCGTTGTCGCCGTCCCTGCCCCCGGGGTCGGTGCGCTGGTGCCGGACCTGTCCGACCAGGACCGCGCCTACCTCGACTCCATCCCCTACTCCCGGGCGCTGGTGGTCTCCCTGGGGCTGGAGCGCCCACCGCGGGAGAAGGCGTTCGCCCTCTTCCTGCCCCGCGCCGCCCACCCCTCGGTCGTCGGCATCGAACTGCACCACAACAAAATCCCCGGCCGGGTCGACGACGGTCGCGGTCTGATCACCCTGCACGCCCGTCAGGAGTTCACCGACACTTGGTGGGACGCTGACGACACCACGATCACTGAACAGGCCGTCAACGCCGTCGCAGGTGTCTTCCCCGAGGTCAGGACCACTGTCCGCACCGCTCTCGTCACCCGCCACGACCACGCCCTGGTCGTCCGGCCCCCGGGCGGCTACGGCCCTTTGCGTGACTTCAACGCCCGCCGGCCCCGGGCGGATAACGCGATCCAGCTGGCCGGCGACTACTTCGGCCCCTCCAGCACCTACGGCGCCCTGCGCTCCGGCCAGCAGGCAGCCACCCTCGCCCTGGCACACCTGAACACTTCCGCCCGCCACCGCAACCCGTCGTTGGACGTGCCCCACTGACAGCCGCCCGCCGCCCTGCCTGTCCGGCCCGTCCGAATATGTTCCCTCGAACCAGCGGAGCGGCGGCCGGCTCCCCTGCCCCCCGGACGCCCCCCCCGATCGGGCGCACGCCACCACGCCTGCGGAAGCAACGAAGGTCGAGCGTTCACCACCTCGACGCCGAGTGGCAGCGCCGACACCCGAAGATGCGCGGCACTCGGCGGCCGGCCGCGACTCCATCCGCCCGGTCACGGCCGGATGGGTAGCCCAGGGGTCGATCGCGTTCACCGCCGCCACCGCTGCGAGCGGTGCTCCACCGAGGGCATCACCTGCCGGTGGGCGGCGCCGTAGGAGCGGAGCTCGTCGGTGACGATCACCCTGGGCACCGACCGGGTGGCCTTCATCAGCTTCCGGAAAAAGCGCCTGGCCGCGGCCTTGTCGCGGCGGTTCTGCACAAGGATGTCGAGGACGTTGCCGTCGGCGTCGACCGCGCCCCACAGGTACCGCCGCTCACCGTTGATCTTGATGAAGACCTCGTCCAGGTGCCACTTGTCGCCGGGTTTCGGGCGTTGGCGGCGCAGCGCGTTGGCGTAGGTCTGCCCGAACGTCAGGCATCAGCGGCGGACGCTCTCGTGGGAGACGATGACGCCGCGCTCGAGCATCAGCTCCTCGACCTCGCGGAAGCTGAGCGGGAAGCGGAAGTACAGCCACACGCAGTGGGAGACGATCTCCACCGGTACCGGTGGCCCTTGGCCCGGCGGCGGCACGGACGACATCGGCGGTCCCCTCCCGGCACGGCCAATCACAAGATCATCCCATCCCCGTCAGCCAACGTGACAGTGCCCTGCGAGGGCGAGGTCGCGGCGGGTGCCACTCATGGGCCGCGCGTCAATCCGGGCCAGTAGATCATCCAGGGCCTGCCGGTGGACCGGGACGACGAAATCCGTACGAGCCCGGCTACGGAGAACGCCGGATGACCGAGGGTCCGTCCGGTCGGACCCTCGGTCATCCTGATCAGCGCAGGGCGCCGAAGTCCTTCAAGGTGGTGGCGCCGCACCCGCACAGAACGCGGTCGGCGCTGCTCACTACGGCATCGGCCGCCGGCTCCGGTGGTGGTGGCGGGCCAGCAAGGCGAGGGCGCCCAGGCCCGCGACCGCGCAGCCGAG
>NZ_JBIWML010000077.1:0-13535 GCF_044766665.1 Kitasatospora sp. NPDC101801
GGGGTGGGGGGGGGGGGGGGGGGCCCCCGGGGGCGGGGGGGGGTGGGGGGGGGGGGGGGGGGGGGGGGGGGGGGGGGGGGGGGGTGGGGGGGCCCCCCCCCCCCCCACCACCGATCCTCGCAGACCACCTTGGGCCCACTTCGCGCAGTCCCGGCCACCCAGGCGCTCCCTCCTTGCGGTGGTCACCTGGCCAACCGATCGGGTCTGGCCGGGTGCGGTGTTCGTCACGATGCCCCTTCTCCGAGGAGCCGTGCACGGATCCTTCGGTGAGGATGGTCGCAGCGCTGCCGCCGTCGCGCCGTCCCCGTTCGAAGAAAGCCCGAACTCCATCGTGCGCACCACCGTCCGGTTCATCGCTCCGGCTCTTGCCGTTCCTCTCCTCGCGTTCGGGTGCAGTGCCCCTGGGCCGGAGCCGCAGCGGTCGCCGCAGCAGGTACTCAAGGCGGTGATGACGGCCATGGCCGATGCCGGAGCGCCGAGGTGACGCTCGACGGCGGCTGGGTGGGGTTCGCGGCCTGGCGGCCGCAGGCCCCGGCCGAACTCGGGAGTACTACCGGCGCGGACGGCGTCCACGTGCGGGTGGTCGACCGGGGCGTGTACGTGGGCGGAGACCCGGCGTACTCGGCCTATCTGGGCGGGCGGACGTGGAAGCGGCTGGACCCGGCCGATCCCGTGGTCGGACGGGAGGCCGGGCTTGGCCTCGCGCCGGTGGTTGCGTTCGGCAGGTGGCTGGACCCGACCCGGGGGCTGGAGAAGTCCTCACTCGAAGCGGTGGCCAAGGTCGGCCGCGAACGCCTCGGCGAGCAGAACACCACGCACTACCGGGCCGTGATGCGGGCCGACTACTACTTCGAGGACACCAGCCCGGGGCAGGCAGTCGTCGACTACTGGGTCAACGACCGCGACCAACTCGTCCAGTCGGCCCACAGTCCCGACTCCGCGGCCCAGGGCGGCACCACCACGATCCGCTACGCCCGCCTGGGCGTACCCGTCGACGTCAGCGAACCCGCCCGTGCCGACGTGCTCGACCCGCTGCTCGGCCGACCCGCGCACTGACCACACCTGTACCCACTACGTGGCTCGCCGTTTGGGCGGGCCGTGACTTTGAACGGAATGACCAGCATGACCGCTCCCCATCTTCCGCTGGGGCTTTGGTGGATCGTCGCGATCGTCAGTGTTCTCTCTTTCCTGGTGTTCATGACCTCGCTGATGCCCTCCAGGGCGTACAAGGTTCAGGTCGCCGTGGCGCCGCTTCTGGTGGCGGTGACCTTGGCTGTCCTGGGTTTCCTTGAGGACTTCGGGGCTGCCCAGCTTGTGGCGATGTATGCCTGTGTGATCACTGGCCTGCAGGTGGCATTCGTAGGACGGCGTCGCGAGATGCGGCAGCTCATGGCCGACACTCTCGCCCGCGACGCCGGCGAGGATGTCTCGCCGGGGCTGTCCATGTCCGCCAACATTCAGGTCGTCGGGGTCTGCCTGGTGGCTGTCGCGGCCGCCGTCTGGTTTTCGTTCGCGTCATGAACGAGAGGTCTTTGCGGCTGCCCGCGACTCTGTTGCCCAATTCGTCTCAGCCAGTGCCCTGCTCGGCTGGCAGGGTGGTTTGCCCGATTCGTGACGCCCTGGCGGGCCGACTTCGGCCCTGAAGATGCCGATGGCCTCGCTGCTCGGGAATTGGGCAACAGAGTCTCCGTGCAGGTGCTCATCCGCTGCGGAGCAGTGGCTGGCCCGTCGCGGTTGCGATGGGCCAGCCACTGGCCATGGTGATGCTCCGCTGCCGGGAGTTCGCTATCTGGAGGTCACCTGACGGAGGGTCCGCCGTAGAACTTGGCCCAGCCTTCTTGCTGGGGGTCGACGGACCAGAGGGTGTTGCGGGTGTCGCGGATGTAGGTGACCAGGTGGTTGTCGGGTTCGACGATCGTGTAGGGCACGACGTCGGGGGCCAGGACGGTGCCGGTGGGGGTCTTGGTGAACTGTGTCCAGGTCTTCGTGCGGTCGTCGACCGAGTAGAGGTAGTTCTCGGGGCCGTTGACGTAGACGATGACGTGCTGGTCCAGGGGGTTCACGGCGGCGAACGGGTCGGTCAGGGCCTTGGCGCCGAAGTCGGTCCAGCCTTCTTGCTGGGGGTCGACGGACCACAGGTGGTTGGCGGTGTCGCGGATGTAGGTGACCAGGTGGCCGTCGGCAGGGTCGATCACCGTGAACGGGGACGCCTTGGGCGCCATGACCGTGTTGGAGGGGGTCTTGCTGTACGCGGTCCAGCCGGCGCCCAGCTGGTCGACCGACCAGAGCTTGTTCTCGGGGCCGTTGAGGTAGACGACGACGTGCCGGGTCGCGGGGTTGGCGAGCGCGTAGGGGTCGCCGGCCGCCACGGCGCCGAAGTCGGTCCAGCCTTCCTGCTGGGGGTCGACGGACCACAGGTGGTTGGCGGTGTCCCGGAGGTAGGTGACCAGGTGGCCGTCGAGCGGGTCCACGACCGTACTCGGGACGGCGTCGGCGGCCATCACCGTGTTGGAGGGCGTCTTGGTGAACGCCTGCCATCCGGTGCCGGCACGCTCGTCGAGGCGCCAGAGCTTGTTCTCGGGGCCGTTGACGTACACGATCACGTGCCGGGTGGCGGGGTCGACGATGACGGTAGGGTCGGTTGCCACACCCAGACCGAGATTCGCCCAGCCCTCCTGCGCGGGGTCCACCGACCACAACTGGCTGGCGTTGTCGCGCACGTAGGTCACCACGTGCCCGTCGATCGGGTCCACGATGGTGCCCGGTGAACTCATCACGACGGTCCCCGTCGCCGTGGCCTGGATCGTCTTCTGCACCCACCCGGCGAGGCCGTCCACACGGGTGCTGTAGGCACCAGTGCGGGTCTCAGCGGTACTGACGCCGTAGCAGGTGCCCTGCCAGGCGCGACTGGTGATGGCTGCGAGTTCGGGCTTGTTGTTGACGGTGCGCCAGGCGGGGCCGCCGGCGTCGCCCTTGCAAACAGTGGCATCGGCCGGGGCCTTTGCGGCGATGTCGAGGCCGGTCGCGGCCACCGAGTTGACCGTGAATGTCGCGGTGTGGAGCTTGGTGGGAACCCACTCGGTCCTGGTGCGCCCGAAGCCGCTGACAGCCAGATCCTGGCCACCAGTGGGAGCAGTGGTCGCGATGGGCAGTGGGGTGATGCCCGCGGCGGGCTTGTCGAGCCGAACCATGACCAGGTCGCGGTCGGTACGGGAGACCAGCTCAATGCCTTGGGCGACGAGCCCTCCGGTGGCGGCAAGGTCGGTTCGGCCGACTGTGACGGTGGTCTTGAGTCTGGGGGCCCCGTCGGTCGCCGGCGTGGTGCCTTCGGCGAAGCAGCTGGCGGCGGTGATCACCCAGTACGGGTCGACCAGTGCACCGGAGCAGCTGCGGCCCAGTTCACCGATGGCGAGTTTGGCGGCGAAGGCCTGACTCGCGTCGACCACGGGTTCACCCACCGACGCGGTGGCCGGACCACCGCTACCGGCGGTGAACCCGCTGGCCATAAGTGCAACGGCCACCAGGCCGGACTTCCACGCCGAGCGCGGAGGTATGACAGACAATGTCGATCTCCATACAAAATTTCTGACAGTTCGCCAGGAGTTTTTCGATGATGGTTGGAGCCAGTCAGGGCTCGCTCGCCATCTGCTGCCCGTATTCCCGAGGCAGCGCGGATTTCAGAAGAGCCGTTGTTACTTGGTGGCGGTGATCTCCATCAGCGTGTAGTCCCGCCCCTCCGGGTCGGTCGTGCTGCCAGCTGGTGTCCACGTGTTCTTCAGTACCTTGAATGAGGCCGATGCACCGGCAGAAGTGGTGGCCACTGTTACGTTGTAGCTATTTCCACGGGCCCCTGTGATCCGAGGGATCTCAAGGCTCAGATATCCCTTGTCGCCTGTTGTTCGGAAGCAGATATCCTCTCTGCTTCTGGAAAAAATTGTGAGCAGGTCAGGATTTCCATCGCAAGGCGCCAGGGTGATATTTCCGTCGCCGCTCTTCAGTGTTATTCCGTACTGGGTAAGAAACTGGCCGGCGTTCGGATAGGCGCCGTCCTCGACTATTGACGGTGCCGATGCGGCACTCTCGCCGCCTGCTGCGAAAACGCCAGAAACCCCAGCCCCCAGGGCCAGGGCTGCCACCAGGCCAGCCGCCAGAACTCGTGCAGAAGTGCGCACGAGCCCCACCTCCTTGTTTTGCTCATGACACGCTGACTGTGATAGCACAGACCAGCAGTGTCAACTGGATTTTTGCCGACCTGAAGACAGGCATGAGGGACCCCATCTGGTCGGCTGAGGGCTATTCATATCACCGATGAGTCTCCTGCTGCTGAGATCATCTGTGCACCGTCGACAGGTGCCTGGTCAGATCCGTATGAAATGATGCGCGGCCACGGTCTGCTTCGCTGCCGTTCGGACTCCGCTGATGAGTAGATGAACTTCGAGGGGAAATGAAACAACAGGGGACGGTCATACACGGGACAGCGCCACGAGGAGTGGCATCGTCCCGTCGTCTGACGACAGGAATAGCTGCGCTCGCCATAGCGGCCGGGCTGCTCACCACGCCAGCTCTCGCCGTGGACAAGGGTGTTGACGCCACATCACCACCGGGCCCGCGGGCCCAGGCGATGGCCGCTTGGCGTTCGGGCGGCCCGACCGTCCGAGCCGCTGCCGAGGCTGCACTGGCCAGCCCGGACACACAGGTCGACACCTTCCTGACCACCGAACTGCCGAAGGCTGCTGGCGAGGACGCGCGCCTGCGCGTGCTCAAACTGGTCGCCTCCTCCGGGCCCGCTGTACGGGAGGCCGCGCAGACAGTGCTCTCTGGACAGCAGGACGCCCAGGCGTTCCTGGAGACCGGATGGAAGACCCCTTGGGTGGAGGACCAGAGGATCGCCATCCTGCGTGCCATGCACGGTGGCGGCCCCGCCGTGAACGAGGCCGGCAGCAAGGCACTGGACACCCGGACCACCGAGGGCTACCAGGCATTCCTCGGCGAGGGCCTGAACAAGGCCCGCTATGAGGACGACCGGGTGCAGACGCTGCGGCTGATGCACGTCGGAGGCTCCCGGCTGAAGGCCGCAGGCAGTGCCGCACTCGACGGCGGCCCGGCCGCCGTCCGGGAGTTCCTGGCCACTGGGCAGCACATCGTCCGGGCCCAGGACCAGGAAGCCATGACGATCAGCCAACTGGTCGAGGACACCCGGCAGGCCGCCGACCGGGCCAGGGCGGAGACTGAGGCTGCCAAGGAGGCATCGGGCCGTGCGGTCGACGCCACCAGGCTGGCCAAGGAGGCCGCCCAGCGCGCCAAGGACGAGACGGCCGCCGCGCAGGACTCGGGCTACGACGCCACCGCAGCGGCTGGCCGGGCTGCCAGCGCGGCGGAGAGCGCTGCCGATGCGGCCACCACTGCCGTGAACGCAGCGACGGCGGCCGGCAACGCGGCCAGGACGGCTGCCTCCGCCGCCGCCTCGGCTGCCTCGGCCGCGTCTGCCGCTGGCCGGGCCGCCTCGCGCGCCTTCCAGCAGGCCAGTGCCACCGCCAAGGACCGAGGCCAGACGGAGGCCGCCACCAAGGCCGCCAAGGATGCCCGGGCCGCCGCGCTCGCCGCCACGACAGCCAGCAATGCGCTTGTTCCGGCAATGACTGCTCTGGTGGAGGCAGGAAAGGCAACCACCGCAGCGCACGACGCGAGCGTGCATGCCGACGCTGCCGCGCAAGCTGCCGCCCAGGCTGGTGCGATGAGCAAGGTTTCGGCCGCCGAGTCCCGGCGCTCCGCGATCGCGGCAGACAAGGCCAAGCGCGCCGCCGCCACGGCCAAGAGCGCGGCCCTCGCCGCGCAGGCCATCGTGCAGCAGGCGCTCGCCGCCGCCAACGAGGCCAAGGCGGCCGCCGACAAGTCGGCAGCGCACGCCGACGCCGCCGCCGTGGCGGCCGAGGAGGCTGCCGCGCATGCCGGGGAAGCCGCCAACTGGGCCGACTTGGCGACCCGGCACGCCGAGGCAGCCGGCAAGGCCGCCGACGACGCCAACACGGCCGCGAACCAGGCCGCCAACGTCGAGGCGACGGCCCGTCAGACCGAGCAGGCCGCCTTGGAATCCACCACCGCGCTCTCGGTGCTGGCCGCCGAGGAGGAAGCCCGGAAGGAGCCTGCTGCACAGGTCGCGGTCGCCTGGGAGCGGGCCGAGTCGGCCCGCCAGGACGAGGACACCAAGCGCCTGCTGACCGAGGCTACCGCCCTCGGCACCGTGCCCGAGACCGCCATCCTGAAAAGCCGCCAAGCCGCCGTACGGCTGCTTAAGTCGGGCGCTCCGTGGACCGCCAAGGCCGCCGAGGCCGCTCTGATTGGTAGCGACGAGGAGGTCCGGACCTGGCTGACCACCAACCGTCAGCTGGCCGCCGCCCAGGATGACTACAGCAAGGTCTCCTACCTCGCTTTCAGCGAAGTACCCGCGCTGCGGAGCGCCGCCGAACAGGCACTGACCGGCACCCCGCAGGCCCAGGCCGCGTTCCTGGAGAGCGGTCAGCACAGCGCCATGCGCGAGGAATACCGGGTCCAGATCCTGACCCTGATGAACGCGGGCGGTGTCGGAGTCCGTGAGCGGGGCAGCGCCGCAATGGACGTTGGCACCCCGCAGGCCCTGCTGGCATTCCTGACCACTGGTCAGCACAGCGCCCGCCGGGAGGACGACCGTGTCGAAGCACTGAAGTTGATCAACTCCGGTACGCCGCGGGTGAAGGCGGCTGCCCAGGTCGCGATGGCCGCACCCAACCCGATGCTCCGGTCGTTCATCGCTCAGGGCCAGTACGAGATCGCTCAGCAGGACCACCAGGACGCCGCACACATCTCGGAGATGCGCCGGCTGGTCGCCGACGGCCGGGTGCTGGCCGCCCGGGCCCGACAGGACGCGGCCGAGGCTGGCAATGCCGCAGCCGTCGCCCGGGGCGCCGCCGCCGATGCCGCCGTGTACGCCCAGCAGGCTTCCGACGCGTCGTCTGCTGCGGGCAAGGCCGCTGGTGAGGCGAAGGCCGCCGCCGCGGCGGCCGAGGCCTCCGCGCAGAGCGCCGTCGACTCGCTGAACCGCGCCAAGGCGGCCGCTACCTCGGCAGCTACCTCGGCAGCTGCCGCCAGGACTTCAGCCAACCGGGCCTCGGTCTCGGCCGGACATGCCCGGGCCTACGCCCAGATGGCCCAGTACTCCGCCAAGAAGGCATCGGCGGACGCCATCGAGGCCAACAAGAGCGCGACGGAGGCGCGAGCGCTGGGTGACGAGGCGTGGAAGTACGCCATGGGCCTCTACAAGAAGGAGGAAGAGGAGCGCCAGAGGCGGGCGCAGGCCCCCGCTCCCGGTACCCCACAGCCGGTCGGTGGCGTCCTGCCGGACCAGTCCGGGGTCCAGCAGTTCTACGTCCTGGGCTGGGGCACCAATGTCCTTCAGCTCGGCGACACCTGCATCCTCAACGGCTACCAACTGAAGAAGCCGGCAAAGGGCTGCACCGCGGTCGCCGCCGGCTTCGACGAGTGGCTGCACGAGAGCGGCGGCGAACTCGACTGGTCGAAGTTCGATTGGCCTGGTGGCGACCGGCTCATCATGCCCGCTTTGCTGTACAGCTACTGCGAGTGGCCTGCCATGGGGCTCGCCTACGATTTCGCGCTCACGCTCCACGCCATGTGCGGCGACGAGATGGTGAACCAGCTGAAGGCCGATCACGGCTTCCTGGCCGTCACGACGGAAGCCGGAATTCCCCGCTCGCTCCTCAAGCCGTTCCTGAAACAGTTCGGCGCCCGGACAACCATGACGCTGGAGGAGCTCACCAACCTCAGCCCGGCCTACCGGAACCTGCTCCAACTGACCCGAGCGCAGTCAAACCAGCTGATCGCCGACCTCGTCAAGCTCCGGCAGCTCGGCGACGAGATGGCCGCGGCCGGCAAGCTCGGCCCGGCGAACACCTTCGGCAATCCGGGCGGCCTGGCTCAGGACTGGAAGCGCTTCGGCAACCTGACCAGGGAACAGTTCATCAAGGAGCACTGGAACACACGGGCCTACCAGGACGACGCCGGGGCGTGGCTGGGAGGCTGGATATACCCCAGCGAGGAACTGGGCGCGTACGCGATACAGGGCACCCGGCAAGCAGTGTCGGCCGGGCAGATCAAGGCCGGTACGGTCTGGGACCGGTTCGGTAGGGACACCGGCAAGTGGCTCTCCCCTGCTTCGGAGAACGCCCCCTTCGGTGCGCGGGCGCTGCCGCCTGACAGTCTCAACCTGCCGTACATGCGCTACAAGTGGGCCAAGGACTACGACCTGGGTGCGGGCGCCATCGAGAAGAGCAAGGCCGCCCCGTGGTTCGAGCAGCCCGGCGGCGCGACCCAATTCAAAATGGAGAAGACCGTGAAACAGCTCTGCCAGGAGAAATACCTCGTGTTCGAGACAGGAGAACCCTGCTAGTGGACCATCATCAACTCCTCACCGCTCTCCGGGAGGCCGGAGTGGACGACAGCTCGTACGGAATCATCGCCCGTGACCTGAGGACGTCCAAATACCTTCAGGAGACAGTCCCCGTCCTGGTCGAACAGGCCGACGGACGGTGGACGATCGAAGCCTGGGAGCGCGGTGCACACTGGGTCGAGGCGAGCTTCGACACTGAAGAGGAAGCCTGCGCCTACCTCTACGCCGATCTTGTGAAGCGGTGACAGGCCGTTATCTTTGAATGCCCGGCCGGGGTCTCCCGGCCGGGCGTTTCCTTTTCGGTTCAGCTGGTGATGAGCCTTGAAGCGGCTGAACCGGATATCAGCAGCATGATGCCGGCCGCCACCCGGATGATGACCTTCCACGGGACGTACTGGAGCAGCTTCTGGCCGCCGAGCACGAGCAGGCTGATGCCGAGTGACGTACACGTGACACGCGGGCCGAAGTGGAGGCCGCGAAGGCGGTGTTGGCCCGGGTCGAGACCGCAGGGCAGGGTACTTTCACCCCGCTGTGCCGCAGCCGCGATCCCACCACCGCCCGCCTGCGCGAGGAGTGGAACCTCCCCGACTCCTGGACCCGGGCCGACGGCACCCCGGAATCGGACCGGTCCGAAATTAAGGCCCCGGCTGCGACCCCCGGACCGGCCGGAGAAACGGACCGGTCCGATAACGCGCCCACCGCGAGGCCCGGCCCGGCCGCCGCGATTGCGGACCGGTCTGAAATCACCACCGGTGGCAGTGGGACGGCCGCGAACCTGACCGCCCCCGCGCCTGCCCCAGCCGCCGTTCTCGCCCTCCCGGGTGACGCTGAGGGTGATGCTCTGCTGCGCGCTGCGCTGGCCGACCCGTTCGTCCGCTTCAAGGGGGCCGGCCCGAACCGGTTGGAGTGCCCGGACTGCGAGCAGACCCGCAAGGACAAGAAGCGGGGCCCGTTGGTGCTGCCGCTGCCCACCCTGCGGGAGACGCCGGATGCCAAGTTGGGTGGGGATGGTGGCGCGGTGGGTGCGGGTGTTGGTGATGAACAGGCCGAGACTGACCTCCACCACGGTGCCGTCGTCGGGCGAGCGGTTCCTTGTGCTTGCCGCCGATGTGCGCCGGGCTCACCATCGACCGAAGATCGTCCCATGACCGCTATGGACGACGTTCGGACCGCGATCGACTGCCTCACGCTCTGGGAAGATCGTGAGCCCGACCCTGCAGCCGCGGCCCGAATCAAGCAGATCATTGACGACAAGGGCACTGACTCTGTCATCCCCGGTTTTCTGTTGCTCGGTTCTCTGCTCCTGGCTCAGATGGCAAAAGACCATGGCGTGACAGGCGAAGCCGAGAGGAGGGCACTGTCGCGCCCGGTGACCGGCACGGATACCCGCTCACCCCTGGGTGGGGCCCGGACGTGACGGGGCCCGGGGCGGCAGGCCGACCGCCTGTCGCCCCGGGCCTGCCCGGCCCCGTGGGCCTACTGCCAGCGGATGCCGAGTTCGGTCAGCCGGGCGGCGCGCTCGGCCGCGATGGTGGCCCGCCGTAGGCGGCTGTTGGGATCATCCGCTGTGATCCGGCTGAGTGCGGTGACGCTCAGTGAAGACTCGTTCGGCGCATTCGATGCCGGGCACCCGCCAGGCGCGCGCTTAGGGTGCGAGGCGGGGTGATCGGGACATGCACCCCTCAGCCGCACCGGGTATCGGAGACCACTATGCGCCGCACTCATCTGCACTTCGCCGCTCTGGCCACCGCGGTGGCGGCTGCCGGCCTCGCCCTTCCGGTGGGCGCCGACGCGACGACCGCACCGGTGCCCGCGCCCGTGGGTTCCGGGCAGTCAACCAGTGGCTTTCCCAAGCCGAATCTCTACGTCTCGCCCTACGGAGAGGCGAAGGGCACCATCAGTGCCGAAACCCGGGCGTGGCTGGCCGGCCGGCACGCCACCCTCGGCACCATCGCGCCGTGGAAGACCCCGGACAACGGCAAGACCTTCAGCCTGCCGATCGGGACCGAGGCCAACGACACCGTCTCCACCCTGGAAGGCGGGGTCCTCATCTCCTACCCCGCCGGGTTCACCTTCCGCTTCCCGCAGGACGACGGGCACGACACCGTGGTGGACTTCGCACCCACCTACATCCGGCTGGCCCCCACCGACTGGTCGGTCACCGTGGTCGTCGATGGCGCGGTGGTCGCCGAGAAGATCCCCATGGGCACGATCAGCACGGCCGGTTCTCTCGCCACCCTCCAGCCCACTCTCACCGGGTACAAGTTGTCCAACGTCGACGTTTACTGGACCAAGCAGATGTCAGAGCTCCTGGCCGGTACGACGAACGGCACAGGTCCCACGGCCGGCAGCCTCGCGCTCAGCTTCACTCCGTACTTCGACTCCGTTCCCGGCGTCCACCACTGAAACAACAGTCCGGGCACCGCCACCGACAGCATGGTGGTGAGCGGCGCGGGACCGTCCAGCACCTCACCTTCCCGGCCCCGGACGGAACGGCTCTCAACCCGGACCAGCCCCGGCGGGTGCCGTTACGGCCTGCTGGCGGCCTGTCGGCAGGCGGTGCGCCGGTCACCCGAACTGCGTCCGTGGCCCGACAGGGTGTACTGCCTCCCGGGTGGAGGGGCTGCTCCGCGAACCTCCTGACAGGATCGGGCGGGCCGTCAGTTCGGTTTGCTCGTTGGTGGGTTGTCGGTGTGCGCGCGAGTTGACGCGCGTAGGGTCGTCTCTGTGGGGGTGATGGACCAGGATGTGGTGGTGCGGTGGGAGTCGGTGCGGTTGCTGGCCGATGACCGGGGTCGTGAGCCGTGGGCGGTGTGGGACCACGTCACCGACCTGTGGGTGACGGCCGGAACCGCGGGCGAGGTCGACCTCTACTTCGACCGGCACGGCGCCCAGGGCTGCATCCGGCGCCTGCGCTACCTCCACGATGCGGGTATCCGCCACACCTGACACCACCACAGCCCGGCGACGGGCACCGCCCCCGAACAGCCTGCCCCGGGGCCCGCTCGGCTACTTCTCCCAGCGGATGCCGAGCTCGGTCAGCCGGTTGGCCCGCTCGGCGGGGATGGTGGCCCGCCGCAGACGGCTGTTCGAGATGAACAGGCCCAGGCTCACCTCCACCTTGCTGCCGTCGTCCAGCACCAGTTCTTCGGGGTGCTTGCGGGGGACGTTGAGGTGGCCTTCGCGTTCCCGGTACTGCGCCGCCGCGGCGAGGTTCCGCTGCGATGTGCCGGTTTGGTGTCAGTGGGGTGCCTGTCAGTGACGGTATGTCAGTTTGGTTGGTTGTTGGGCCTGTTCAGCGGGCCGGGGAGGGTTCAGGTGGTGCTGTCGTAAGGCTGGTCTAGCGGGTGGTGTCTGTTGTCGTGGGGCGGTGTTTTGGGGTGGTTGGCACTGTCATGGGGGTGGTGGGTGCGATGACGGCCGGGGCTGTGCCCCGCCGTCTTCGGCATCGCCCGGGGTGGGGGCGTTGCTGAAGACGGCGGGGCGCACCTGGTGCCTGCGCGGTGGGGGTGGGTTCCGTTCGGGTGGCTCGCGGTTGCCCAACCCCCGGCTTTTACGCCTGACGGCGTTCCGCAGCGTCGTGGTGCCAGACGAGGTGGCCGGCTAGTTCCTGCTTCGCCCAGAGCTCGGGCCCGTACTTCCCGCCTCCGCCCCCGAGGTCGCGGACCATGGCCGCCAGCTCCTGCTTGGAGTGGCTGGCCATCAACGCCTGGGTGCGTTCGAACAGCTCGTGGGCCAGTGCCGCCTCGGCTTCCTCAGCCGCGGTGCGGACCGCGGGGAACACGGCCAGGGGCATGAAGTCGGCGGGCCGTGCCTCACCGCGCCGCACCCGGTCTTCGTACTGGACGAGAAGGCCGGCGAGTTCCTGCGTGGAGAACATCCCGGGATGGAACCTCTCCCCGTCGAACCCGCTCGCACCGACCATGGCCGCCAGCTCCGCCCTGGAACGGCTTGCCATCAGCGCTGTCGTACGCTCGAACAGCACCGCAGCCAACGCCTTCTCGGCTTCCTGGGCCGCTTCGGCTGTGGTGATCTGGACGGGAAACCCGGCAACAGGCGACGCCGCGGGGCCCGCGGACTGTGCCTGGGCGCGTACGCGGTTGAGCGCGTCGTGGTAGCGAACGTGGTTGCCCTGGGTGCGTTCGGCGCGCTGGAGTTCGCGGGCGCGCTGCTGCTCAGTGGTGCGCTTGGTCATGGACGGGTCCTCTCGGCACCGGGTCTCGGCTCCCACGCGGCAAACCCGGTTCGACGGATCGTCAGGGCATCTGTTCAGGCGCTCCATTGATCCCGGAAGACCTTCTACCGGCCATCCCGGCGGCGTGGGCGCTCGGGTGCGGTGTGGGCGTTGGTCGCGCCCGGGGCGTCAGTGGCCCTCGGCGGCAGCATAGCGAAGAGGCCGGGGTGGCCGGGGCCGTCATCATGCCCGAGTCGCTCCGGAGGGCGCACAGTGGTCAGCCGTCGGCGGCAACCGGTCAAGGGCCCCGGTCGGAGGGCGGGTTCCGCTGCGGTGGCCCTGTCTTCTCGGGGTTGTGTGCTCGGCTCCCGGGCGGGCCGCTGCCGCCTTCGTCGTCTTCATCCGTCTGGCTGGGGCGGCGGGCTGGGCTCTGCCGTACTGACGCCGGCGCTCACGCCGCTGACAGGTGCTGGTGTGTGACTGACATGGACCCGGTACACCCGCCCCGCCCCTGCTGTCACGGGAACGCCGTTTTCCGCTTCCCCGCCCGCTGCTGCTTCTCATGCTCGATGGAGTGCCCCGGTGCCGGGGCCGTGGTGGAGGGCGGGTCCGGGTGGCGGTGCGTGCGGGTGCGCGGGGCGCTGATGCGGTGGCGGATGTGCTGCCGGCGCTGTCGGTCCGACGGCCGGTGCTCGTGGCCCGGCTGCTGGAGCTCAGGGCGGCGGGGACGTTGACGTCGGAGCACGTGCTGGCCGGGGCGCAGGTGGCGGGGGTCAATGTCCGCACGGTGTGGCGGTGGTTGGAGGCCGCTCAGGCGGAGGGGCGTCTAGGCAGTGTCCTGGCGATCATGAGCGGAGCCAGATGACGAGCGCGGCTGCGGTGACGGTACCGAGGTAGACGTAGCCGCGTTTGTCGAACCTG
>NZ_JBIWML010000078.1:0-12699 GCF_044766665.1 Kitasatospora sp. NPDC101801
CAGACCGCCAAGCCCTACCGCTGGACCTACGACGGCACCCCACTCAAGACAGCGTGATCAACACCCCTCCACGAACTTCCGCAGAGCAGCACTAGAACGGGTGTTGGTCAGCTGAGATCGTGAGTCCGATGTGTTGTTCAACCAAGTGCCCAGCGCGAAGGACACCACCGACACCCGGTCCTCACCTCCGGGGCCGGCCTCCAGCGGCTGCTTGTGCGGGCGAGGAACCCGAGGGTGGCCGTGCTCCTGGACGAACGCCGCCAACGCCTCCACGCCCTGCTGGAACCGGTCCGCTGATGGGCGGCGTGTGGGTTGCGGTGGTGATGGGCCACCAGTTTTCAGTGGCTGAGTGGTGGGCCGCCGCAGTTCAGCGCCTGATTCCGCTGAATGGTGATGTCGTCTTTGTACTGAGCTTGCCGTTTAACGTCCGCCGGTTGCGGCCAGCAGCTCTGACGCTTGGGCGTCCAGCGCTGTCATCCAGCGGCGAGCGTCAAGTCATGGATCAGGAAGTGGAGTTGCATGTCGTCGGTGGACTCCGCCCACAGCCCTTCGGCGTCAAGTATGGATGCCGCGACCATCCGAGCCTCAGCGACAAGTTCGGGGTGGTAGTTGAAGCCGGGCCACGGCAGGACGGGGTAACCGTTCTCCTCACCGAACTGCCGGACCTGCTCGATGTCGCCCAGGACTGCGGGCGGAAGTGACTCGTTCGCCCATGACCACAGCCAGGACTGTTGGGAGATGCTGACGCTGCCGATCACCGTGAGTCGGCCGGTGAGGAAGACCTTCCCAGCGCGCGACCAGGTGATCTGTGCGTCGTCCATCGACCACTGGTACTGCACATCACCTGACAGTCCGAAGCGTTCGACCATGAGGGCCTGCCGCGTGCGGGCGCGTTCGCGGGCCGCGAGCACTACCTCCTCCCATCCGGAGTGGCCATGCTTCGAACGGTCGTCCACTTTGTCTCCTCGCGCCAGAACGGTCGGCAAGATCCTCCCATTCGGACTGGTAGTCCAGTGCAGCGGGCCGGACCTGCCTTTCCGGGCAGGCCCGTCGCTCATCCTGTTCGCCGGGGCTTGGTGCCTTTCTTGTGGTGGGCGGGCCGGGCGTACGCCTCGCCGGCGGCGAGGACTTTGCCCACCTCGTGGCGGGCGGCGCGCCGCTGGTTCTTCGAGCCGGGTGGCCGGCCGGGTCCGGGGCGGGTGGGTTTTGGTGCACGTGCTGGAGTTGGGGGAGGCTGTCGCATGACTTCCCCCGGCCGGGAGTCAAGAGCGCGATTTTGTTGTGTTAGTGCTGCTCCGCGGAAGTTCGTGGAGGGGTGTTGGGTCGGGCCGCGTATTCGTCGGTGAGGATGCTGCAGGTGCACCAGTCGCCTGTGCACGGGGTGCCGGTCTCGGTGCCGTAGGGGCCGAGACCGGCCATGAGGTGAAGTACCTTCGCGCGCTCCGGCGCGACGAGAGCGGGGACCATCTCGGGGCTCGGCAATTGCTGCCAGGCGGCCGGGTCATCGTCCATGTCACCGATGACCTGTGCGTCGATGAACAAGGTGTAAAGGGGGTGCTCGGGGAAGTCGTTGAGCCGTAGGACCCACCAGCGTCCTTCGACCCGGACCGCGTAGGGGAAGACACTTGTGCCCGTGTCGTGCCACGCGGCCTGCGGGGGCAGTGCGGGGAGAGGGATCATGCCGGGATCTCCGGGGCCAAAGAGTCGGACGGGAGCTGCCCGGTGGGGTCGCTGAGGTAGAGGGTGCAGGCACAGTCGAGGGCCTCTTCGGGGGAGCCGGTGGGCAGTCCGCTGGGCAGGATGTTGTCCCGGTAGCTGTCGCTGCTGGCCGGGTAGAGGGCGAAGCCCCAGGTGTGCAGGACGCCGGTGAAGCGCAGGCGACACAGCGGGAAGGGCTTCTCGCCGGGTAATTCGGCTGCTACGTAGGCGAATCCGGCGCGGAAGCTGACCGTGATGGCGTTGGCGTGCGGCCAGTGCTCGCGGGCGTGGCGGTTCAGTCGCTGGCGCAGGTGGTGCTGCATCGATTCCGGGGGGTTCTTCGGCACGGGCCCATCCTGCCGGGTGCGGCGGTGGCCCGCCATGATCTTGGCCGTGCGTGATGGGCAACAGGCGGGGACGGCGGTTGCGGTGGTGCTCGATCGACAGGTCCGTGAGTGGTTGGTGAGGACGGTGGCCTCGGTAAAGGCGGAGGTGCGGGCGGTGCTGCGGGCCCGGATCGTGCTCGCGTCCGCGGACGGGTTCGCCAACGGCGCGATCGCCCGGGAGTTGGAGGTCGATCGCCAACAGGATCTGGCGGCGTGCGCACACGATCTGCAGGTTGTGTCCCTGCAGGTATCTGCCGTGCTTGCCCAGTTGCAGCCGTGAGTCCGGATCGCTCAGGCTCGCGACGGCGGTCGGGGATGGGGCCGGTTCGGGGCTGCGGGCCCGCTCCAGGTGAGTGAGTGCCTTCGCCAGTCGGGCCTGCTGCCGGATGAGGACCGTCTTGTTCTCCATGGGCACGGGCGGCCGGCCGTTGGCGGCTCGGCGCCCCGCCTTCCGGTCAGTCTCGGTCCGGGCCTGGTACTTCCTCGGTTTCTCCTGATGGGCTGCCGTTTCCGCAGCCAGCCGCTTCTCCGCGCGGGCCACGATGCGTTCGGCGGCCTCGACCTTGATCCTGATCTCGTTGGCGGACGGCAGGGCACGCTGACAGAGCCGGTCCCTGGCCGTGCGGGCACGGGTGAGCAGGTCGCACAGGCGTGACAGTCTCGGCCAGTTGTCACGCTGGGGATCGCCGTCGGAGTCCGCAGTCTCGCCGGTCTCGACGCGTCGGGCATGGTAAAGCGCGTCGATCTCGTCCTTGCACCGACCCTCCCTGACAGTCTCGACTGAGACGCCCGGGACGGAAACCTGCGCCCATCGAAGTCAACCGCGGTGGCACCCGGATCGCGCTCATCCCCGCGGCTCGGCATCACGCCGTCCTCACCCTGCTTGACAGCGGCCTCGAACTCGCCCACCGCTTGGAGGCCGGCCAGCTGACCACGGTGCTGGCCGGTCCGTAGGCACCTCGCCGAGCCCGGCTCCCGTGTGCACAAATAGAGTGCCGCGTGCGCCGCCAGTACTGGCTACAGCGGCCTGCTTGCGGATCACCGAGGTGAGGTCCCGGGTCTTCCGCAAATAGGCGTCCCGGGCCGTGGCACGGTGCGGTCGGTCGCCAGCGCTCGCGGATCCCGGCGGTTCCGTCAGTCCTCGACAGTCGGCCTGTCGTGCCGCTGGCCGTTCACCTCTCCGGTCACCCAGTCGATGCATTCCGGGCGCGCTCCAGTGCCGGTCCGGCGGTATTCCTCAATGGCAGTGCTGATGCGGTGCATGGGAAGGGTGCTGGCGGGATCATGCCGCCGTCCCGTGTACGCGTCCGACACCACGTCCGGGTCGGCAACCGGAGGTTGCGGGTTGTCAGAGAGCCAGATGCTCCCATAGACCCCGCCCTTCTCCAGCAGGCTCCCGCTCGCCCACCAGACCAGTGCGCCACAGCTACGGTCTGTACTGACCGACGCAGTGAGGTAGGCCACCGGAAACTCAGCCGGAGGCTCCGTGAAGGCGAACGTCACTGGCTTGCTCTCGGAGCCGCTTGATTCCAGGGCTTCGACTATTGTCCGGGAGATCTCCGCTTCACCATCGGGGAACTTCCTGTCGCCCGCGTAGTCGATCCGAAGGGCCATCAGCAATTCCTCCTTCCGAGGATGGGATGGGGGTCGGCGAGATTTCCGTCCGGCTTCTGGTAGATAACCAATAGCGTCTGGCCGGTGCAGAGGATGAAGGGGACTACGTCATCGCACGTCAGACCAGCTCCATCGCACACTCCTGCCGTGTTGTTGATGACCACCTCAGCCTGCGAGATGGTCTTGTAGTTCTCAGCCATCTTCCACGCGACCTTAGCCTCTACGTGGTCGGAGCTCGGGTAGGTGGTTGCTGGGCTCGTGGGGGCGCCGTTCTTAGGGTCCTTCAGCCAGTTGCTGATCTTGGTGACCAGGTCCTTGTCTTTCCCGATGGTCGTACCGCTGTAGACGGGGCCGCCCCATCGCCCGGCAGTTCCATTCGCGGTCCTGAGCACGGGCTGGCCGGTGGTGGTGCCCTTGTTCCCGGGCCTGACCGGAAGCTTGTTGAGGATCTCCCAGATCTGCTTGTCGCAGTCCGCCGGGCTGGCGTTGTGCACCAGGACCGGCATGTCGCCGGCCAGCACGAAGTAGGTGTGCAGGCCCTCGACAGTGAGGTTGTAGGCCGGCGCCAGGCCGGTCCAGTGCCGGATCGAGGCGACCTGGACGGTGGCGCCGCCGACCGTACGCAGCGTGTCGCCGACCCGCACCGCCACCGCGTCGGTCCAGGTCAGGGCGCTGTCGAGCCAGAAGGGGTGGTGATCCGTCGCGGTGATCGCGCCCAAGGTGCCGTCGCCGTGGCGGATCGTCAGTTCGGTGAAGTCCCGGTCGGCGGGGGTGTGGATGGTGCCGGTAACGGTTCGGGGTCCGCCAGCGGCGGTAGCGGGGTCTGCGGCGGCAACGAGGTCACCGGCGCGAATCGTCTCAATGGGGCGGGTGGTGCCATCGGACAGCAGTACCCCTGTGCCCGCGGGGAAGCTGTTGGGTGCGCAGGTGGTGAGGGACTCGACCTCGTCGATGATCTTCTTGCCGCCGGCGACGGTGGCCTGGGCGCCCTTGGAGAGAGCGGAGTTGAACTCCTCCTGGCCGCTGCCGGGCCTGGCGCGCGGGTCCCACACTTCCAATGCCTTGTAGTGGCCGTTGGGCTTCCGTACCAGGGCGTCGTACGTGGCGACGGGGGAGATCCGGCCGACGTCTGCGGCGGGAAGCCGCTTGACCGCGTCGGGGGCCAGGTAGGCGGTGACGGGCTGCTTGATGACCTTGACGCCGTGCTGCTTGGCGTAGGCGTCGACGGCCGCGTTCTTGCGGCCCGCCTGCCGGTGGTCTCGGTCGTCCGCCGCCGGACCGCTGCGGTCGGCGAGCCGCTGCGGTCGCGCCGCGTCAGCGCCCTGGGCCATTGACGTTGTCGTGGCCGGCGGGCCGGCCGGAGCGTTGATGAGGGCCTGGTTCGACGACGCCATCTGCTGCAGCAACTGCTCTCGCTGGGAGCCTAGTCGCTGCATCTCCTGAAGGAGCGCCGTGGCCTGGCGGCCGAGCGTGAGCGCGTCGGTGCTGACCTTCGACGCATCCTTGGCCAGTTCCTGCTGCCTCGCGACCGTCTGCGAGCGCTCCGACTCGAGTCCGGCCCGTTCCGCGGCGAGCTGGGCGGCTTCCCCGTCAAGCTGCGCCTTCTCCGCGTCGTAGGCGCTCGCCGCCCCTGCCTGCGCGGGCAGTTGGAACACGTGCGGCGCCGCGTTGTGCGCCGCGATCCGGCCGTTGAGAGCCTGGGACCTGGAGTTGAGTGCGGACATCTTGGCGTTGACGGAGGCGGCGTCCCCACTCGCCGCCGCAGAGCGTGCCTGCAACGACTCGGTGGCCTGCGTCAAATTTTCTGTAGCGCCCATGAGTTCGCTCGAGCGCTGCGGCAGGGCTGCGGCCTGCTGACTGAACGCGGCGACCTGGCTGTTCAGAGCGGAGGGGTAGGCCGGACTCGGTCGCAGCGGCTCAGGAGCCGATGCTCCGGATGCCAGCGCGGCAACGCCGGGGATCGATGGATCTGCCGCCGGTGCGGCGGCGCTCTCACCGGCTGCGAGCGCCGGCACGAGCACGGTGACTAGCACCAGGCACAGAACGCGTCCCATGGCCGCCCGCGCGCGGGTGCCGGCCGGGCGCCT
The DNA here is from genome assembly GCF_044766665.1 of Kitasatospora sp. NPDC101801. NCBI lineage: Bacteria > Bacillati > Actinomycetota > Actinomycetes > Kitasatosporales > Streptomycetaceae > Kitasatospora > Kitasatospora sp. NPDC101801. The sequence goes on from NZ_JBIWML010000078.1 coordinate 5,786, forward strand.
CGCCTCGCCGGGCCCAGTCACTGGGTCACCTTCGCGGCGAGCCGGTCGGCGATCTTCGCCACGGCCGAACTGCCGTCACCCGCCTCGCAGAGCGCCACCTGCACCAGGGCCCGGCCGGTGGCCCGGGCCTGGCGGTAGCACGCCCAGCCGTCCCCACCCTCTTGGACTGCCTTCCAGGTGACCGCTCCCGGGGCGGTGGAGCCGGTCGTGTAGGTCCACTTCGAGGTCTGGCCATCCGCTTCGGCGCGCTCGGCGGTCGGGCAGTTCTTGAGCCCGTCCGCCAGCACGCGCAGCGCGGCGCCGGCCGCCCCGGCCTCCGGGTAGACCCCGATGACCTGGGTCGCCGTGTAGTCGCCCGCCCCGGCCGCATCGCCGTACGTCGCAGAGACGAATGCCGTCCAGTCCTGCCCGTAGACGGCCTTGGTGGCAGGACCCACGGCGGCCGCGCACGTCTTCGGCTCTGCTCCGAGAGCGGCGGCCGGCTCGCCGGCTCGTGCGCCGGCCACGAACGTGGTCCCTGCCAGCGCGCTGACCTCGTCAGGGGATAACAGGTCCGCCTGAACCGTCCCGGCAGCCACGTGGAGCGAGGTGTCCACCGAATCGGGCTCGCGGAGCCAGAGCCAGCCCGCCAACGCCGCGAACCCAACGCAGAAGACGGAAACCAGCGCCAGTAGCAACCACGGGGCGTGGTGGGGCCGGAACAGTGCACGCCGCCCCGGTGCCGCAGGGTCCTCCGGGCCCGGCGACGGCGGCGCAAGGGTGTAGTCGAAGTTCTCCGTCACGCTGATCTCCCCCAATGACGCGACTCGCGTTGCGTTCTGTGAACACTGCGGATACCTACCGTCACCTACGCCGTCGTGCAGGGCAAGACCTTGCTGCCCGATTTGAGGATCTACAGAGCATTCTCAATTGTGGCAACTAGCAAGGAGGAAACGGACGTTGGCCACCCACATGTGCCGGACCACGCGAGACAGCCCCTTGGATGTCGTCGCCCTCCGCATGCCGTCCGGGCGGCTCATCACTGGCAGGTGTGGAGCGCACTTGGTGTTTCGTGCGCCGCCCGCAGGGATGAACGGGCGCGTCGTCAACCGCCCGGTGTGGCATGGTGCGCTCAGAAGGGGCCGCGTAACCAGACCAGCGCCCTGTGGCCCCGGCAGGAGTGGTCTGCACCGTGACGTTCACCGCGCTGCACCCCGAGCATGGGGCCTTGGACTCCACCGCCCGGGACCTGGGCTGCGGATGGTCCTGGGAGCGGGTCCACCGGGTCCGTCCCCGCGTTCCGCTGACCTGTCCGGAGTGCGGCCACGGTCTGCACGCCAAACTGTCGCCCGCGCCCCGCCGGCTGCGGTACTTCGCCCATGACCCGTGCGCTCCCCGGTGCGAGCTGGCTGAGCAGGACCTCGACCACCACCTGCTGAAGCTGGAGATCGTCTCCGCCGCCCGGCAGGCCGGCGCCCACGCGCAGTTGGAGGCATCCGGCACGGGCTGGCGTGCTGACGTCCTCGCGATCACACCGGGCGGTCGGCGCGTGGCCTGGCAGGTTCAGCTGGCCTCCATCGCTGCCGCCGACATGCGGCAGCGGGCCGGACGGATGGCTGCCGAGGACATCGCGGCATGCTGGGTGGCGCTGGGCACCGGGGAACACTGGCTGGCCGAGCAGCCGGCCGTCGGGGTGCACCCGCCGGATGGTGCGGGAGGGTGGCGGATCGCGGCCGGTCTGCTGCGCCTGGTCGCCCAGACACCGGATCCCGCCCGCGGGCTGCCCCCGGTGTGCTGGAATCAAGTCCCGGATGTGACCCTGGACGACTTCGTCGCCTGGGTGCTGATGGGCAGGGCCGTCCCCCGTCGCTTCGAGGAGAACCCGAAGGTGTGGTTCGGTGGCTGGACCGCCCCGGCCTACCTGGAGCGGGCTAGGGTTGTGCTGATCGGCGAGCAGAAGACGGCCCGCCGGCCCGCACGCCCGCCGGTGCGGCGCGGTACAGGGTGGCGACGGGTGGAGAGGTTCGGCACGGGGTGGAGCGGCAGCGGGAGCCGGAGGGGCTCGAGGGGATCGTCGAGCGGATCCTGTACGTCGGCAGCGGCGGCTTCACCGCGGCGCGGCTCGGCCTGGCCGACGGCGAGAGTGTAGGGGCGAAAGGCGAGGCCCTGCTGGGAGTCCAGCCCGGGGAGACGCTCCACCTGACCGGTCACCACGCCGACCATCCCACATGGGGGCGGGAATTCCGGGCCGTGTCCTGCCGGTACGTCGAGCCGTCCACCGTGCACGCGATCCGCGCCTACCTCGCCTCCGGACTGGTGCGGGGCATCGGGCCGAAGCTGGCGAACGCGATCGTGGACGAGTTCAAGCTCGACACCCTGCAGGTCATCGACACCACCCCCGAGCGGCTGCTGGAGGTGCACCTGATCGGCAAGGGACGGCTCGCGGAGATCATCACCGCCTGGCAGGTCCACCAGGAGATCCGCCAGCTCATGATCCTGCTGCAGAGCGCCGCGATCTCAGCCACCCACGCCCCGCGGATCGTGCGGCACTTCCGCACCGACCGGCAGGAGGCACACTCCGTCACCGACGTGCTGGACATCGTCCAGAGCGCCCCGTACCGGCTCACCGAGGTGTTCCGGATCGGCTTCGCCACCGCCGACAAGCTCGCCCTGTGGCTGGGGCTGCCCGAGCGCAGCCCGCAGCGGCTGCAGGCAGCTCTGCTGCACGCCCTCGAACAGGCCGGCGGGGACAGCTTCCTGTGGGAGCGTCAGCTCTACGCCAGGACCGTGCGCAACCTCGGCGGCGACGAGTCCCTCGCAGAGCTGCTGCCCGCCGAGCTGGCTTCCCTGGTGGCCACCGACGCGGTCGTGCTGCAGGACCTGCCCCACGGTCGGGAACTGCCCGGCCGGGAGCGGCGGTGGAAGCCGGCGGTGTTCGCCCCGGCGCTGCACGCCGCTGAGACCGCGGTGGCCACCCGGGTCGCCCGCCTGCGTGCCGCCGTCACCCGGCTCTCCACGCTGCGTCCGTGGGCGGCGGGTCCGCTGCCGGTCTTCGACAGCGCCGTCGAGCTCGCACCGGCGCAGGAAGCCGCCGTCCGGATGGCGCTCACCGCGCCCGTGTCGGTGCTGACCGGCGGCCCGGGCTGCGGGAAGTCCTTCACCGTCCGATCCATCGTCGACATCGTGGAGGCCGCCGGCGGTCGTGTCGCCCTGGCGGCGCCGACCGGCCGTGCTGCCAAGCGCCTGGCCGAACTCACCGGCCGCCCGGCCACCACCGTCCACCGCCTGATCCACGGCCGGCGTGAGGGCCCTGCTGTGCCAGCCAGCCTGTTCGACGCCTATGACCCGCTGGACGCGGACCTGGCCGTCATCGATGAATCCTCGATGCTGGACCTGCGCCTGTGCGCCCAACTACTCGGCAAGCTCACCCCAGGCGTGCACCTGCTCCTGGTCGGTGATGTCCACCAGTTGCCGAGCGTCGGCGCCGGGCAGGTACTCGCCGACCTCCTTGCCGTAGCGGAAATCCCGCGCACCGAACTGACCGTGATCTTCCGTCAGGCCCGGGACAGCGCGATCGTCACCAACGCCACCGAGATCAAGTACGGACGGCCCGTCCGCAGCTTCGGCGACTTCTGGTTCCTCGACGCCCGACGCCACGACGCCGAGCGAACCCTGCCCCCGCCAGAGGAGATCCAAGCCACCGTCGTCGACCTCGTCACCCGCCGCCTGCCCGACACCTACGGGATCGACCCGGCCGACATCCAGGTCCTCGCGCCCGGGCGCAAGGGCGCGCTGGGCACCGACGACCTGAACCTGGCGATCCAGGCCGTCGTCAACCCGCACCTCGACGGGCACGAGCAGCACTGGGGTGACGGGCGCGCCTTCCGACCGGGCGATCGCGTCGTCGCTGTGCGCACCGACGCGCGCCGCGGCATCGTCAACGGCACCACCGGCCGCATCACAGCCATCGACACCAAGCAGCGCCACGTACGCATCATCACCGACGACGACCGCACCGAGGCCGCTTACGCCTTCGACGAACTCGATGAGCTCCTGCACGCGTACGCCATGACCGTCCACCGAGCCCAGGGCAGCGAGTACCCGATGGTCGTCGTCCCGATGACCCGAACCGGCGCCTCCTATCTGCTGCTGCGCCGCAACCTCCTCTACACTGCCGTCACCCGCGCCAAGCGGATGCTCGTCCTCGTCGGTGACCCCGCCGCCCTCGACCAGGCCATCAGCCAGCCGTCCGAGCTCCGCAACTCTTCTCTCGCCCTGCGACTTGGCGAGGCCCTCAGTGGTCAGGTCGTCCTTCCTCCGCCCCGCCTGGCGTTCGACGGCCAGGCCGCGCTGTACTGACGCCGCCCGCCGGACGCCCTCGGTCCTTCGATCTCCTCACCACGCCAGGCGGCGGCCCCACCCCCACTTCCGGCAGGTGGGTGGGGCCGAGCGGGTGCGGCCCGCAGCGCGGGCCTGGTGACTGCGGCGCGGAGTTCAGCGCGGGGCCCGGCAGCACATCGTGAGTTCGGCGCATCCGCAGCTCACCCGCGCCATCTCGCTGGGCAACGCGCGCAGCATCGGGATCGTCCAGGCGCACTGGCCATAGGAGCGGCGGCTCGCAGCGCGGCAGCGAAGCGGCGGCGCCAGGCCGACATCGCCCACTCGACCGCTTTCGCCTCGACCTCAGTGAGCCCCGGTGCCCCGCTGTCGGCCGCGGAAGCGTCGGTGAGCAGGATCTCGACGCGGTCGAGGGCAGCCTGTGTGGACTCGATGAGGCCAGTGTCGCCCTTGGCGATCCGCAGGCGCAGTGCTTCCCGCAGGTAGTCGCGGGCCCGGGGGAGGTCGCCCTGCTCCATGAGGTGCTTGCCGTAGTGCTGCAGCGCGAAGTCGGTGAGCTCCGGCTGTTCGCGTCGGGCGGTGTCCAGCGCCCGGCGGTACAGCGCGTCGGCGGTCTCGGGCTCGCCAGCGTAGCGGTGCGCGTCGCCGAGGTTGAGTATGGTGGCGAGGACGGCCGGGGTGTTGTCGGCGGCCGCGGCCAGGCCGAGGGACTGGCGGAGGAAGGGGAGGGCGCCGTGCGGGTCGCCCAGGCTCACCTGGCCGATGCCGATCCACCGGGACACGAGCCGCGTTCGGGCGGGATCGGCCCCATCGGGAAGGGACCGTAGTTCGTCACGGAGTTCGTTGACCGCGGTGGTCAGTTGGGTGTGGTCGACGGGGACCATGCGCAGGTCCGCGTCCTGGGTGATGAGGTGCTGGAGCACGGATCTCTCCTACAGCTGGTCGGTCTGGTGGCGCAGGTCGGCCAGCAGCTCGACCCTGTGCGGGGAGAAGTGGCCGCTAAGCTGCCGGGGCGTTGATCTCCGCTTCGGGATACGGGGTGTTCTGCGCGGTGCACCGGCAGCGTGCTGGTGGGCCCGGCACGAGGTGGAGTCCACGCTCACCATGCTCCAGTCGATGCGCCCCCGGGAGTCGGCCTCGGCCTGGACAGCCTGGAGGATCCTTTCCCAGGTGCCGTCCGCCGACCACCGACGATGGCGCTCGTACACGGTTTTCCAGCTACCGAACCGCTCCGGCAGGTCCCGCCACGGGACACCCGTGCGGACCCGGAACAGGATCCCGTTGATCACCGTCCGGTGATCAGTCCACCGTCCGCCTCGGCGCCCGGTCTTCGGCAGATGTGGTGCCAGTTGCACCCACTCGTCGTTCGTCAGATCGCCCCGCCCCACGACCAACACAATGGGCCACGCGAGGCGATCACATGATCCGCCGGACAGAACCTAGGCGGTGAGGTCGTCGCGGTTCGGCTCACTCTTGCGGAAGCGGAGCAGCTCTGGTAGACGCAGGTCGCGTGGAAGGTCCGGTCGGAGCTTCGACCCGGCGCTGATCTTGGCGCCGTAGCCGGCCGGGATGTCGATCGGGTCGCCGGCCTGCGGGTTCCGGGCGGTCCGGGCCGCTCGGTGGGTGCGCTCGAAGGTGAGGAAGCCGGGAATCGTGATCTTCTCGTCGCCCTTGGCGAGGACCTCGCCGGTCACCTCGGCGAGGGCTGCCAGGACTGCGTCGGCGTCCTTGTGAACACCATGGATCCCAAGCTCGTCGCCGCCGCCTTTGGCATGGACCCACAGGCCACCCTCATCTACCTCGCCGATCACGTAGACGCAGGTCGCCTTCCTGAGCCATGAGCAGTCCAGCTACTGCAACCGCAGAACGCCGGGAGCACGGCTCTCAAAGATCTCGACGAGCTGGTCGAAGACAGTCTGCCCGCGCTGGTCGCATGCGGCGGCCAGCTTCGCGTCGACAGCCGCCCGGTTCGAGGGGTGGCACCGTGACAGACGAAGCTCCAACTGGCGCACCGTTTCCGGGTAGCCGAGATGCTCGCGCGATACGGAGTGGTCGCGCCACTCGACGATGAAGTCATCGGCATCGGGGTACCCAGGCCCGCCACTCAGGCAGTCCGCGAAGGCATCGAGGTTGCGGCCGAAGTACTGACGTCCAGGGCTGTCGAACGCGTCCATGAGGACCTGCCAGAAGTCATCCAGCGTTCGAATCCGAGTGCCGTCCAGCACGTACGTCGCCATCATGTTCCGCAGGATACGTCCACCTCGGTGCCCCGCTCATCCGGATTGAACCCGTGCTGTTCAGGCATCGCCTCGTACGGGTTCGCCGGAACATGTGCGCTTTGGCAAACGACTCGTTCGAGGCGATGGCGACGCTGTTCTTCTCCTCGCGCTCGGTCAGCACCTGGAAGAGCAACTCGGCTCCCCTGCGGTCGAGTTCCATGTGTTGGGTCGGGGACGGGACGCCTTGCACCCTCTCGGGTGTCGGTTTGTCAATCCCCTGGAACAGGGCTCGGTCATGATCCTCGACCTATTCAGCTAAGTAGCTGACTGACCATGGCCGTTGGGGCGATGGTCGGGCCATGGACCTACAGACCATGG
>NZ_JBIWML010000079.1:0-12505 GCF_044766665.1 Kitasatospora sp. NPDC101801
AACACGACGTGACCGTCGAGACCAGCACCGACCGCATCACGGGCGACCTCACCAAGTGGATGGCCGCCCGCGCTTCCTAAAACACGGCCTAGCCGCACCCCCTCGCCCGCCACGTCGCTCCCGGCGATCGGCAGCGCGACAGTGCCGAAGCACACAGCGGCGCCGGAGCACCACGTCACCGTTCGGTCACTGTTCGCAACGATGCGCGACCTTACCCGGTTCCCGTCCGAACCCGCCAGTGCGGTGGGAGAGCGCGCCCCCGGCGGTTACCTGCCCTTGGCGGAAGGCAGCCAGTGGCGCATCACCGCCAGCAGGTGATCGGTCTCGACCGGCTTGGTGACGTGGTCGGTCGCACCCGCCTCCAGGCTCTTCTCCTTGTCGCCCTTCATCGCCTTCGCGGTGAGCGCGATGATCGGCAGCCCGGAGTACTGCGGCATCCGGCGGATCGCCTCGGTGGTCGCGTAGCCGTCCATCTCCGGCATCATGATGTCCATCAGCACCAGTGCCACGTCCTCGTGCTGCTCCAGCACCTCGATGCCCTCGCGGCCGTTCTCCGCGTACAGCACGGTGAGGCCGTACTGCTCCAGCACGCTGGTGAGCGCGAAGACGTTCCGGATGTCGTCGTCCACGATCAGCACCTGCTCACCGTCGAACCGGCCCTGGAACTGCGCGGGCACGGTGCCGGCCGGCTCCTGACGGGGCGTCGGCTCGGCCTCCTGGGCGGCGGCCCGGCGGCGTTCGGCCGCGCCCCGGCGGCGGACCTCGGCCAGGTCGCGGACCTCCTGGGCCCAGTGCTCGGCCGGGTTCTCGCCGATCGGGACGGGCGTGCCGACCGGGGTGACCGCGATGGTGGCGCGGACGGGCGCCAGCGCCCGGTCCTGGCCGGGGGCGTCCGGGGCCTCGCTGCGCAGCGGCAGGTAGAGGGTGAAGACGGAACCCTCGCCGAGCTCACTCTCGGCGTGGATCTCGCCGCCGAGCAGCCGGGCGATCTCCCGGCTGATCGAGAGCCCGAGCCCCGTCCCGGCGTACCTGCGGCTGGTGCCGCCGTCCGCCTGCTTGAACGCCTCGAAGATCTCCCGGAGCTTGTTGCCGGGGACGCCGATCCCGGTGTCGGAGACCGAGAAGGCGACCAGCGGCTCGTCCGGGTCGTTGATCGCGGCGTTCTCCAGCAGCTGTTCCCGGACGTGCTGCGGGACGGCGCCGTCGGCCCGGCGGATCCGCAGCTCGACCGCGCCGCTGTCGGTGAACTTGACCGCGTTCGACAGCAGGTTGCGCAGCACCTGCTGGAGCCGCTGCTCGTCGGTGTGCAGGGTGACCGGCAGGTCCGGCGAGACCACCACCGCGAAGTCCAGGTTCTTGTCGGCGGTGAGCGGGCGGAACGCGGCCTCGACGTAGTCGACCAGCTGGACCAGCGCGATCTTGGCCGGGCGGACGTCCATCTTGCCGGCCTCGACCTTGGACAGGTCGAGGATGTCGTTGATCAGCTGGAGCAGGTCGGAACCGGCGCCGTGGATGGTCTCGGCGAACTCGACCTGCTTGGAGGAGAGGTTGCCCTCGTTGTTGTCGGAGAGCAGCTTGGCCAGGATCAGCAGCGAGTTGAGCGGGGTGCGCAGCTCGTGCGACATGTTGGCGAGGAACTCGCTCTTGTAGCGCGAGGCCAGCGCGAGCTGCTCGGCGCGCTCCTCCAGGACCTGCCGGGCCTCCTCGATCTCGCTGTTCTTGATCTCGATGTCCCGGTTCTGCTGGGCGAGCTGCTCGGCCTTCTCCTGGAGCTCCTCGTTGGTCCGCTCCAGCTCCTCCTGGCGGGCCTCCAACTCGGCCGAACGCATGGAGAGTTCGGCGGTGAGGCGCTGGGACTCCAGCAGCAGGCCCTCGGTCTTGGTGTTGACGCTGATGGTGTTGACGGTGACGCCGATCAGGTCGGCGATCTGGTTCAGGAAGTCGATGGCGACGGTGGTGAAGGAGGAGAAGGTGGCCAGCTCGATCACGCCGAGCAGCCGGCCCTCGAACAGCACCGGCAGCACCACCACGTGGGCCGGGCTGGCCTCGCCCAGTCCGGACGCGATCTTCAGGTAGCCGGGCGGGGTCTCCTTGAGCATGATCGAGCGCTTCTCCACCGCCGCCTGGCCGACCAGGCCCTCGCCGGGGCGGAAGGTGGTCGGCATCGAGCGGCGCTGGTAGCCGTAACTGCCGATCAGGCGCAGCACGGTGTCGTTCTCGTCGTCGTCCTCGGTGATCAGCTCGGCGGTCCGGCCGGCCGGCTGGGCCAGGAAGAAGGCGCCGTGCTGGGCCGAGACCACCGGGGTGAGCTCGGTCATGATCAGCGCGGCGACCGCCTCCAGGTCGCGGCGGCCCTGGAGCAGACCGGAGATCCGGGCCAGGTTGGTCTTCAGCCAGTCCTGTTCCTGGTTGGTCCTGGTGGTCTCGCGCAGGTTGGCGATCATCTGGTTGATGTTGTCCTTGAGCTCGTCGAGCTCTCCGGACGCGTCCACGTCGATCCGCAGGCTGAGGTCGCCGCGGGTCACCGCGGTGGCCACCTGGGCGATCGCCCGGACCTGGCGGGTCAGGTTGTCGGCGAGTTCGTTCACCGAGACGGTGAGGTCCTGCCAGGTGCCGTCCACCCCGGGCACCCGGGCCTGACCGCCGAGCCGGCCGTCGGTGCCCACCTCGCGGGCCACCCGGGTGACCTCGTCGGCGAAGGCGCCGAGCTGGTCGACCATGATGTTGATGCTGGTCTTGAGCTCCAGGATCTCGCCCCGGGCGTCCACGTCGATCTTCTGCGACAGGTCGCCGCGGGCGACGGCGGTGATCACCAGGGCGATGTTCCGGACCTGACCGGTCAGGTTGTTGGCCATCTGGTTGACGTTGTCGGTCAGGTCCTTCCAGATACCGGCCACGCCCGGCACCCCGGCCTGGCCGCCCAGGATGCCGTCGGTACCCACCTCCCGGGCCACCCGGGTCACCTCGACGGCGAACGCGGACAGCTGGTCGACCATGGTGTTCAGGGTGCCCGCCAGGGCGGCGACCTCGCCCTGCGCCTCGATGGTGATCTTCTTGGACAGGTCGCCCCGGGCCACCGCGGTGGCCACCTCGGCGATGTTCCGGACCTGTGAAGTCAGGTTGGAGGCCATGAAGTTGACGTTGTCGGTGAGGTCCCGCCAGATCCCGGAGACCCCGCTCACCCGGGCCTGCCCGCCGAGGATGCCCTCGGTGCCCACCTCGCGGGCCACCCGGGTCACCTCGTCCGCGAAGGCGGACAGCTGGTCGACCATGGTGTTGACGGTGAGCACCAGCTCGCGGATCTCGCCCCGGGCGTCGACGGTGATCTTCTTGGAGACGTCGCCGCGGGCCACGGCGGTGGTCACCTCGGCGATGTTGCGCACCTGCGAGGTCAGGTTGTTGGCCATCAGGTTGACGCTGTTGGTGAGGTCCTTCCAGGTGCCGGAGACCCCGGGCACACTGGCCTGGCCGCCGAGGATGCCCTCGGTGCCGACGTCCCGGGCGACCCGGGTGACCTCGTCGGCGAACGCCCCGAGCTGGTCGACCATCGTGTTGATGGTGTTCTTCAGTTCCAGGATCTCGCCGCGCGCATCGACCTTGATCTTCTGCGACAGGTCGCCCTTCGCCACGGCCGTGGTGACCTGGGCGATGTTCCGCACCTGACTGGTCAGGTTGTTGGCCATCGAGTTGACGTTCTCGGTCAGGTCCTTCCAGACCCCGGCCACCCCGGGCACCTGGGCCTGCCCGCCGAGGATGCCCTCGGTACCGACCGCGCGGGCCACCCGGGTGACCTGCTCGGCGAAGCCGGAGAGCTGGTCGACCATGGTGTTGATGGTGTTCTTCAGCTCCAGGATCTCGCCCCGGGCGTCCACCTCGATCTTGCGCGAGAGGTCGCCCTTGGCCACCGCCGTGGTCACCTCGGCGATGTTCCGGACCTGGGCGGTCAGGTTGTTGGCCATGAAGTTCACCGAGTCGGTGAGGTCGCGCCAGACCCCGGCCACGCCCGGCACCTTGGCCTGCCCGCCGAGCCGGCCCTCGGTGCCCACCTCGCGGGCCACCCGGGTCACCTGGGCGGAGAAGCCGTTGAGCTGGTCCACCATCGTGTTGACGGTGTTCTTCAGCTCCAGCATCTCGCCGGCCACGTCCACCGTGACCTTGTGCGAGAGGTCGCCCTTGGCGACCGCCGTGGTCACCTCGGCGATGTTGCGCACCTGGGCGGTCAGCCGGCCGGCCATGGTGTTGACGGAGTCGGCCAGGTCCTTCCAACTGCCGGTCGCACCGCGCACCCTGGCCTGACCGCCGAGCTTGCCCTCGGTGCCCACCTCGATGGCCACCCGGGTCACCTCGTCGGTGAACTCGGAGAGCTGGTCCACCAGCCCGTTCACCGTCCGGCCGACCTTGAGGAACTCGCCGCGCAGCGGGTGGCTGGCCCCGTTGGTGTGGACCGAGCGCAGCTCCATCCGCTGGTCCAGGTCGCCCTCGGAGATCGAGGTGAGCACCCGGCCGACCTCGGCCATCGGGCGGGCCAGGTCGTCGATCAGCGCGTTGCAGTTGTCGACCGCCGCCATCCAGGCGCCCTCGCCGACCCCGCTCTCCAGCCGCTCGGAGAGCCGCCCCTCCCGGCCCACCGCCCGCCGGACCCGGGCCAGTTCACCGGTCAGGTGCTGGTTGCGCTCGGCCACCTCGTTGAAGACCGCCGCGATCTCGGCCAGCGGCCCGTCGCCGGGCACCGTCAGCCGCCGCCGGAAGTTGCCGTCCCGCATCGCGGTCAGCGCACCGAGCAGCTTGCGCAGATCGGCGGGCTCGGCCCCCCGGTTGTGGTTCGGGCGCCGCCCCGAGGCGGCCCGCACCGTCGGACGGCTGCCCTGGCGGGCGACCGTCGGGGTGGTACCGGGTACGTCCTTGGTGGCCGAACTCAACGGGGCCCTCCCAGATTGTGACCGTCTCCGCGCCACCCCCTTCGGGGTGACCACCGGCCCGCCGCACTCGGGGCGACGCCGGCGCACCTCGACCGTAACCCTTGGGCCGGGTGCTGCGGACCCCCCAGTCTGACAGCACAGCCGCCGGGTGTCCGTCCCGTTGCACAGGGTCTGCACCCGGGCAGCGCAAAGCACCCCTCCCGGAGCGGGCCGGTCCCCGCCCGGCGGAGTGGCCGGAATCACCCGGAGGTGCTTCTTTCCGTCCACCGGGCCCACGGAGGTGCCGCCGGAAAGTAGGGTGGGACGCCGCACCGACCCCGGGACGCCCGACCCAAGGGCAGATCCGACCGGGTCGGGGCAATCGGATCTGATGGGAGAAGTGGCACGTGGTCACCGCGCGCGCAGCCGCCACCTTCGAGCCGGTCGGCAGGTCGGCCGCCGCGGCGCGCGGCTTTGTCCGCGACGCCCTGCTCGGCTGGGGGCTGCCCGAGGTGGTCGACGACGCCGTGGTGCTGGTCAGCGAGCTGGTCACGAACGCCGTCGTGCACGCCGGTACGGCCGCCGAGGTGTGCTGCCTGCGCGAGGAGGAGACGATCCGGATCGAGGTGACGGACCGTCACCCGGAGCGCGGTCTGCCCTCGTTCACCAACGTCCCCGCGCAGAGCTCCGAGCGCTACGGCGACCCGGACGGCGAGGGCGGCCGGGGCCTGCTGATGTGCTCGGCCATCTCCACCTGCTGGGGCGTCGAGTACTCCGCCGGGCAGAAGACGGTCTGGTTCCGGCTCGCCCTCCCCGACCACATCATCGGCACCCGGTACGCCCTGCCCGCCCTGCCCGGCGGCGAGCTGCCGGGCGCCGACGGCCCGGTGCTGGTGGCCGTGGTCCAGGTCGACGACCAGGGCCTGGTCACCAGGTGGAACCAGGACGCCGAGGCGCTGTTCCGGCTCCCCGCCGAGCAGGCGGTCGGCCGGCCCTGGTCCGCGTACGTGCGCTGGCCGTCGGACGGTCCCGAGCTGGCCGAGACGCTCCGGCTGGCCCGCTGGGAGGGCGGCTTCGCGCTCCGGCTGGACGGACAGCCCGAGGTGTACGCCGTGCAGGTCCGGGTCAGGGACACCCACGGCGTCCCGTCCACGCTCTGTCTGCTGGTGCCCGAGAGCGACCGGGCGGTGCTCCGCTCCCCCGCGACCGGCGCGGACGCCCCGGCCGGGGCCGAACCGCTCGACCTGCTGGTCGGACCGATCGGCCCGGACGACCTGGGCGGCCTGCTGCAGCGGATCGTCGAGCGGGCCCGCGACCTGCTGGACGCGGACGCCGCGTACCTGCTGCTCACCACCGACGACGAGACCGAGTTCGAGCTGCGGGCCGCCACCGGCCTGCCCCGCGCAAGCCGGCTGGTCCCGCCGATCGCGGTCGACGAGGGGGCCGGGCGGTACGACTCGGCCCGGCTGCCCGCCGTGCACGAGGACCTCTCGGTCCGGCCCAACGTCGCACCGCTGCTGGCCGGTTCGGGGCTGCGGTCGCTGATCACCGTCCCGCTCAAGGTGGACGGGCGGCTGACCGGCTCGCTCGGGGTGGCCGCGGCCGGGCCCGGCCGGTACGACAACGAGGACGCGCTGCGGCTGCAGTTCGCCGTCGACCGGGTCGCGCTGGCGCTGGAGAGCGCCCGGCTGACCGAGCTGGAGCGGCTCCGGCGCGGTTCGCTGTCCTTCCTGGTGGAGGCGTCCGACCTGCTCGCCGGCACCCTGGAGCACGGCCAGACGCTCGCCCTGATGGCCCAGATGGCGGTGCCCACGCTGGCCTCCTGGTGCGCCGTCTACACCACCCACGACGCCGGGGCCGAGCTGGCGTTCGTGCTGCACCAGGACGAGGACCGGATCGACCAGCTGCGCGCGCTGCTGGACAAGACCCCGGCCCCGGAGGCCGGCCCCGACAACGGCGTCCGGTTCTGGACCGCCCCGGTCGAGGCCGCCCGGCAGAGCGGGCTGACGGACAGTCCGGAGCTGGCCGGGCTGCTCGGCGAGACCGTGGTGCTCCCGCTGGCCGCCCGGAACCGGGTGATCGGCCTGCTGGTGCTCGGTGTCTCCAGCGGCCTGCGGTTCCGCCAGGAGATGCTGGAGCTGGCCGAGGACCTGTCCCGCCGGGCCGCCCTGGCGCTGGACAACTCCCGGCTCTACTCCGAGCGCACCGCCACCAGCCAGGCGTTCCAACGGGCGCTGCTGCCACCGGAGTTGCCGAAGATCCCGGGCGTCGAGGTGGAGGTCTTCTACCAGGCCGCGGGCGAGGGCAACGAGGTCGGCGGCGACTTCTACGACATCTTCCCGATCCGCGAGGGCACCTTCGGCTTCGCGATCGGCGACGTCTGCGGCACCGGCCCGGAGGCCGCCGCCGTCACCGGGCTGGCCCGGCACGCGCTCCGGCTGCTGGCCCGGGAGGGGCTGGACGGCCCGCAGCTGCTCGGCAGGCTGAACACCGCGATCCTGGACGAGGGCACCCGCAGCCGCTTCCTCACCCTGCTCTACGGCGAGTTGACGCCCCGGCCGGACGGCAGCACCGACCTCTCGCTGGTCTGCGCCGGGCACCCGCTGCCGCTGCGGCTGACCACCGACGGCCGGGTCGACCCGGCCGCCACCCCGCAGCCACTGCTCGGCGTGCTGGACGAACTCGACCTGGTGGCCGAGCAGTTCACCCTGCACCCCGGCGAGGTGCTGCTCTGCGTCACCGACGGCGTCACCGAACGCCGGGAGGGCCAGCGGATGTTGGGCGACGACGGGCTGGCCGCGGTGCTCACCGGGTGCACCGGCCTGACCGCCGGCGCGGTCTCGGCCCGGGTGCAGCGGGCGGTCGAACGGTTCGCCGCCGAGCCGCCGTCGGACGACATGGCCATCCTCACCCTGCGGATTCCCGAGCAGCGTCAGGGCTGATCCGCTCACTCCCGGTCGGGCTCGTTCAGCAGTCGTCCCCACACATCTGACGACCGGACAAATTGTGGGATTCACAAGGGTACAAGCCCGCTCGGGCCGGGTACACCGATCTCACCGGGGAACACCCCGGAGGGGACCGACCGGCAGCTCCGACCTGCCGGTTCATCATTCAGCCGCAGCCGCCCGCACCGTGGGACCGTCCCTGGTTCCGTGCGCCCACGGCCGGCACGCGCATCCACCTTCACGCACACTCCTGCCGCGTTCGCGGCGCACCAGAGTGAAAGGAGCCTCCGGTGAGCAACGAAGCTACCGGGGCGAACGCCCGATCCGCCGATGCCGGCACCCTCGGCTACCTGGCTCTCGGTCTGACCCTTCTCGCGTACGGCATCCTCGGCACCGGGATCTTCTCCGGCACCGGCCTCAAGGACGCCGCCTCAGTCGCCCACCTGGTCGGCGGGCTGACCCTCTTCATCGCCGGCCTCTGGCAACTGCGCAGCGGCGACGGCTTCACCGGCACCGCCTTCACCAGCCTCGGCGCCTTCTGGGCGACCTGGTCGGCAGCAGGCGGCGCGAGCAAGAACGCCGCCGGGCTGTTCCTGCTGCTCTGGGCCCTGCTCGTGCTGAGCCTGACCCTGGCCGCCTGGAACTCCGGGCTGTTCGGCCGACTCATCTTCGCCCTGTTCACCCTCTCCCTGGTGGTCAGCGCGATCGGGGTGCTGAACAGCAGCTCGGGCCTCGGCAAGGTGGGCGCCTGGCTCGCCGCCGCCGCCGGCCTGGTCGCCTGGTACTCGGCCACCGCCGCGCTCGCCGAGAGCGGCTGGGGCCGGGCGCTGCTCCCGACCCGATGAGCCCTCACGGGGGCTGCATCACCACCTGAACACCCGCAGCCGGGCCGCCCGCCCCACCGGGCGGCCCGGCTGCGGGCTTTCCGCCGCCCTGGCCTTCGAGGCTGCCCCGCACCGCTCAGAGCACGACCGCGCCGAGCGGCAGCCGCCCCGCCGCGAGCCGCTCCGCCCGACCGGTCGCCAGGTCCACCACCGTGATCCCGTCCCAGCCGCCCGGCCGGCTGAACCCGCCGGTGACGTACGCCGTCCGGCCGTCCCGGGAGACCGTGACGTCCTCGTGCGGGCCCTCCAACGGGACCAGCCGCTCGGCGCCGCCCGGGCTCCGGACCGTCAGCGACGGCCCGTGGTCCTCGGCACCGATCGGTCCGGTGCCGACCACCAGCAGGGTGCCGTCCGGGGTCAGCGCGGTGCCGTGCTGGTGGGTGTCGGCGGTCATCCGCTCGACCGTCACCGCCCCGGTGGCCGGGTCCAGCACCGCCAGCCGCTCCCCCTCGAACGGCAGCAACAGCCGTCCGTCGTACCGGACTTCGGCGTAGTGCGGCTTCAGCCAGGAGCCGAGCCCGCCCGCCGTGCCGTACGGCGCCACCTCCAGCCGGCGCGGGCGCAGCCCGTCCACCGGCACGGCCGTCACGTCGAAGGAGTCGTGCCCGACCGCGTACACCTCCCGGCCGTCCGGCGAGACCAGCACGTCGAACGGCCGCCGACCGACCGGCACCCCGTCGGTGACCCGCTGCTCCGCCGCGTCGAGCACCTCCAGCACCCCCGGCCTCCCCGGGACGTTGACCCCGACGAAGACCCGCCGCCCGTCCGGCGAGAGCGCGATGCCCATGCCGCCGCCCCGGTACTCGCCGGTGGTCACCGGACCGGTCGCGGTCCGGTACGGCACCAGCGCGAGCAGCCGGCGCTCCCGGGTGTCCACCACGGCCACCCCCTCGGCGGTCGCCACCCAGGCCCGGCCGTCCGCACCGAGCGCCACGCCCCAGGGCGCGGTGCCGACCCGGACCGAGCCGGTCGGTCCTGCGGCCGGGTCGACGAAGGTCACGGTGTCGCCGCCGAAGTCGGTCAGCAGCAGGGTGCCCGGCTGCGCCGGTGCCGTCGGCGCGGTCCGCACCGTGGGTTGCGTCACCTGTTCCGTCGTCCGTTGGGCGGTCGGACCGCCGCAGGCGGCCAGCAGGACCGCCAGTGCCCCGAGCCCGACCGCGAGCCGTCGACCGCTCATCTCCCGCCGCCTTCCGTCGTCCTACCGCCATCCTCCGCCGGGCGCCGGGAGCCGAGGTCCGCGATCGGCCGACCGCCGGGTCATCCGATCGGCTGATGCGACCAATCGGAAGAGCGGATTCCGCTCCGGCACAATCGGGAGATGCGCTTCGTACCGTTGCTGCCCGCCGACCGCCCGGCCACCTCCGCGCCCGGACGCCGGCTGCTGGAGGCGGCGGTCGGCGGGGTGGTGCTGCTGATCACCTACGCGGCGCTGCGCAGCGTCGGCCTCTCCGGCACCCTCGACCGCAGCACCCTGCTGTTCCTCGGCACGGCCTCGCTCGCCTTCACGCTGCTCAGGCACCGGTACCCCGACGCCGCGCTGCTCGGCCTGGCCGCTCTGGTCGGGGTGCTGCCCAGCGCCGCCATGCTCACCGCGATCGTCAGCTATACCACCTCCCGCCGGGGCGGCCGCCCCTGGCGGCGCGACCTGGTCCTGGTCACCGCCGCGCTGCTCCCGCTGGTGGTCAGCGAAGTCCGGCTGGACTACTGGCAGGGCGGCCGCTGGCAGTACGCGCTCGCCCAGGGCGGGGTGCTGGCGGTGGTCGCGGTGCTGATCCCCGGCCTGGTCGGCACCGCCGCCGGGCAGCAGGACCAGCTGGTCGGCGCGCTGCGCGAGCGTACGGCGGCGGCCGAACGGGCCAGGCGCTCCGCCGAGAACGAGTCCCGGATCCAGGAGCGGTCCAGGATCGCCGCCGAGATGCACGACCTGGTCGGCCACCGGCTCAGCCTGATCTCCCTGCACGCGGGCGGCCTGGAGCTCGCCCTGGACCGGCAGGCGCCCCAGCTGAGCGGCGAGGCCGAACAGCTCCGGCAGGCCAGCCGGGACGCGATGGACGAGCTGCGCCAGGTGCTCGGCGTCCTCGGCCCGCTCGGCCGGGACACCGGCACGGACGCGCTCACCGACGCCACCGGCACCCGGGCCGACATCCTGGCCCTGATCGAGGAGTCCCGCGCGGCGGGCATCCCGGTCTCCCTCGACTGGCAGGGCGAGGACCTGACCGAGGTCCGGCCGCAGGTCCGACGGGCCGTCAACCGGGTGGTCCGGGAGGCGCTCACCAACGTGCACCGGTACGCGGTCGGCGCCACCGTCGAGGTGACGGTGGCCCAGCTGCCCGGCAGCGTCGAGGTGACGGTGATCAACGGCGCGCCGCCCGTCCCGCCGGCCGTCACCACCGGGCTCGGCAGCGGCCGGGGCCTGGACGGCCTGCGCGAACGGGTCGCGGTGCTGGGCGGCCGACTGACCGTCGGCCCGGTGCCGGGCGGCGAGTTCGAGGTCCGGGCGATCCTCCCCACCGACCCGCCCGCCGCCGGGGCCCGGGCCGAACAGGCCGTCGGCGACGGCCCCGCCCCGCTCGCCCTCCCGGCGGGCGCCGGCGGGCGGCTCCGGCGCCAGCTCGCCAGCGCCGTGTCGGCCGCCCTCGGGCTGGCCGGGCTCGGGGTGATCCTGCTGCTCGGCCTCGGCCTGGTCCAGCAGACCCGCCCGTACGACGGCCCCCCGCCGGTCAGCGCCGTGCACACCGGTATGAGCACGAGTCAGGTCACCTCGGTGGTCGGCCCCGACAGCCCCTCGGTCCGCTCCGCCGCCGCCGGCCGCGAACCGACCCGGCCCGGCGGCACCACCGACTGCCTCTACCCGTACACCGGCCGGACCACGGAGAGCGACCGGCTGCTGGTCACCCGGTACTGTTTCAAAAGTGACGTTCTGTCCGAAATCACCACTTTCACCACCCCCCTGGCACCCTGACCACCCATCGACCGGGAGCTGCGCATGACCGACGACAGCGCTGAGCGGGCCACACCGATCCGGGTGCTGCTGGCCGACGACGAGCCCGGCATCCGGGCCGGTCTGCGCCTGGTCCTCCAGCACGCCGAGGACATCGAGGTGGTGGCCGAGGCCGCCAACGGCGCCGAGGCCGTCGCGGAGGCGGCCCGCACCCCGGTCGACGTGGCGCTGGTCGACATCCGGATGCCGGTCCTGGACGGGCTGGCCGCGATCGACCAGCTGATCCGGCTCGAACCCCGGCCGGCCGTCGTCATGCTGACCACCTTCGGCGAGGAGGAGAACGTCACCCGGGCGCTGCGCTCCGGTGCCAGCGGCTTCCTGCTCAAGGACGACGGCCCGCACGAGCTGATCAGCGCCGTCCGAGCGGCGGCCGCCGGGGACGCCGTGCTCTCCCCCGGGGTCACCGGACTGGTCGTCAAGCGGATGCTCGAAGGCGACCCGGCCGACCCGGAGGACCCGGGCACCGAGGCGGCCCGCCGGATCGCGGCCCTCGCCCCGGCCGAGCGGGAGGCGCTCGCCCTGCTCGGCGCCGGCATGCCCAACCTGGAGATCGCCCTCCGGCTCGGCATCGGCCCCGACTCGGTGAAGACGCTGATCGACACCATCCTCGACCGCACCGGCGCGGACACCCGGGTGCAGGCGGCCCTGCTGGCCACCCGCGCCGGGCTCACGCCGGAGAGCGCCTAGGCCGTGTTTTAGAACGGGGTTCCGGTCCAGTCCTCGCGCTGTGATGATCATGGTGTGGGGCGTGGAGATCTTTCTGATGAGCAGTGGTCG
>NZ_JBIWML010000080.1:0-9713 GCF_044766665.1 Kitasatospora sp. NPDC101801
CCCGTCGAGTACGAGAAAACCTACTACCTCACCACCACAAAACCGCAGGTCACAACCATAATCTGAGATCTCTATCGAACCCGGGGCGGTTCAGGGAGCCTTTCGCACCCGGCCTGAGACAGGACTGGGACACCCCCGCCCGAGCAGCCGGTGACCCGGCTCACCGAAGTTTGACGCGTCTCAAGGAAGTTTGACCGCGAGAGTTTGTCTCATCGGAGTTTGATCGCCGCTGGTGTTGGCGGCGTGGTCACGCCGATGCCTGGGTGTTCACCCTCGCCTCACGTTCGGCGAGGAAGGCGTCGAGGAGCTCGAACAGGACCTCGATGGCCCGCTGCTCGTCCTCGGGTGGTAGGTCCTGGATGTTCTCCCAGCCGTGGGGGAGAGCAATGTGTAGGACCTGGCCCGGCCAGCCGTGGTTGCAGTCTCGGCCTCGGCGGGCGACCAGCCACTCGTGAAAGCCGTCCAGGGGGTCTGGGCCGCCGTGGCGGTCGGCGTGTGTTGCATAGCCGGCGAGGAAGACGGTCGCCATGTCGAACGAGTTCCTGCCCACGACCATGCTTGGACGCCGACCCATGAAGGCGAAGAACTCGCGCTCGCTCATCTCCGACGGTTGCTTCATGTGCGGGAGCCTATTGATCACCGGGTTCCACTAGCGGGGAGGGGCAGCCGTCCAGTGCCGTCAAACTTCGTTGAGACTCGTCAAACTTCGATGAGCCGGGTCAGCCGGCCCCGGCCCTGACGGCCCTGACGGCCGTGCCGACCGGCACCTCCACCGGATCCGCTCTTTGCGGCGCACACCGTACGCCGCAAGACCGCACCTGTACGCCGCACCGTACGCAAGCGGTGCGGTGCGGAGTGCGTGCGGCTGCGCACCGCACCCCCGCATCCGGCTTGCGGGCTCCCGCAAAGCCACGTCCGCAGTCGGCGATGCCGCAGGTCAGGGCTTTGCGTACGGGCACGCAGTCGGTCAGTCCAGGTCGGCGGAGGCCAGGTGGACGGCGAGGACCAGGTGCGGGACGGCGGCCAGGCACAGCTCGGCCGCGGTGGACGGATCGGGTGCGGTGCGGGCCTCCTGGAGGGCGAGCAGGCCGGCCACCACGCGCTCGTCCACCGCCGCGTCCAGCACCTCACCGGTGGTGAACTCCCCGGACTCCGCGAGCTCCAGCGCCAGCACGGCCGCCTCCGCCGGATCCTCGCGCCACCGCTCGGCGACCTCCGACCCGGCGGCCACCAGCTCCATCGCCGCGCCCTGCTCCACGGTCGGCACCGCCACCAGACCGGCCCCGGCCGGCCCGGCCGCCTCGACCCGGTCGCCCTGGTCGGCCTGGTCGTCGTCGGAGTCGGGACCGGTGAGGTCCTGGGCGGTGGCCACCACCACCCTGGCCGCGTACGTGCGCTGCGCCTCCCGCTGCTCCTGGGCGAGCGCGCCGGGCCACCGTTCGTCGTCCTCGGCGCGGGCCCGGTCCAGCACCAGCGGGGCGGTCAGGCCGATCCGCACGTACAGCAGGCCGGCCGCGACGTCGACGGCCTGCTGCCCGGGCAGAGCGGAGGCGAGCGGCCGGTAGATCTCGGCGGCCGCCTCCGCACACGCTCCCACCAGGTCGGTGAGGGAGGCGACGAGACGGGCGTGGCGTCGGCGCCGGGCGGGCCGCTCCAGGTGCGAGGTGGTGGTCACCCGCGCAGTGTGCCGCCCGTACCAACTGCTCGGGCCGCTTCCGCACAACCGGCCCGACCCGGCCGCCCGCCGTGCTACCGATGAGCCGGGGAGAGGCTGTCCCAGGGGTGTCTCAGGCCCTGTCCCAGCACCGTCCCACCACTGTCCCAGCGTGTCCGTTTTCGACCGTTTCGCTAGGACAGTCCTACCCCAAAACCCCAGGTGGGAGCGTTTCGAACCCGGCCTGAGACGAGGGTGGGACACCCCGCCCGATCGGCCGGTCACCGGCTGACCCGTCTCAAGTTAGTTTGACGTGTCTCATCGAAGTTTGACCGGCGGGGGTTTGTCTCATCGAAGTTTGACCGCCCGTGTCGGCGTACTCGCGAATGCGCAGAGTCAGATACGAGTGAACGTGCAGAGCGAGCGGGGGCGGGTCTGGCCGAGCAGCCCGGGACCTGCTGGCGCTGGCCTTGGCCCGTGCGGAACCGGCGGTGCCGACCTCGCGTCCCTGTGGCCGTGGCCCGCAGCGGGCCGGTTACGTCGGACGGGACGCCCAGCATGCAGCCGGTGGAGTGGAGCAGGGCAAAGGGCTGGGGCCTGCTCGGCGCGATGACAGCCATGGTCCTTCTCGGCCAGGTCGCCGGGTACCGCGCGTACCGTGCCCACACAGACCTGTTGTGGGGCCGGTGCCTCGACAACGGTGCGGTGCCCGCCTGGGTCTGGGTGGTGGCCGCCGTGACGCCGGTGCTGAACCTGGCGGCCGTCCCAGTCGCTGTTCTGGTGTTCCGGCGGTGCGGCGAGCGGCAGGTGTTGTTGGTGGCCGTGGCGACGCTGGTGATCGGCATCGCCGGGGTGCTCGGACTGTTGGACGTCTACGTCTTCGTGTCCATGGTCACCGACGGGCACGACCGCGGTGGGGACACCTGCGGGCTGTGAGCGGCCCGACGGACCGTCACCCGGCGGTCCGGCCTCGGGTGCGGTTCGCTGCCCCTGGTCGGGCCAGGGTCGGCTCCGGAGCGCGGCTGCTCGCTGCTGCGCCGGGCTTCCGGTGGCCGGGGTGGCTGCGGGGCTTGTCCACCCGCCGCTGCGGTGGTTGCGTCTGATGGTGCCTGCCGGGGCCGCGCGGCGCCCGCTCTGCTGCTGCAGTCATCGGTCAGCTTCAGAACCATCGCCGGCCGCCCTCCACCTCGGTCACCCGTCAGGCAGAAGGATCCTCAACACGGTACGCAGACACACCATATTCCTCTGCACGTTCACCCGTACGTGGCCCTGCACTTCCACTCGTATGCGGACAGCCCGTTCAGAGGTCGTCGTCCTCGACGGCGTTGGGGTTCTTGTAGAGGGCGTCCTCGGCTGCTTGGGTTCGGAAGAGCTTGGCTTGGCAGCCTCTTGAGCAGGTGTTGGTCGTGCCCCTGGTGGAGCGGATGAAGCGGGTTCCGCAGGTGAGGCAGGAGAGCGTCGACTTCTGTCCGGGGAGGACGGCGATGCTTGAGGGGGCGCTGATCAGGAGGTTGCTGCGGCGTTGGCAGCGTTCTGTGCACCACCACGGCGCCTGCGGTGGTTCGGACTCTCGTTTGGGCGGGGCGCCGCAGTACTCGCAGAGCGACTGGGGCGGTGATGGCGGAGGGTGCTGCTCCAGGACCACTTGGAGCCTGACGAGGCTGCGGCCGGCCGCAGCGGCGAGGCGGGCCCAGCTGATGGTGCCGCGGTGATTCGGGGGATCGCAGAGGTGGGCGCAGAGGTAGGCCGGCTTGAGGTGGTTGGCCTCGGCGAGGCGGGCGATGAACGCTTCGGCGCCTTCGCAGGGGCGGGGAAAGACCTGGACCGGCAGCATCTTGACTGGCGGGATGGGCCTTGGCGGGGTGCTCACCCGTCCTTCCGCTTGCGGTTGTCCTGCGTGCTGGCGGTGACGTCGAGCGGGACGGCTTCGAGGCCGCCCCGGGTGATCTTCTCGGTCTCCATGAGGATCGCGTCGATCGCGGCGCCGCGGATCAGGTGGGAGAGGGCGCCGATCATGCCGCCGGTGCGGTCGTGGAGGTAGCGGTCCAGGCCGACGAGGGTGCCGGGCCGGTGCTTGTGCAGCAGCAGGGTGTCCTCCATCGTCTTGACCAGGCCCTTCCACTCGTCGTTGTAGGGGAAGGGGTGGGTGGGGATGAGGGTGAAGCGGCCGGCGATCTGCGCGCCGCGGGTGCCCTGGAGGATCGTGCTGTGCTCGATGTCGATCCCGGCGTAGATGAACGTCGCGGGGATCCGCTCGGAGAAGTACTTGAGGGTGTCGGAGACCTCGGCGCCCTGGCGGGTGGTCAGGGATATGTTGTGGACCTCGTCCACGATCACCAGGCCGGTGCGGACCTTGGTGCAGACGCCGACCACGGACTCGATGATGTCCGCGGTGGTGAGCCGGCTGTTGACCGGCAGGCCGAGGAAGCGGGCGAACTCGGCGGCGATCATGCGGGCGGTCGCGGCCGGTGGGACGGTGACGTAGAGGACCGGGATCCGGCCGCTCGCGCCGTGGTGGACGGCTCGGTCGTTGAGTTCGTGGGCCAGGCCGAGCTGGGTGATGGCGATGGTTTTCCCGGTGCCGGCGGGGCCGGAGACGATCAGGCCCCGGCGGGCGCTGATCGCGTGCCGGTTGAGCATCACCAGGCGGCGGCCGGTGGTGACGGTGTGCCGGACCGTGGAAGTGGCCACCACCATCAGCCGGGCGTGGTGGTCGATCCGGATCTCGTCGTAGCGCCTGCGGACCGGCTCGGCGAGCTTGACGTGCTCCTCCGGGGTGGGCAGGTGCGGTGTCGGCGGGGGTCCGAGGACGAAGCGGCGCCAGCCGTCCTTGGTCGTCAGGTGCTGCCCGGCGTCGTCGGTGTCCGGTGTCGTCATCGTCGTTTCCAGGGGTCTTCGAGCGGGTCGAACAGGCCGAGCGGGATCACGTCCGCGAGCTTCTCCTCAGCCGGTGCCGGCTCGGTCTCGGCTGCGGGTTCGGCGGCCTGCTCGGGGATCGGGGTCGCCGGTCCGGCGGCCTTGGTCCGGGCGGCGACCCTGCGGTCGCGCTTGGACGGCTTGGCCTTCGGCTTGTCGGCTGGCCCGGCGTGGGCGCGGGTGAGGAAGGCGGCGACCGCGTCGGCGATCTCCTCCTCGGTGGCGCCGGGAAGCTGGTGGCTGACGTGGTCCCAGGCCAGGTCGCCGAACGGGACCGGCGCCCGGTGCAGGTGCTTCCAGGTCGCCTGGATCCAGGGCCGCTGTTCGCTGCGGTGGTCGCGCACCCAGATCCGGGAGACGTCGTAGGGGTCGCGGTGGACCTCCCAGAGGCCGCGCTTGGCGGCGATGCCGGAGTTCTGGCGGCGGAGCGGGTCGAGTTCGGGGCTGTCGTACTTGCGGTGCTTGATCTTGATGCCGTAGTCGTTGACCGCCCGCCACTCGGCCGGCAGGAGTTCGACGTAGTCGTCGCCGCTCAGCGCGACGGGGACGTAGCCGCAGGCCTCGACGAGGGTGGCGTACTTCTCGTTCGGGGTGAACATCCGGCTCGGGTGGGCGGGGTCGCGCAGGCCGTCGTGCGGCCGGTTCTGCCAGTGCGCGACGATCCACTCGTCCAGGAGCTCCTGGAGCTCGACCAGCGACCAGAGCCGCTCGCGCTCCGGGTGCCGGCCGCGATGGTCGGTGCTGCGGCCCAGGTGGCCGGGCAGGAACTGGACGAACAGCGTGGCGATCGAGGCCAGCATCTTCTCGATGTGGCCCTTCTCGAAGCCGGAGCCCTTGTGCGCGGGCTGGAAGTCGATCTCCAGGAACCGGCAGGACGCCTTGAAGTTGCGGGAGATGAACACCTTCCCGTGGTCGCAGACGATCATCTCCGGGACGATCACCGGCCGGGCGGCGGCGTGCTCCAGGCGCTCGTCCAGGCTCAGCAGCCGGCGGTGCGGCAGCACCGAGCGCGACATCCGCAGCGCGTCCGCCCAGCCCGGCCGCATCAGCTCTGGGGTGACAGCGCGGGCCAGCAGCACGCTCGCGTCGACCGCCTTCGTCGTTGGCCGCAGCACCGCGGCGGACAGCGTCCGGGTGGCGACGTCGATCATGCCGGTGAGCTCGATCCGTCCCGGGACGCCTTCGTCCAGCAGGACCATCACGTCCATCGGGGTGGAGTCGATCTGCATGACCTGGCCCGGCGCGAACGCCGGCAGTTCACCGAACGGGGTCTTCGCCCCGTGGGCCTTGGACCGGCGGGTGGTCGCGGTGCTGAAGGTGTGGGTGCCCTCGGTCAGCTTGGCCAGCAGCCGGTAGAGGGTGGCGCGTGAGGGCAGCTCCACCGCCCGGCCTTCCTCGCTGGCCTTGAGGATCTCCCCGGTCCGCCAGAGGAAGTAGGAACCCGTCTTCGTCGAACCGTCGATGACCTCCTCGATCGCCGACCGCATCGCCGCCACGATCCGCTCGTCCACCACCCCGAACTGTGGCTTCTTGCGGACCGGTCGGTAGTCGACCAGGCCGAGCACGCCGTCCTGCTGGTAGCGGCGCCGGTGGTGGCCGACCGTGCTCGCCGTCACCCGGTGTCCGGCCACCGTCAGTTCGGCGGCCTTGACCCGCTGCCGGGCGGTGAGCGGCTGGCCGGGCGCGTACTCGGGCCGGGGAGCCGTGCCCGGTGCGGCGCCGAACGGCAGGCCGTGCAGCACCTCGAGGATGTGGCCCTCCCACCACAGCGCCTTCGCCAGCACCTCCGGCGGCAGCGTCTCCAGCAGTGACACCGGCGGCAACGGCATCCGGGCCGGGCCGGTCAGGACCTCGAAGCCGTCGGCCTCGAACAGCTCCAGCAGCGGAACGACGCGGTAGGCACTGTCGTCGTCGGACAGCGTCACGGCCAGCGCCGACACCGCGAGCACCCCGCGGACCTGGCCGTCGAACCGGATCCGGTCCCCGACCGCGACCTGCACCGGACGCCTCAACTCGCTCACCCCTGCCCCCTCTCGACCCAGACCAGGCTCTCCGTGCCGAGCAGCTCGGCCTCCAACTCCGCAGCCAGGACACCCGACCACAGCAGATGGAACAGCACCGGCAGGACGAGCAGCCGGTCACCGACCAGCCCGGCACCGCCCCACAACGGCTGCGGATCCGCGAAGACCTCGACCAGCCGGGCCGCCACCTCCGCCGGCCGTCCGGCCCTTCGCCTGCGGTAGCGCGACAGCCAGCGCACGTTCTCCATCAGCACCGGATCCGGCGTCCCCACCCGTTCGAACTCCCAGCCCGCTGCCGCGCAGGCCCGACGGGTCGCCGCGAACGCCACCAGTGCCTGCTCGTCCAGCCGGTCGGCCGCCCGCACGTCGACCACCCGGGCCCGGCCGTCGGCCAGGCGCACGAAATAGTCCGGCGCGTGCCGCCGCTGGCGCCGGCCGTCGTGCCAGTGCAGCCAGAACGGCTGCGAGGCGACCGCCACTACCTGCGGATCGCGGTCCAGCAGGATCAGCCGGTCCCGCTCCAGCCACGACTCGTACCCGACGTGGTCACCCATCGTCGCCGAGTAATACAGGCCCGCGAAGCTCTCCCCGCCCTTGGTCCACCGGAACTCGCGGACCGGCTCGACGTCCTCGAACCGCACATCCCAGCACCCGCCGAGATGGGCCCGGTGAAGGCCGTCACCACGACGGAAGGCCAGGTCGAACGCCGACAACGCCTCGTCGCCGTACGCGAGCGCGAGTCCAGCCACCGATCCCCCCATGATCCACTCGGCACTGAGCCAAGATCATAGAGGGTCGGTCAAACTTCGATGAGACGCGTCAAACTAACTTGAGACGGGTCATTGACCTTTGACAGGTGACCTTGACCGATTGCCACATGATCTTGATCGGCGCGATGGCGCCGACGCGCGTGGCCGCCGTCAGTCAGGCACCTTGTCAGCCCGCACACTGTTCGCGTCGAGGTGCAGCTCGTAGACGGTGGTGCAGTCGGCGGCCAGCGTTGCGACGGGTGTTCCGCACCGGCACGCGCGATTAAGGCCCTGGTCTCCGGATGGGCCGCCGCAGCACCCCATGCTCGTGTCCACCAGCATCGTCAGGCCTGTCGCGTCATCGGGATGCAGAACGATGTTGCCCCGGGGTCCGGCGGACCTCAGTGAGCCACGCATATCGGACTTCCCGCCCGCCCGGCGCTGAGCAGGGCCATCCTCGTCGTCCGGGTAGGGCTCGTACGGGGCGCCCCACGGGTCGGTCTCGATCGCATAGTGCCCCCGGGGGATCGTCGCTTCCGGCCCCCGGGCCCCCGGCCTCGGCTGCTCGAAGGGCGGGGGCTCTGGAACAGCGGACAGCGGCGTCAGTGCAGATGTCAGGGCGGCGCCGCACTCGACGCAGTGGAAGATCATCATCAGAGCAGTCCTATCCGCTCGACGCGATGCCTGCACCTGAATTCCGGCTCCAACGGTGGTCCCGAACCGCAGTCGATCATCCCGACGAAGCCGAGCTCGAACTCCGACAGCACGGCATCGCCGTACGCCCGCGCAGCAACCCCCGCCGCTTCCCCCCGCACCGGTCAAGATTAGGTGGCAGGAACCTACTGGCGGTCAAGATGGGTCTGTACGGTGACCGGTGTATCTCCTGATCAAGGAAGAGCACCTGATGAGCGACGTGATCGTCTCGGTTGAGGCGGTTGAAGAGGTACGGCCGGCGGGGCTGGCTGCGGACCTGCTGGACGAGCAGTTGATCGGGCAGTTGGTCGACCGGGCCCGCGCGAGCGGGCTCCAGCTGACCGGCGAGGGCGGGCTGCTGCAGCAGCTGACCAAGCGCGTGCTGGAGTCCGCTCTGGAGGGAGAGATCACCGATCACCTCGGCTACGAGAAGCACGACAAGGCCGGGGCCGGTAGCGGCAACTCCCGCAACGGGGTCCGCTCGAAGACCGTGCTGACGGACGTCGGCCCGGTCGAGATCGACGTGCCGCGCGACCGCGAGGGCTCCTTCGAGCCGCAGCTCGTCAAGAAGCGCCAGCGGCGGCTGTCCGGCGTCGACGAGATGGTGCTGTCCCTCTCGGCCCGGGGCCTGACGCATGGCGACATCTCGGCCCACCTGGCCGAGGTCTACGGCGCGAGCGTGTCCAAGTCGACGATCTCCACCATCACCGACAAGGTCATAGACGGGATGGCCGAGGGGCAGAACCGCCCCCTGGACCCGGTCTACCCGGTCGTCTTCATCGACTGCATCCACGTGAAGGTCCGCGACGGACAGGTCGCCAACCGTCCCGTCTACGTCGCTCTCGCAGTCACCGTGGACGGCACCCGCGACATCCTGGGCCTGTGGGCCGGCGACGGCGGAGAGGGCGCCAAGTACTGGCTCCAGGTCCTCACCGAGATCAGGAACCGCGGCGTCGAGGACGTGTGCATGGTCGTCTGCGACGGCCTGAAGGGCCTGCCGGACGCCATAGGCACGGTCTGGCCGCAGGCGATCACACAGACCTGCGTCGTCCACCTGATGCGCGCCAGCTTCCGCTACGCGGCCCGCCAGGACTGGGACAAGATCTCGAAGGCGCTCAAGCCCGGCTACACCGCTCCGACCCAGGACGCCGCCGAGGAGCGGTTCCTGGAGTTCCAGGAGACCTGGGGGACGAAGTACCCGGCGATCGTGCGGCTGTGGGAGAACGCCTGGGCCGAGTTCGTGCCCTTCCTGCAGTTCGACGTCGAGATCCGCCGCATCGTCTGCACGACGAACGCGATCGAGTCGGTCAACGCCCGCATCCGCAAGGCCGTCCGGGCCCGCGGGCACTTCCCGAACGAGCAAGCGGCCCTGAAGTGCGTCTACATGGCCGTCATGAGCCTCGACCCCACCGGCAAGGGACGCAAACGCTGGACCATGCGATGGAAGCCCGCCCTCCAGGCGTTCGACATCGCCTTCGACGGCCGACTCTCCATCGGCCGCCGGTAACTCACACAACATCAGATACACCAGTCACTGGACACACCCTCGTCCAGGTGCCACTTGTCGCCGGGTCCCGGGCGTTGACGGCGCAGCGCGTTGGCGTAGGTCTGCCCGAACGTCAGGCATCAGCGGCGGACGCTCTCGTGGGGAGACGATGACGCCGCGCTCGAGCATCAGCT
>NZ_JBIWML010000081.1:0-9332 GCF_044766665.1 Kitasatospora sp. NPDC101801
CGTGCACGGGCGACTGGTGCACCTGCAGCATCCTCACCGACGAATACGCCGCCAGGCCCAACACCCCTCCACGAACTTCCGCGGAGCAGCACTAGTCAGGTCGTCAGGCGGTGTCGACCGTCTGCTGCTTCCGAGCAGAACCGGGGTCGTACGGGGGACCGGGCCCCGCCCGGTGTGCCGGGCGGGGCCGGTCGTCAGGTTCAGAACTGCAGGGCCCAGCGGTCGAGGTAGCCCTCGAAGTACTGGGAGCCGCCCGCCACCCGCAGGCGCCACACGCCGTTGGCCGTCCGGGCGGAGGCGTCGACGCCGAAGGTGGTGTGGACGCCGGCGTTGAAGGAGCCGAGAAAGACCGGGTCCTTGAGGCGGTAGATGGTGCCGTCGGGGGCGATCAGGTCGACGACCAGGTCGTCGGGCCACTGGTGGACGATGTCGACCACGACGTCGAGGTTGGCGGGGCCCCGGCCGGCGACGCCGGTGACGGTCACGGAGGACTCGATCACGGCCTCCTCGATCGGGATGTCGGTGGCGTTGGTGAAGCGGGGGCCGGGCGGGCGGTTCGGGATGCTGCCGGTGTACAGCAGCCGGTCGGGCGTGCCGTCCTCCAGTCCTTGCAAGGAGCCGACGGTGGCTGCGGAGGTCAGGGCGGTGGCGACCTGGGCGGGTGTGGCGGTGCGGTGGTCGGCCAGGTAGAGGGCGGCGGCGCCCGCGACGTGCGGGGAGGCCATCGAGGTGCCGGACATGGTGGTGTAGTCCTCGTCGTAGGCGATCCCGGCCGAGACGATGTCCGAACCCGGTGCGTGGATGTCCACCAGGGGACCGTAGTTGGAGAACCAGGAGATGCTGTCGTCGCTCTCGGTCGCCCCCACCGTGATGGCGGTCGCCACCCGGGCGGGAGAGTGCTGTGAGGCGTCGACGCTGCCGTTGCCCGCCGCGACGGTGTAGGTCAGGCCGGTGGCGATCGAGTTGCGGACGGCGGTGTCGAACACGTCGTCGGGATCGCTGCCCAGACTCAGGTTCACCACGGCGGGCTTGACGGCGTGGGAGGTCACCCAGTCGAGGCCGGTGACGACTCCCTCGGTGGTGCCCTCGCCCCCGTCGTCGAGGACCCGCACCGCCACCACCTTGGCCTGCTTGGCGACCCCGAAGGTCGCGCCGGCCACGGTGGCGGCCACGTGGGTGCCGTGGCCGTGGCCGTCGTCCGCCTCGGCGTCCCCGTCGACGGCGTCGAAACCGTAGGAGGCCCGGCCGCCGAACTCCTCGTGGCTGATCCGGACACCGGTGTCGACGACGTACACCGTCACGCCCTTCCCGGCCGTGGTCGGGTAGTCGAAGCGGTCGGTCATCGGCGGGCGCCGCTGGTCGATCCGGTCCAACCCCCAGGAGGGCGGGGCGGACTGGCTCCCGTCGACCCGGACCTTGCGGTTCTGGACGACCTCGGCGACCGCCGGGTCCGCTGCCAGGCGGCGTGCCTGCCGCTCGGAGAGCTCGGCGGAGAAGCCGTGCAGGGCAGCGTCGAAGCTCCGCCGCACCTTGCCGCCGTACCGGGCGGCGAGCGAACTGCCCTGCCCAGCGGCCGACTTCGCGGCCTGCGGGGTGAGCATGACGAGGTAGCTGCCTGCGATCGTGCCCGGTGTACCGGCCCCCCGGACCACCCCCTCCGGGCTGCTCGCGTCGGCCGGAAGTGCTCCGCCCGCCGCGAGTGCCACGGCCAGTACGGCCATGGCCAACCCCCGGAAAACCTGTCGCCTTGCTGTCATGGCGTTCCTTCCATCCCCCCGCGAGGTGCGCGCCCGGCGATCGCGGCCGCACCTCGCACCCTCAGGCGTGTGGTGCGGCGCACCCCCGGCGGTGGGCGCGGCCCGGCGCATCGGCCACGGCTGCTGTTTCCCCCAACTCACCTGCCATCAAAGAAGACTGACGCAACATCAGGTAGGTGGCAAGGAGGGAATCGAGCGGACGGTCACCCGGCCGGTGCGGGTGGGACGGCGGCGGTCGCGGGTGACGCTCCGGCACCGGAGCTTCGCGGGTGTCCCGGTGCGGAGCCCGAGCCGAAAGCGACGGTCGACGACGGTCGACCGGTTCGCTGCTGCGAGCCGGCCCGCACGACGCGGACGAGGAGGTCTGTCCGCTCGGTGACGAGCCGGCGGAGGCCGGCGTCCCCGGCCTCCGGTGAGCCTGGCGGTCCGGAGCGCGGGAGAAACGGGTTTCGGTGCGGGTGCCGTACCGCGATGATGGGGCGGGTGAACCAGGACCAACCCACCCAGGCGCCGGTCATCCTCGGCATCGACGACCTCCGGCCGCTTCCCCGCGCCACCCGGATCGCCCGCACCAGCAGCGAAGGCGTCCGGCTGCTGGCGGAGCACCGGGACAGCTTCATCGACGAGCTCTGGCTGGACCACGATCTCGGCGGTGACGACAACATCCTGCCGGTGGTGACCGTGCTGGAGGAAGCCGCTTTCAACGGACGGCCGTTCCGGATCGGCACGGTCTTCGTGCACAGCGCCAACCCGACCGGAGCCGCGACCGTGGTCCAGGCGCTCACCCGCTGGGAGTACCGGGTCCGGCGGGCAACGGCCTAGCCGGCCGGGCCGGGCTGCTCGGCCCGGCGCTGGGCCGGCCGGGGCACCGTCGTGGTCTGGTTGTGCCGCTCCCGGCGCAGGGGAGGCGCTTCCTCGGCTGGTTCACCGAGCGGGCCGTGCAGGTGGTCGACGAGGTCCGCATCCGGGGCCGGGCGGTCGACCGCGTCGGCGACACCCACGAACGCGTCATCGCCCTGCCGGAAGGCCGCCGACCGCGCTCCGGCGCACGTCGACCCCGAACTCTCCTGATCCGTCGGCCCGGGCGGAGGGGGAGGCGGGGCGGCCGGCCGGGCCGCCCCGCCGGTGTGTCAGCAGCTCACCACGGTGGAGACGGTGGCGGGGGAGGACGGCCAACCCGGCTGGTTGACGGCGAAGTTGGCGATGACGGTGGAGCCGCAGGGCGCCGTGGTGAAGACGCTGCCGACCTGGGTCCCGCCCGCCGATACGAGCACGGTCGGGTTGACGGGCGGGATCGGGGCGTTCCCGATCACGGTGGCGGCCACGGTGAAGCCGACCGGCTGGGGCTGCCAGGCCGGGCTGTTGGGGGTGGCCCAGCCGTACACGCGTACCTGGTTGCCCGTCACCTCGATGCAGGTCCTGGTCAGCAGGTAACCCGGGGCACCCGGGGCGCCGCAGGTCACGGCGGCGCCGACCGGGCCGAAGGCGGGCGCGGCGACGGCGTCCTGAACGGTGGCCAGGGCGGCCAGGGGCGCGGCGGCTGCCAGGATGGCGGCGAGCTTCTTCATGGGTCTCTCCTTCATAGCGTGCCCTCAGGACAGGGGAGTTGGAGCCATATGAAATGTCACATTGCTTTCATGGTGACAGGTGACGGTCCGTCGGTGTCGGGTTCCGGGGCGACGGGCGATCTCCCGCCGGTATCCGCCGTCGAATGGCCTGAACGGCCTGTCAGTGATCACGCAAGTGGTGCCCGGCCCGGGCGGCGGGAAAGGCCGGGCGTCCGTGTGACGGCGTGCCCGACACGGCCGGATGAACGGTTGGCGGAGGTCACGGTTCCACTCCGAGGACGTCGTCAGCCGGTAACCGGACAGGTCCTTGCGCTGTCGGTAGCGCCGTTGGGGCCAGGGCGGGGCTGCCGGAACGACGGAGGGCCCCGCCGCAGGTCGCGGCGGGGCCCCTCGGGCGTACTGCTCAGAGGATGTTGTTCAGCGGGTGGCGGGGGTCCCAGACCTGGTTGGTGCCGCCGTTGCAGTCCCACAGCGCGAGCGCCTTGCCGTAGGTGCGGTCACCGAACGGCAGGTCGACGCAGCGGCCGGACAGCGGGTTGTAGAGCGAGCCGTCGGCCCGGGTCTGCCAGATCTGGTTGGCACCGCCGTTGCAGTCCCAGAGCTGGATCGCCGTGCCGTTGACGGTCTGGCCGTAGGCCAGGTCGAGGCACTTGCCGTTCTGCCTGACCGTGCCGTCCGCGCTGAACGCGGTGAAGCCCTGGAGGTTCGTGTAGTCGCAGTTGAGGAACCTGGCCCGGCTGCCGAGGGCCGACTGGTCGCCCGGGTCCACGGCCATGCAGGCACCGGAGTAGGGCCCCACGCCGTAGAGGCTGTTGCGGAACCGGCCCTCCTCGGTCGGGTGGCCGGTGGTGCGGTTGAACACCGCGACGTCGGCGACCTCGCCCTTGAAGCGGAAGTCGGCGTGGCCCTGGAACTGGTACTGGCCGATCCGCAGCGGACCGTTGGCCTTCCACACCTTCTTCGGGTCGTGGTTCCCGCTGGCCGTCAACTGGCCGTCCACGTACAGCGAGATGGCGCCGGACGTGGCGTTGTAGGAGGCGGTGAGGCGCTGCCAGGTGCCGTACTTCACCGCCGGGGTGAAGCCCGCGCCCCGGATGGTGGTGTCGTCCCAGTTGGCGTAGTCGTCGTCGGCGGCGCCGAGCGAGAAGTGCCAGTTGTTGTCGGTGGGGTTGGCCCAGAGGATGAAGCCGCTGGAGCGGTTGCCGTCCTGGCTGGCCACCACACCGCCGCCGACGGCGGCGCGAGCCGCCAGGTTCACCGAGAAGCTCTTGGTGGTGTCGATCACGGGCTGAGTGCTGCCGAGCGACCCGGTGCCGCCGAAGGAGGCGGAGCCGTCCGTCCAGCCGACGGTTCCGGTGGCGGTGAGCGGGGACTTCCCGAGAGTCTCGGCGCCACCGGCCGGCCGGTTCAGCAGCCAGTGCGCGGACGGCTCCTGGAGGCGGGCGGCCGTGGCCGTGCCGGGGTAGACGAAGGTGGTCCGAACAGCCTCGGCCGAGCGGTTGCCCGCATGGTCGATGCCCCGCAGGTGGATGGTGTTCAGCCCGGGCCCGGGGAACGACAGGCGCGCGGTGCCGTAGTCGGCGGCGTCGCACTGCGGGGCGGCCCACACCGGTGAGTCGTTCACGCGGTACTCGTAGCAGGAGGTGTACGAGCCGAAGCCGTCCAGCGGCGCGGCGTCGGTGAACCGGTAGCTCGCCATCCAGCCGCTGTCCTGCTGGGCCGCCGACCAAGAGGCGAACTCCGGGATCGTCAGCTGCGGAGCGGTGCGGTCGATCCGGAAGTGGCAGCCGGCGGTGGGCTCCGACACCCGGTCGGCGCTCTCACGGGTGACGGCGTGCCAGACGTAGGCGTGGCCGTTCAGCAGCCGGCTGTCGTCCAGGGGGAAGGAGGCGACTCCCTTGTCCGAGACGGTGGTCGCGGGACCGGAGAGGAGGTCGGTGTCCGGGGTGGCGACGTCACGGACGTGGAACTCGACGACCAGGCCGGGCGTCGGGCCCGGCACCGTGGCGGTCAGTGCGGCCGGGGTGCCGTTGGGCAGCCAGCCCCAGGAGCGCGGGTCGGTGCCGCAGCCTTGGCCGCTCTCGACGCCGTACCTGAGCGCCGGCTCGGGTGCCGCCTTCGGGCTGACGGGCAGGGGCACGGGTGCCGGGGTGGTGGCCGACGGCGACGCGGCTGCGGCGGCCGGTGCGGCCGGGGCGCCCGGTGCGGGCACTGCGGCTCGCGCGGAGCCGGCTGCCGGGCGCGGCGACGGCGCGGCGGTGTCGGCCCGGGCGGCCGGGGCAAGGGTGACGAGGCTGCCGGTGAGGACGGCCAGAGCTGCGGTCGCGGCCAGCGTTCCGACAGTGCTGCGGCGCGGCTGTGCGCCGGCTCGCGCGGGCAAGGTGGGCAATGGTCCCCCAGATGGAACGGATACGTGGTCACCGTGCATATGTTCGGAGACCCGGAAACGATCTCGCGAGGGAACTGCGTTGGTCAAACGGTGACCCGAGGACGATCGACGCGGGGCCGGACGCGTGGTCAGGCGAGACACCCCGGTGTTCGGGCCGTCGCGCCCCGGCGGGGTTGATCCGGCCGCCGGGGCGACGGAGGATGCTCGGGGGTCCAGCCGACGTGGAGGTGCCGATGAGGGTGGTTTTCGTGCACGGGGCGTGCGTGCGGGACGGCTCGTGGTGGTGGCACCGCACCGCCGAACTGCTGGCGGAACGGGGAGTGTCGAGCGTGGCACCGGCCCTGCCGAGCTGCGGCGAGGCGGGGCCGCCCGGCGGCGTCGGAGGTCCCGGCCTGCCCGAGGACGTGGCCGCCGTGCGGCAGGTGCTGGAGGCGGACGACGAACCGACCGTGGTGGTCGCCCACAGCTACGGCGGCATCGTCACGGCGGAAGCCGCTGCGGGCGCCGGGTCGGTACGCCACCTGCTGCTGATCTCCAGCTACCTGCCCGAGGTCGGTCAGAGCCTGTCGGACTTCGGGGACGGCGGCCCCGCCCCGTTCCTCGAGGTCGACCCCGAGGCCGGCACCTTCGGGGTCCGCCCCGAGCTGCTCGTGGACACCTTCCTCCAGGACTGCGCCCCCGAGATCCAGGCCGGGGCGGCGGAGCACCTCGCCCGCCAGAGCGTGCAGGTGACCGGCCAACCGGTCGGGGCGGCCGCCTGGCAACACCTGCCCTCGACGTACCTCGTCTGCGCCCAGGACAGCGGCACCCCGGCCCGGCTCCAGCGGGAGTACGCCCGCCGGGCGGGCACCGTCGTCGAACTCGACGCCGGCCACCACCCGTTCCTGTCCCGACCCGAGGTGCTCCGGGACCTGGTGCTGAGTCTGTGACGGCAGCCGCGGACTTCTAGTCCGTCTGACGGTGTCGCCTCAGCGGCGGAGCACGGTGAAGCCCTCGGCCGCGTGGACGAGGTGGAAACCCGCGGCGGTGTCCAGTACGGCCGGCGGCGGTGCGGGGAAGGGCACTGCTCACGGCCCGGTGGGCGGGGGCGGGGGTGTTCAGCGCGCCGCCGCCCACGAGCCGGCGCCTGCGTGCTTCTGCGCCGGGCCGCTGACATGATCGAGCCCGGCAGCCGAACCGACCGACCAGCACCTGCCCGGAGGGTGGTCCGCATGAGTTCCCGAGTCGTCCCGGTCGCGCCAGGCGTCCTCATCCGGGGCGGGGAGATGCAGCTGCTGGACCATCCCTGGCAGCCCGGGTACGCCGAGTACTTCCGCACCGGTCAGTGCGACGGACTTCTGGTCGGGGACGGTGATCTCGGGTGGCTGCCCACCGTGCCCGGCCTGAAGCGGCTGCGGCTGGGGAGCGGGACCGGTGCGCTGGCCCCGGTCGCCGACTGCGCCTCGCTCACCCTCCTGGGGCTTCCCCTCCACGGGCGGCGGGGCGGCTTCGACTTCTCCCGGCTGGCCGCGTTGGAGGTGCTCGAAACTCCTGTCCTGCCCGGCTTCGAGACGCTGCGTTCCGTCACCTCGCTGCGCGAGCTGACGGTCGTTCACTGGCGGGACCAGGCGCTGACCGAGCTCGGCCCGAAGCCGAACCTGACGTTCCTCCGGATCGCCTGCGTCCGAGGCCGGGAGCTTTCCATGGCGGGGGCCAACCAGTTGCCCGCCCTCGACCTGCTGTGGATCGAGGACGGTGTCCTCACCGACACCGACCGGCTGTGCGAGGCCGAGCAGCTCACCGACCTGCGACTGGTGGGCGCGAAGACCTCCACCCTCGCGTTCGCCGCCCGCCTGCCGAGGCTGCGGAGCCTGCTGCTGGAGAACTGCGGCCCGATCGACTCGGTGGCCCCACTGGCAGGCCACCCCGCCCTGCGCGAGGTCACCATCTGCGGGCGTACGGTGATCGCCGACGGCGACCTGACCCCCCTGACCGACCACCCGGCCCTGACGCAGGTCGCCCTCGAACGCGGCGCCCCGCACTACAGCCACCGCCCGGCCGAGGTCCGACGAGGCTGAGCGGGCCCACCCGCCCGGGGCGCCCCGGGGGTGAGGCACTGCGAGTGCGGCCGGCCTGGGCCGATCTCCCCGAGGCTATCGCCCTCGGGCAGAGGTGACGTGTACAGCCGAGCTTGCGAGAGGAGGGCTGGTCCACCTCTACGGTGCGGCTCAGGGCACCCACCCCAACACCATCGGAACCCTGTGACTTCAGAGGTTCCCGGCCTGCGCCAGGGCGGCTACAACTGTCCCTCGTCGAACCGCTCGGCTCGACGACACCGACGGGAGACACCAATGAAGCGCTTCACCCTCTCTGCCCTGCTCAGCAAGCGCGCTCTGGGACTCGCCCTGGCCGCCGTCTCCGCAGCAGTGGTCATCGCCGGTCCCGCGACAACGGCCCAGGCGTCCGGCTGCGGGGTGAGCGGCGGCAAGCTCTGGTGCAGCAACCGGGTCGCACCGGTCAAGTGGGGCCCCAGCTACTACTCCGAGACCGGCGACGTGCTGCGCAGCACTCACAGCTGGTTCGCCTGCTGGACCACCGGCCAGCTCCACGAAGGGGGCAACACGACCTGGTACTACACCCAGGGGGACGACTCGGGCATGTGGGGCTACGTGCCTGCGGTCGCCCTGGACACCTCCAGTGCCTTCGACGCCAATCCGACCGGCAACGGCCTGCGGCACTGCTGATCACGAGTGACAGACCATTCCGGCTCGGGGGCAGGGCAGGGTCCGTCCCGAGCCGGGCAGCCCCGACAGCTCTACCGCGCCGTCGGGCCCCAGGCAACCTGCAGTTCGGTAGGTACCGGGGGCCCTCCCGGCAGTTGAACATGAGGGCGGACAGACCCTCTCGATCCAGGAGCCAGATGTGAACCTCCGTCAGATCACGGCCCGTACCGCCGCAGCGGCAATCGTCCTGGGCGGTGCGCTGGTCGGCGCCGCTCCGGCCCAGGCCGCGAGCAGCTGCTGGAACGGCGGCTTCACCGTCCGGAACGGTGACTACACCTACCAGGCGTACAAGTGCCACAACCGCTCCGGTGCCACGGTGTGGGCGGCCACCAAGGACACCGAGGTCCAGAACAGCTGGACCGGCGCCATGTACTCGA
This sequence comes from Kitasatospora sp. NPDC101801, assembly GCF_044766665.1. NCBI lineage: Bacteria > Bacillati > Actinomycetota > Actinomycetes > Kitasatosporales > Streptomycetaceae > Kitasatospora > Kitasatospora sp. NPDC101801. Next base: position 8,854 of record NZ_JBIWML010000081.1, read on the forward strand.
GCACCAGCTGGTTCGCCTGCAAGATCGACGACGGCCAGTACAACGGCAACAACACCCACCCGTACCGGTGGCTGCTCACCCAGGCGGACAACGGTCACTGGGGCTGGATGAAGGACACCGACATCTCGGACGAGACCAACTCGGTGCCGAACTGCTCGCTCTACTGGTACGGCTGGTAGCAGGTCAGCCGACGGGGCGGTCCGCCACGGGATGCGGAGCGCTCGGCCGGGCCCGAGGGCGCGGCCGTCGGCACGAGGGGGGGGGGGGGGGGGGGGCGGCCGCCCCCCCCCCCCCCGGCCCCGGCGCGGCCGGGGGGGGGGGGGGGGGGGGGGGGGGGGGGGGTGGGGTGGGGGGGGGGGGGGGGGGGGGGGGGGGCCACCCCCCCCACGACGCTGCTGACGGTGGATCAGGACGTGTACGGGCGGGTGAGCGGTGCCGCCTCCTTCGTCGGCGGTTCGCTCCAGCCGTTGGCCCCGCTC
>NZ_JBIWML010000082.1:0-9275 GCF_044766665.1 Kitasatospora sp. NPDC101801
CCCCTCCTGCGCCTCAACGTCGAAGCCGACACCCCCACCACCATGACCACCATCCGCGACACCGTCCTCACCCTCATCCGCACCTGACACCCGCACCCGCACCCCCGGCCGGTAAGGTTGCCCCCGGCCGGGGCACCGCTGTACCGGCGCACCGTGTACCGACTTCTGGAGCCTGACGACCATGAGCAGCCTGCCGTCCTTCCTGCTGGAGATCCTGGTCTGCCCCGAGTGCCACTCCGCGCTCGCCGAGGAGAGCAAGGGTGAGGAGCGCGAGCTGCGCTGCACCGGCGAGAGCTGCGGCCTGGTCTACCCGGTCCGCGACGGCATCCCGGTGCTGCTGGTGGACGAGGCCCGCCGCCCCTCCTGACGAGTCCGAGGCCGGAGGCCAGCCGACATGATCGACGACAGCCTGCTCGACGACCCGGCCGCCCTCCAGCGCGCCGACCACGACCACGCCCTGCTGGCCCTCGCGGGTGCCGGGGCGCGGGTGCGGACCGCCCTGCGGCTCGCCGACGACGCCGGGCTCGCCGCGCTCCGGCCGGACGGCCGACCGCGCACCCTGCTGGTCGCGGGCCACGGCAGCGTGCTGGCCGCCGGTGCCGCGCTGGCCGCGCTGGCGGCCGGGACCACCCAGGTGCTCCCGCTGCCGCCGACCGACGCCGAGCCGGTGCGGCGGGACCGGACGGCGGCCGACCCGGTCTTCTCGGCCGGGCTGAGCTGGCAACTGCCCGGCTGGGTCGGCCCGGTCGACCTGCTGGTGATCGCCTCCATCGACGGGACCGAGCAGGGTCTGATCGGCCTCGCCCAGCAGGCGTACGCGCGCGGCTGCGCGGTGGTGGTGATCGCCCCGGCGGTGAGCCCGCTGACCGAGGCCGCCCACCAGGTCCGGGGCCTCCCGCTGCCGTACGCACCGTCCGCGGTGGAGCCGGTGGAGCCGGCCGCGGGCACCGAGCCGGACCTGCCCGCGCTGGACCCGGGCGCGCTCTGGGCGCTGCTGGCCCCGCTGCTGGCGCTCGCCGAGAAGCTCGGGGTGACCCAACTGCCGCCCGGCGCCCTGCAGTCCACCGCCGACCGGCTGGACGAGACGGCGGTCCGCTGCCGCCCCGACGCCGGCGCCTACGTGAACCCGGCGAAGAGCCTGGCGGGCAAGCTCTCCGGCACCGTGCCGCTGCTCTGGGCCGAGGGCCCGGTGGCGGCCGCGGTGGCCGAGCGGTTCGCCACCATGCTGGCCGACCGGGCCGGCCGGCCCGCCCTGGCCGGGGTGCTGCCCCAGGTGCTGACCACCCACCGGGGCATGTTCGTCGGCCAGCTCGGCTCGGGCGCCGACCCGGACGACTTCTTCCGGGACCGGGTGGAGGAGCCCGACCCGCTGCTGCTCCAGGTGCTGCTGCTCCGTCAGACCCCGGGCCGGGCCGCCGATCCGGCCGAGGAGGACCAGGCCGAGGTGCCGGAGCCGAGCTACCCGGTCCGCCGCGCGCACCGGCTGGCCGAGGCGCACGAGGTCCGGCTGACCGAGTACCGCAGCGCGCTGGCCGATCCGCTCCAGGCACTGGCCGAGCTCACCGCGCTGACCGACTTCGCCGCCGTCTACCTCGGGTTGGCCGCCACGCGGGACTGACCGGAGCTCAGGCGCCGTACCCCACCGGGATACTGTGTGCGGTCGGCAAGCTGAGCGTCGGCCGGTGCGGCGCACCGGCCCAGTCGGAGGGACACCACCCCAGCATGAGCACCGAAGGCGGCACCAAGGCACTGGTTGCGGCGCTGTCCGCGAACCTGGCGATCGCCGCGAGCAAGTTCACGGCCTTCGCCTTCACCGGCTCGTCCTCGATGCTGGCCGAAGGCGTGCACTCGGTGGCCGACTCGGGCAACCAGGTGCTGCTGCTGGTGGGCAGCAAGCGGGCGGCCCGCGACGCGGACGAGGAGCACCCGTTCGGCTACGGCCGCGAGCGGTACATCTACGCCTTCGTGGTCTCCATCGTGCTGTTCAGCGTCGGCGGCCTGTTCGCCGTGTACGAGGGCGTCGAGAAGATCCGCCACCCGCACGAGCTGCACGGCTGGTACTGGGCGGTCGGCGTGCTGGTGTTCGCCATCCTGGCGGAGGGCTGGTCCTTCCGGACCGCGATCACCGAGGGGCGCAAGTCCAAGGGCAGCCTGGGGTGGATCGAGTACATCCGCCGGGCCAAGGCGCCCGAGCTGCCGGTGGTGCTGCTGGAGGACTTCGGCGCGCTGATCGGTCTGGTGCTCGCGCTGCTCGGCGTCGGGCTCACCGTGCTGACGGGTGACGGGGTGTGGGACGGCATCGGCACCCTCTCCATCGGCCTGCTGCTGGTGGTCATCGCGGTGATCCTCGCGCTGGAGACCCGCAGCCTGCTGATCGGCGAGTCCGCCGACAAGAACGACGTGCAGAAGATCCGTGCGGCGCTGGTCGACCACGACTCGGTGACCCGGATCATCCACATGCGCACCCTGCACCTCGGCCCGGAGGAGCTGCTGGTCGCCGCGAAGATCGGCGTCAACGCCGAGGACAGCGCCACCCAGGTGGCCGAGGCCATCGACCTCGCCGAGGCCCGGGTCCGCAAGGCGGTCCCGATCGCCCGGGTGATCTACCTGGAGCCGGACATCTACAGCGCGGCGAAGGAGGCCCAGGGCCTCGACCCGGCGGCCACCCCTGGCGGCCCCACCCACTGACGGCCCCGCCCACTGACGCACCGTCGGCTCCGGTCGGACCCGGCCGAATCCACCCGTACGAATCCCGTGCGATTGCGCCGTCGGTGTAGATTCGTCAGCAGAGCCAAACGTCGCTGCTGATGGCGGTCGATCGCGGCGTCCGGTGCATCCGGGCGCGGGCGGTCGAGGGAGAGAGGTCCTCCGACGGATTGTGCCGCAGGAGCAGTGCGCCGTGCCGTCGGGCGTCCTGCCACCGAAGCACACCCGTAAGACCGGCCCGTCCCATCCCACGCAGCGAGGAGCAGTACCGCATGTCGACCAACCTCAACGGTGACTTCAAGGTCGCCGACCTCTCGCTTGCCGCCTTCGGCCGCAAGGAGATCCAGCTCGCCGAGCACGAGATGCCCGGCCTGATGTCGATCCGCAAGGAGTTCGCGGCCACCAAGCCGCTGGCCGGCGCCCGGATCACCGGTTCGCTGCACATGACCGTGCAGACCGCCGTCCTGATCGAGACCCTGGTCGCGCTCGGCGCCGAGGTCCGCTGGTGCTCCTGCAACATCTTCTCCACCCAGGACCACGCGGCCGCCGCCATCGCGGTCGGCCCCGAGGGCACCCCCGAGAACCCCGCCGGTGTCCCGGTCTTCGCCTGGAAGGGCGAGACGCTGGAGGAGTACTGGTGGTGCACCGAGCAGGCGCTCACCTGGCCGAACGGCCAGACCCCGAACATGATCCTGGACGACGGCGGCGACGCCACCCTCCTGATCCACAAGGGCGTCGAGTTCGAGAAGGCCGGTGCCGCTCCGGACCCGTCCACGGCGGACAACGACGAGTACCGCCTGATCCTCGAGGTGCTCAACCGCACCCTCAAGGACACCCCGAACAAGTGGACCGAGATGGCGGCCACCATCAAGGGCGTCACCGAGGAGACCACCACCGGTGTCCACCGCCTGTACGAGATGCACCGTGACGGCAAGCTGCTGTTCCCGGCCATCAACGTCAACGACGCGGTCACCAAGTCGAAGTTCGACAACAAGTACGGCTGCCGCCACTCGCTGATCGACGGCATCAACCGCGCCACCGACGTCCTGATCGGCGGCAAGGTCGCCGTCGTCTGCGGCTACGGCGACGTGGGCAAGGGCTCCGCCGAGTCGCTCCGCGGCCAGGGCGCCCGCGTCATCATCACCGAGATCGACCCGATCTGCGCCCTGCAGGCGGCGATGGACGGCTACCAGGTCACCACCCTGGACGAGGTCGTCGGCATCGCGGACATCTTCATCACCACCACGGGCAACAAGGACATCATCCTTGCCTCGCACATGGAGAAGATGAAGCACCAGGCGATCGTCGGCAACATCGGCCACTTCGACAACGAGATCGACATCGCCGGTCTCGCGAAGCTCCCGGGCATCGTCCGGACCGAGATCAAGCCGCAGGTCCACGAGTGGCGCTTCGCGGACGGCCACACCATCATCCTGCTGTCCGAGGGCCGTCTGCTGAACCTCGGCAACGCGACCGGTCACCCGTCCTTCGTGATGTCGAACTCCTTCGCGAACCAGACCATCGCGCAGATCGAGCTCTTCACCAAGACCGAGGAGTACCCGGTCGGCGTCTACGTGCTCCCCAAGCACCTGGACGAGAAGGTCGCCCGGCTCCACCTGGACGCCCTGGGCGTCAAGCTCACCGTCCTGACCAAGGAGCAGGCCGACTACATCGGCGTCCCGGTCGAGGGCCCGTACAAGGCGGAGCAGTACCGCTACTGATCCTGCCGCGCTCGCGCGGCCGAACGCCCGGTGCCGACTGGCACCGGGCGTTCCCCGTTCCACGGGCCGTCAGTTGAGCACGTCGGCCGTCCACTTGGCCGGGTCGGTGCCGAGCAGGGTCACCTTGTCCAGCCAGCCCTGCACACCGCCCACCGCGTCGAGCGTGCCCGGGGTGACGAACTCCACGCAGACCTGCACGCCGTCCGCCGCCTTGCAGCCTCCTCCCCACGGGTCCGTGCTCGGCCCGCCGGGTTGCGAGTGGTGGGCGTCCGGTGACACCCGCGTCATGAAGTACAGACCCGGAGCCGCCGAGTGGACCAGCTCGGCCGTCCAGGTCCCCTTGTCCTGGCCGGTCCCCTGCCGGAAACCCGCCGAGCTGAGCACGAAGCCCGACGGGATCCCGTCCACCCGCAGCGGCAGCGGGACCGGCCGGTGACCCGGCTTCACGTCGGCGGCGATCCGCAGCGGCACCCGCTCCTTGTCCGCCGCCGGGACATAGCTGCTGTTCAGCTCCAGCCACCGTCCGTCCGGGCTCTTCCAGTGCAGGATGTTCAGCCCCGAGGCGTAGCCCGGGTCGTCCGAGGAGACCCAGTACGCCTCCTGCCCGTTCACCGGGGGTGCGGGCACCTTGACCGGGTGCGATCCGCCCGGGAAGTCCGTCAGCGGGGGAGTCACGCCGGCCGGGAAGGCCGTCAGGACGAAGAACGGCACCATGGGGTCGGCCCCGAGGGCGCCCTCCGCCCGGACCGTCATGCCGTTCGGGCTGAGCTGGTAGCGGATCGTCGTGGAGCTCGCCGGCAGCCAGCCGAAGTCGGCCTCCACCGTGAGCGGGGCCCGTCCGGCATGAGGTGCGGCGGTCTGGCTCTGGTCCGGCGCCGGTGTGCCGCTGCCGGGCGGCGCGCTGGGCGAACGTGTCGCCGACGGGCTCTGTGAGAGGGACGGGACCGGGCTGGGCGACAGCGTCCCGGTGGGTCCGAGCGCCTTCCCGCCACTGCCGGGCAGCGTCAGCGAGAGCGTCGCGGCCACCGCCACGGCCACCCCGGTGGCGACGACCGCCGCCCGCCGGCGGCGCCGCAGCCGCGCCAGCCCGTCCTGCTGCGCCCGCTGCGCGTCCACCGTACTGACCGGCCCCGGGACATCCACGATTGCCTCCAACTCCGCTGTCAATGAAGGAAGTTCATCAGCCATTGCGCGCCGCTCCCTCCGAGAGCGCCAGCCGCCCCGGGGCGAGCGTGCGCCGCAGCGCCTCCAGCCCCCGTGCGCTCTGGCTCTTCACATTGCCGGGCGAGCAGCCCAGCGCGTCCGCGGTCTGATCCACACTCAGATCGCAGTAGTACCGCAGCACCACCGTCGCCCGCTGCCGGGGCGGCAACGCGGCCAGCGCCCGCTGCAGGTCCAGCGCCGCCTCCAGATCACCGGCGGGCGGCAGCGCCCCGTCCGCCAGGACCGCGGCCCGGTCGGTGCGCCGCCACCAGGAGGTGCGCTGCTCGGCCAGGAAGGTGTTCACCAGCACCTTCCTGGCGTAGGCGTCGACGCTCTCCACCCGCCTGACCCGCGGCCACCGCACGTACAGCTTGGTGATGCTCTCCTGGACCAGGTCGTCCGCCCGGTGCCAGTCCGCACAGAGGAGATAGGCGACCTTGCGCAGCCACCCACTCCTGGCCGCCACGTACGCGGCGAACTCCGCGTTGTGCGACTCCCCCGTCATCGGGCCCCCTCCCGGACGGTGCATCGGCGCACCCTCCGACAGGCTGATGCGGTCGGGTCCCCGAAAGGTTGCACGTAGGCTTCGGCCCATGCCCAACGGCCGTTACCTGCACCACGACACCCACGACCACCTGCCGCTCGGTGAGGAACGTTTCAGCTGCGCCCCCGGCCCGGCCGGCTGGCGCTACGTCTCCAAGACCTACGCCGCCGACGGCGCGGTGCTGGCCACCACCGACCTCACCCTGGACTCCCGCAGCCGACCGCTGCGGCTCGAACTGCGTTCCGGCGGCTGGCTGGTGCGCGGCGGCGCGGTCGACGGCGTCACCTGGGTCCGGACGGCGGCGGACGGCAACCCCGAGCACGCGGCCGAGGGCCACGACCGGGCCCACGCCTTCACCGGCTCCTCACCGGCCTTCCTGATCGCCACCGCCCGGCTGCTCCGCCTCCAGCCGGGGGACAGCTCCCGGGTCAGGCTGGTCGCCTTCACCGACCCGGTGCTCGCCCCGCGCACCCTCGACCAGGGCTGGCTGCTGGAGTCCGTGCAGACCCACGACACCGACTCGGGCCCGCTCCAGGTCGAGCAGTACCAGGTCGCCGACCTGGAGACCGGCGAGCAGCAGATCGTCCACCTGGCGGGCGACGTGGTGCTCGCCGCCTCCGGCATCGAGCTGGAGGAGCTGGAGTCGCCGCCCAACCAGTGGCCGACCGAGTACTACGCCTGACCCGGCCTCAGGCCGGCGGCGCGAAGCCGGTCGGCGGAGGCGTCGGCTGCGGCTGCGGTTCCGGCGCGGCGGGCTGCGCCTGCGGGGTCGGTGCCTGCTGCATCTGCGGGGCCTGCCGCACCTCGTGCGCCTGCTGGGCCTGGTGACCCAACGACCTTTCCCAGTCCCGCCGTTGACGCTCGGCCAGCACCGCGCCGAGGTACGCCGCCGGCGGCACGCCGTAGGGCGCGGGCTGCCCGGTGCGGGCCACCAGGTCGCCGACCAGCCGGAGCGCCATGCCGTGCCCGACCGCCGGGTCGAGCTGTCCGATCCGCCCCAGGTACTGCCGGATCGCCAGCCAGAGCCCGTCCGGCACCGCCGACAGGTCCAGCGCGACCAGCCCACTGCCGAGCCCCTGCATCAGCTCGGGTGACAGCGGCGGCAGCGCGGCCCGCCCGCCACCCGCCCCGGGCACCCGCTCCCGGACCACCAGGGTCCCGGCGAAGACGTCCCCGAGCCGACGGCCCTCCGGCGAGATCAACGAGCAGACGATGGCCGGTACCCCCATGAAGGTCAGCAGCTCGACGAAGCCCACCAGCCCCCGCACCAACGCGTGCCGGAACCGCACCGGTCCACCGTCGGTCCGCACCACCCGCAGGCCCAGCGCCAGCTTCCCGAGCGACCGCCCCCGGCTCAGCGTCTCCACCATGACCGGTACGCCCACCAGGCAGAACACCATCAGCCCGAGCGCGATCGCGGTGGCAGCGGCTTCGTCCATCTCGCCGGTGGTCTGCTCCAGCAGGATGAGCACGCCGATCAGGACCGCGAACTCGGCCGCGAGATCCAGCCAGATCGCCAGCGCCCGACTCGGCAGCTTGGCCGACCGCAGCCCGAGGACCACCGCCTCGCCCGTCACCAACTGACTCACAGTCGCCACCCCGTCCGATCCGGCGGGGCCATCCCGCGATCTCCAGCCGCCAACATACGGCGCTGCCCGACCCCCGAGAAGAGCCGCCCTCCCCTCTGGCATGCTGAGCCCGACCCGTAGCTCTCACCCGCAGGAGCCCGCCGTATGGACCTCGACGTCTTCGTCACCGCCCACCAGGCGGAGTGGCACCGTCTGGAGGTCCTGAGCAAGCGGCGGCGCCTCACCGGGGAGGAGGCCGACGAACTGGTCACCCTCTACCAGCGCGCCACCAGCCACCTGGCCCAGGTCCAGTCCGCCGCCCCCGACCCCACCCTGGTCGGTCGGCTCACCACCCTGGTCGCCAGGGCCCGCAGCGCGGTGACCGGCGCGCGCAACGCCTCCTGGCGCGACGCCGGCCGGTACTTCACGGTCAGTTTCCCCGCCGCGCTCTACCGGTCCCGCCACTGGTGGATACCGATCGCGGTGCTCTCGATCGTCCTCTCCGCCCTGATCGCCTGGTGGGTGAGCACCCACCCCGAGATCCGGGACAGCCTGGCCGCCCCCGACCAGATCCGCGAGATGACCAAGCCCGGTGGCCAGTACGAGACGTACTACTCCGACCACCCCGCCAGCTCCTTCGCCGCCCAGGTGTGGACCAACAACGCCTGGATCGCGGCCCAGTGCCTGATCTTCGGCGTCCTGCTCGGCATCCCGGTGGTCTGGGTCCTGATCAGCAACGTGATGAACCTGGGCGTCGCCCTCGGCCTGATGAGCTCGGCCGGCCGCCTGGACTTCTTCCTCGGCCTGCTGCTCCCGCACGGCCTGCTCGAACTCACCGCCGTCTTCGTCGCGGCCGGCCTCGGCCTCCGCCTCGGCTGGACCGTCGTCGACCCCGGCCCCCGCACCCGGGCGACCGCCCTCGCGGAGGAGGGCCGGTCGATCATCGGCATGGCGATCGGCCTCACCGTCGTCCTGTTCGTCAGTGGCCTGCTGGAAGCCTTCGTCACCCCCTCCGGCCTCCCCACCTGGGCCCGGATCGGCATCGGCACCGTCGCCGAGATCCTCTTCCTGCTCTACGCCCTGGTCCTCGGCCGCCGAGCCGCCGCCACCGGAGACGCCGGCGACCTCGAAGCCGCCGATCGAGCCGACCTGAACCCGGTCGCGGCCTAGCCCGGCTGGTCAGGACAGGGCCGCTGACCTGGTAGTCTTCTCTTCAGCGCAACAAAGCCGTTGACACGGCCCAGATGTGCTAGTAGCTTTAAACGGTTGAGACCGACTGGACAACAGTCGCCTTGAAGGTTTAGTGTCTACAACATCGCCAGAACGAGGCAGTGAGCATCCACGGATGCCCGCCACCGATTCGGCGGAATCCCTCCCAGCGGGAATTCAGAACGAAGGAAGCCGGTAAAACGGCCGAAATTGATCTGCTAAGCTGGGAAACACGAACGAAGCGCCCGGAGGGTCCGCCTGATAAGCGGCTCGAAGGAAGTGTCCGTTCCTTGAGAACTCAACAGCGTGCCAAAAGTCAACGCC
>NZ_JBIWML010000083.1:0-6374 GCF_044766665.1 Kitasatospora sp. NPDC101801
GAAAGAACGCAGCGCCGAAGGCGCTTCCGCCCCCGCCGCCGCAGGCGGCCGGCGGCAACGCCGCCCAACAACACCGCCGCGCCAACGGCGCGACCACTCCCCCGGACGGTGTTTCGAGGCAGGTGGCGTCTCGTCTACGCTGGAGGTTCTGCACGCCCCGCCTGCGGGGTGCTGTGGTCTCTGGCCGGTGGACCGTGCCAACCCGCTCGCGGGGGTGTCCACCGGCCGTCCGCGTTCCGGGTCAGGGCCGGATGGTCGGTCGGTTCAGCGTTTGGACCGGCGGGGGTTGGATCAGCTGAGCCGGGGCCGTGGTCCTGGTGGTCGACGTGGTCCTGGTGGCCGGCTGCTCGACGGTGAGGTCTGCGAGCATCGCGCGGAGAGGGCCGGTGTTGCCGTTGAACGATGCGATGGACGCCAACGTGTTGCGGTCGGGATCAAGCCGGGTCCAGTCGATCGGGTGTCCGGCGTCGGCGGCGAGCTGGCCAAGGAAGGCCCGTTGTGCCCGGCCGTTGCCCTCCCGGAACGGGTGGAGGGCGTTGACGTCGCCGTAGAGGTCGGCAAGGCCGGTGAGGAACTGGTCACGGTCGAGGCCACGGAGGTGGTCCTGGCGGCGGGCGAGGCGACCGAATGTATCGGCAGCGAAGTCAGGGATCATCCGGACGAGGCAGAACTGGGTGTTGCCCTTGGCGATCTCGATCGAGCGGACGTCGCCCGCCCACGGGTAGATGCTCCCGAAGACCTCGCGGTGGAAGCTCTGGAGGTGGGCGAGGTCGTACCGGCCGGGGACGGGCTTCTCGGCGATCCGGGTGAGACGGGCGGCAGTGATGTCGGCTTCGGCAGCGGCGAGGGCCTGGGGGTCGGTGATGCCCAGCCGGTTGCGCAGGACGCCACTGTCGGGGTCGGCGTAGGGGTCGGCCATCGTCAGGGGGCCGGCCGCTCGACATCAGGCACGCGGTGACGGGCTTCGGCACGCTGCACCAGCTCGTCGGCGGTGATCCGCCCGGCCGCGTACTCCTCCGCGTCGGTGAGGTACTCCGCGCTGGGGGTGAGGCCCTCGGCTCGGAGCGAGCCAGTGGCGGAGGAGACCGCTCGGCGGCGGGCCTCCGGGGAGGGGGCGGGGTGGTGCATCGGGTTGCTCCTCGGGTTCGCGCCGTGCGGGCGCGGTTCTCTCATCAGCGTACGTCCCTGCGGTGGGCACGTTGGTGCCCGGATGGTCGGCGGGTCCGTGGCGGCAGGGGGTCGGCCCCGGACGGCGGAGGCGGGCGCTGGGGAGGGGGCTCGATGCCCCCTCCCCAGCGGTGCCGGCCGCCCGGCCGCCCGACCCGTGTCGTCGGATCGGGCGGCCGGTCTCAGGCAGCGAGCTGCTGGTGCTGGACCAGCAGAGCGGGCGGAGTCTGGGCTCCGTCCGCTCTGCTGGCCGCTTCCTCGATCACGATGGCTTGGACGGCCGCCCGGGTCTTCTCCTGCGTGATCTTCTCCTGGAGCTTGGCCGCTTCGCCCTCCAGCTCGGTGATGGTCCGCTGGTGGTGACGGTGCCGGGCGGGGGCGTGGTGCTCGTCGTGGGCGCGTCGAAGCTCGTCGGCCCACGGGCGGGACAGCATGTGCTGGGTGATCGCGTGGACGATGGCGGCTGTCCTGCGCTGGGTGCCCTCCGGCGCGCTGGGGCTGTAGTGGCCCCCGATCTCGCGCCGGACGCCCAACCACCGGTGATTCGTGGGGCTCATCGACTCGGGGTGGAAAACAGCCTGGTCGGCGAGTTGGACGCCGTAGACGGTCGGCGCGTCCTGGTAGTGCTTGGTGAACGGGCTCTTGTCGGGCTTGCCGTAGGTGACCTGGATCGCGTTCCCGTCGCAGCACCGCGTGTAGTAGTGGCCGGACGCCCACCCCAGGGTGATCGTGCCGCCCAGCTCCGGGATTCTGTAGAGGGCGGCACCGATCTCCCAGTCCAGGGTGATCGTGGCGTGCATCCGGTAGCCGCCTTCGGTGACGAGGGTGACGTACTGCGGGCCGGTCGGACGAGCGTCGCTCATGCCGCCGCCTCGGCGAGCACCGGAGCCGCGATGTCATCGAAGCGGGGCAGCGATCCGGCCGCCAGCTCCTCGACGGAGGGGAGGTTGTCCCACTGGCGCGTGGCGTGGCGGTAGGCGGTGGTCCAGAGGTTGAGCTGGCCGGTGAACGCCGCCTTGTCGGTGATCACGGTGAGCAGGCCCCCAACGCTGATCCGCAGCTGGGGCGCGCCGGTCGGGCTGAGCCTCGCGGGCAGAGTCTCGATAACTGCCGGGGGCACGGGCCGGTCAAGGCGCAGGTGTCCGGACACCTGCCCGTCGGGCTCGGGGACGGTGCCGGACTTCGCCCCGGCGAACAAGCGGGCGGCGTGGTCGGCAGCACTGGTCCACGCCTTGTACGCCTCGTACGCGGGCTGCGGGTGAGCCAGACGCACTCGGACGGACGGCATGGTCAGCAGGATGGTGCGGGCGATCAGCACCGCGTGGGCTTCGTGGTGCCCGGCGAGATGGACAGCGAGGTCGGCTCGGACCGTGGGCGGTCGGTGGTCGGTGGTGGTGGCGAGGTGCAGATGCACGGGTCCTCCGGCGAGTGGTGGTGTGGTCAGCAGGGCCGGGGGTGTCCGGTGCCATCGGACACCCCCGGCTGTTTTCAGACAGGGGGTCGCGTCCCCATGGGTCTAGGCGGCGATGGCCTCGTTGATCTCCGGGTAGAGCGCCTCCCAGTCCTTCTCCAAGTCGTCAGAAGCGGTGCCCGCGATGGCCGCCAGGTGCCGACTCAGCTCGTCTCCCGTCTCCTCCTCGACCCCGGCGTCCTCGTCGGCGGCCAGCTCCGGCCCGCCCGTCTCCTCCTCGACCCCGGCGTCCTCGTCGGCGGCCAGCTCCGGCCCGCCCGTCTCCTCCTCGACCCCGGCGTCCTCGTCGGCGGCCAGCTCCGGCCCGCCCGTCTCCTCCTCGACCCCGGCCTCCTCGTCTTCGTCTTCGTCTTCGTCTTCGTCAGCCTGCCGGGCAGCGTCCGCCGCCGCCTTCTCGGCGGCCCGCGCTTCCGCCTCGGCGATCTGTGCCGAGAGATCAGCCACCAACTCGGCCTCAGAGGCGTCCAGTTCGTAGCCGTAGGCCACCAGGAACTCGAACCAGTCCAGCACGGCCCACTTGTCGCCGTAGCCGGAGATGGTCTGCCGGACCGCACGCTCCGCCCGAACCGCAACGACGGCCAGCAGCGCCAGCGGCAGGCGTGCCTCAGCCATCCGTCGGGTGAAGCGCTCGAACCGGTCGCTCGGGTCGTCGTCGCCCGGCGCGTTCAGGTAGGCCAGTGCCTCGGGGCTGGCCTCATCCGCCCCCCGCGTGTAGAGCAGCCGAAGAACCTTCTTCGTCATCCCCTTGGGCACCTTCTTCGAGCGGCAAAGTTCCTGGATGTACTCCGCCCGCACCTCCTGGGAGATGGCCAGCGCCTCCCTGCGCTCGCGGGCGGCCTGCTCCGCCGCTGCCTTGGCGGCCGACTCCTCGGCGCTGAGGAAGTTGTAGGAGCCAGAGACGTGGTGCCCGTACTTGTGTGGATCGCGGCAGAGGAACGTGGCCTTGAGGTCTCCGTCCTCGCGCTCGTTGAAGAACGCTGCATGCCCCGCGCAAGCTGCGTGGGTCTCGGGAGTCAGAACCACGCCGTCAGCATCGGCAAGGCGGTTGACGTTCACCTCGCGCGACGATCCCCAGCCGAACCCTTCGGGCTCGCCGACCATCCGGACGTTGGCCGCAGCGAGCGCCTGGGCGGTCTCTGCCCGCACTGTCGCCCGTTCCGCCTTCCGTCGCTCCTTCTTGATCGCCCAGCTCAGACTGTGCCCGTTCTCGATCTTGGCGAGGAGTCGCTTGTACGCCTTCGGGTCGCCCTCGAACTCGGCCAGGGCCTCGGCCTGCTCGAAGGTCATCTCGCCCTTGTCGACAGCGGAGCGGGCCACCTTCGGCATTCCGGCCAGCGCGATCGACGCGCGGACCTTCTTCGGGTCCTGGGCGACCCGAGTGGCGATCTGGTCCGCGTCGAGCCCGAGTTCGATGGACAGTTGCGCGTAGGCGTCGCCGATCTCGCTCTGCTTCATGTCCTCCCGGTGCATGTTCTCGATCAGCTGCGCGATGATGCGCGCCTCTTCGGCGGTGAGGTCGCTGCGCACGATGACGTCGACCAGGCGACCGGCCTCGATCGCGCCCTTGGCCCGGCGGTTGCCGAGGATGATCGCGATCCCGTCCTCATGAGGGGTGGCGATGATCGGCTGGTAGAGGCCGTTCTCCGCGATGGAAGCGACGAAGTCGGCGGTCAGTTCGGCCTTTCGGACGTTGCGGGTGAACGTCAGCTCCGTCGGGTCGACGTCTTCGAGAAGCACCTTCGCCGAGCTCTCGGCCTGGCCGGTGAGGCCGTCGGGGCCATCGCTCGGCTCGGCAGCGAAAGCGGCGGTCGGCTCGTTCAGGTCCGGCGAGGCGACCTCGTCGGACAGCAGCTCAACGGGGGCGAATGCGGTGGTCAAGAATCCTCCAACAGGTGCATGGTCTCTGTCCGTTGGTCGGGGGTGCCATCCCCTCCCAACAAGGACAATATTACCTCGTTGGGAGTTTCTGGTCAAGCTTGAAGGCGTGGTTCGGCATGCCGGTCGGACGACTGACAGGCCGTCAGATCAACGGGCGCACCTCCCCCGTCCCCCCGATAGCTGCCTGGGGTCCGGGGCAAAGAGGTCGTCCGGGTCAAGGGCCGGCCGCAGGCCGGTGGCGCAGCCACGCGAAGCGCCCTTGAGGCGGGCGGCCGGCTCCGGATACTGGGCCGCGGGAGGGGGGCCGGGGGAACCGCGCAGCGGGGCGCCCGGACCAGAAAGAACGCAGCGCCGAAGGCGCTTCCGCCCCCGCCGCCGCAGGGCGGAACCTGCCGGTCAGGGCGTACTGGCAGGGCCTGCTGGCTCGTCGGCACCTGGCGGAGGGTGCGGATTGCTCGATCTCTCACTGCTGGTCAACTAGTGGGCCGGGCGTGCTGTCAGCGGCCAAGATCATCTCCCCGTGTACGGCCAGCGATTCCCCAGTGGCGGTCCCCACTGGCGGCCACTTGAGCTCCCCGCTGACGCGCAAGTGGAAACGCACGGTGACGGTCGACGGCCCGGCTGGCTCCCGCTCGGTGCGCGAGCTACTGCGCCTGGGCCGTCCGACGGCCGGCTGTGCTGTGCTGTTCTCGGTTCAGGGCAGGGTCTTGATCCAGTCGGTGATGACGTCGACGTACTGCTGGGCCATGGGCTCGTGCATGGTGTGCGGGGCGTCGAGCGGGGTGTAGGTGACGGGCTGGCCGGTGGATTCCAGCAGGCGGCGGGCCTGGGCGGCCTGGATGTCGGTCATGGCGCCCATGAGCTGGCCGGTGTCGGGGTCGGTCATGTGGAAGTGGTGGGTGAGCAGGACGGGGGTCCTGACCTGGGCGAGCATCGTGGCGTGGTCGACTCCGGCGTTGGCGGTGTCGTCGGCCCACGCCTGGCCCCATTCGGGGTCGTACTCCTTGAGGTGCTGCACCGGGGTGGGGGATGCGCCGGATTCGGGGTTGCCGTCGCCCATCATGAAGCCGATGCCCGGGTGCAGGAACGCGGGCAGTTCCTCGGGGGCTGCCTTGACCATCCCGGTCCAGTCGCCGATGGACCACTGCGGGCCGAGCCACTTGGCCCACAGCGCGAAGATCGGCCCCAGCGTCTGCATCATCCCGGGCCCGTACGGCGGGGCAGCCTGGGAGGAGAACAGCGGCGGGTCCTCCATGATCGCGCCCCGGACCAGGCCGGGCTTGCCGTAGGCGGCCACGTAGGCGGCGATGACGCCTCCGGAGGAGTTGCCGGCCACGATCGCGGGGCGGCCGATGACCAGGTCGATGAACCGCTCGACGTCGGCGCCCCAGGTGCCCAGGTTGTAGCGGCCCGGGGTCCAGGTGGAGCGGCCCTGGCCGCGCAGGTCGATCGCGAACACCCGGAACTGCGAGCTGAGCAGCCCGATCGCGTCCTCGTAGCCCCACCAGGACTCGCCCTGTGCGGGGACCAGCAGCAGCGCGGGCGCGTCCGGGTCGCCCTCGGCGACGTAGTTCATGCGGATCTCGCCCAGGTCAACCAGTTGCTCGGTGAAGCGGTGCGGGACGAAGGTGCTCGCGCGGTCGGCGGCCTCGGACATGCCCATGTCTGTACTCCTTGCAGGTGCGGCTTGTAGCTCAGGGTCGCTGGGTGGCTACCTGTTGCCATCCTCGATGCGAGACGCCGCGTCGGCGACCCAGATGGAACCTAGTGCCGCATCAGGCAACGTTCGCCTCGTTCTTACCGGTCGAGTGCGGATCGTGCGGGACACGTAGTCTCGCGGGATGCATTCTCACCTGAG
>NZ_JBIWML010000084.1:0-5761 GCF_044766665.1 Kitasatospora sp. NPDC101801
GAACGGGGCTATCCAGGACGGCTCCGACGCCGTGATCACACCAGCCACGGACAAGATCATCTCACCTGTGGCCAGCAGTTACGGGACAACCCCTAGGGGGTGGGGGAGATCACCACGGCCGTGCCGTAGGCGCAGATCTCGGTGCCCAGGTCCGCCGCCTCGGTCACGTCGAAGCGCATCATCAGCACCGCGTTGCCACCGCGCGCCTTGGTCTGCTCGACCAGCCGCTCCATCGCCTGGTTCCGCGACTCGACCAGGGTCTTGGTGAGCCCCTTGAGCTCACCGCCCAGCATCGACTTGAAGGAGGCGCCGATCTGGGTGCCCAGGTGACGGCTGCGCACGGTGAGTCCGAAGACCTCGCCGATCACCCGGTCCACCCGGTACCCGGGCACGTCGTTGGTTGTGACCACCAGCACATCGGCGCTCGGGCCCTGCCCGCCGCCGTACTCGTCAAGGTTGCTCATGCGTTCATCCTGCCGCTCGAAGGCTTGCCAAGCCGGTGGACTCGCTCGCGAACAGTCTGTAAACCTTGACCCATGGGCGAGCGAAGCGATCATCAGGGGCCGGGCGCGGCGGCGGATTCCGGTGACTCCGGCGCGCAGGAGATCGAGGCGACGGTGGTGCTCGGCATCCGGATCACCGACTGGGACGCGTTGCGGGCCGCCGCCCGCGCCGCCGTGACGGAGCTGGACTTCGCCGGGGTCGACCCGGCCGGGCAGCGGGAGGCGCTGCTGCGGGAGGTCTCCGAGGACCCGAACGCGGCGCTCGGCGCACTGCTGCACCCGGACCGGCTGGTGGCCGCGATCCCCGGGGTGGAGGCACTGGGCGGCACGCTGGAGATCGCGCTGACCGACGACTTCGCCCCGGACTTCGCCGAGCTGTTCCCGCTCGACCTGGACGAGGAGGAGGGCGGCGGCACCGGGGACTGGACCCTGACGCCACGCACCGCCTGCCTGCTGCACACCCAGCTGATCACGCTGGCCGACGCGGCGTACGACGACCTGGACGAGCACGAGGGCGATCCGGTCACCGACGAGGAGGAGGCGGACTGGGCCGTGCTGGCCCGGCTGCCCCGCCGGACCTGGAACCTGCACCGGGGCTGGCGCCGCTCGCTCGCCCGCACCTTCGACGACCTGGCCGACGACCTGGCGCTCGGCGAGTGGCCGCTGCCGCGCTGCCTGGCCGAGGAACTGGCGCTCCGGCTGGCCCTGGTGGACGCCCGGGAGCTGCTCGGGGCCCAGCCGCAGGCGGTCGCCGACATGATGGGCGACCTGCCGGTCGACCTGTACGACTACGACTGGGACGGCTGCGCCGACGAGCTGTTCGGCGTCTACGGCCCGGAGGAGCAGGGCGACCCCGAGCTGGACACGGCCGACCGGACCGACCAACTGCTGGCCGCCACCCACCCGGAGGGCTGGTTCCTCACCTACGAGGACGCCGAGGAGCGCGAGGCGGGCCGGGGCTACCGGCGCTGACCTGCGCGGCGGGCGCGGCCGGGCGGCTGGCATGCTGGTGGGGTGACGACGTCTCCCTTCACCGCTCCCAGCACCCCGGCCGCCTCCGACCCTCGGGACGACCAGCCGCAGTACGTGCTGCCGCTGGTGGTCCGGCTGGAGAAGGCCGAACCCCCGGCCCGCACCGACGCGCTGGAGACCTCGGCCCGGGCGGTGCTCACGCTGCTCGCCGACCCCCGGGTGACCGAGCCCGAGGGGGAGTGGGCGGAGCGGGTGGCCGCCTGGGAGGACGCCCGGATCCGCAAGGTGGTCCGGCGGGCCCGGGGTGGTGAGTGGCGCAAGGCGAACGAGCTGCCCGGCATCACGGTCACCGGAGAGTCCGCCGAGGTCCGGGTCTTCCCGCCGATCCCGCTGGACGGCTGGCCGAAGGAGCTGGCCAAGCTCCAGGTCTCCGGCACCGACCTGGACGACCCCGCCGAGCCCGGCCCGGTCGAGCCAGGGGTGCCGGTGCTCTGGCTGAACCCGGACCTGGAGATGAGCGCGGGCAAGACCATGGCGCAGACCGGCCACGCCGCCCAGCTCGCCTGGTGGCGGCTGGACGACGCGCAGCGCAAGGAGTGGGCGGAGGCGAGCTTCCCGCTGGCCGTCCGGACGGCGTCGAAGCAGGACTGGGCCGGACTGACGGACGGTCACCTGCCGGTGGTCCGCGACGCGGGCTTCACCGAGATCGCCCCCGGCTCCTGCACCGTCGTCGCGGACCACCCCGCGCTGCACTGAGCGGATCAGGCCGCGACGAGCTGCTGCTCGCGGGCCGGTGTCCCGCCCTTGGGCTTCCGGTTCGGCAGGGAGAGCCGGAAGACCTTGTGCCACGCGGAGAAGACCTGCTTGGGCAGCGGGCCGGTGACGTACTCCAGCTCGTACCTGTCGAACAGCGCGCGCACCTTCACCGCGACTTCGGCGTACCGGTTGCTCGGCAGGTCCGGGAACAGGTGATGCTCGATCTGGTGGGACAGGTTGCCGGTCATGAAGTGCATGGCCCTGCTGCCGCTGATGTTCGCCGAGCCCATCATCTGGCGCAGGTACCACTGGCCGCGCGTCTCGCCCTGGACCGACCGGCGCTCGAAGACCTGCACGCCCTCGGGGAAGTGCCCGCACATGATCACCGAGTGGGTCCAGATGTTGCGGACCAGGTTCGCGGTGAACGTGGCGGCGAGGGTGGTGAGGAACGACGGGCCCGACAGCAGCGGGTGGATCACGTAGTCCTTGAGCACCTGCTTGCGGATCTTGCGGCCCACGGCCCTGGCCCGGGCGCGGAACTCCGGGCTCCGGCGGCGGTGCTTCTGCAGGTTCTTGCCGAGCTCCAGGTCGTACGCCGCGATGCCGTACTCGAAGAAGCAGGCGTTGAGGAAGTTCCACAGCGGCTGGCCGAGGTGGAACGGGTGCCACCGCTGGTCCTCGTCGACGCGCATGATGCCGTAGCCGAGGTCGTTGTCCTTGCCGATCACGTTGGTGTACGTGTGGTGCAGCTCGTTGTGCGAGTGCTTCCACTGCTCGGCCGGCGAGACGTGGTCCCACTCCCAGGTGGTGGAGTGGATCTTCGGGTCCCGCATCCAGTCCCACTGGCCGTGCAGGACGTTGTGGCCGATCTCCATGTTGTCCATGATCTTCGCCACGGACAGGCCGGCGGTGCCGAGCAGCCACGCGGGCGGGAAGAACGAGAACAGCAGCACGCCCCTGCTGGCCAGCTCGAGCTTGCGCTGCGCCGAGATGACCTTGCGGATGTAGGCGGCGTCCTTCTCGCCGCGGTCGGCGATCACCTCGTCGCGGATCGCGTCCAGCTCGCGGCCGAGCTCCTCGATCTGCTCTGCGGTCAGGTGGGCGGTGGGGTCGATGGCGGTCAAGGTACCTCTACCGTTCGATGTCGCAGGGGCCCGCCGCGGCGGACACGCAGGTCTGGATGAGGACGCCCGGCTCGGCCTCGGTGATCTCGCCGGTGCGCAGGTCGCGGACGGCGCCCGCCTTGAGCGGTGTGACGCAGCCGAAGCAGATGCCCATGCGGCACCCGGAGGGCATGAGTACGCCGGCCTGCTCGCCGATGTCCAGCAACGGCGTGGCGCCGTCCGCGTCGACGGTCCTGCCGGTGGCGCTGAAGGTGACCTCGCCGCCGTCGCCGGTGACGACGACGCGGGGGCGGAACCGTTCGGTGTGCAGGCGCTCCTGGACACCGTGCTCGGCCCAGTGCCGCTCCGCGGCGTCGAGCAGACCCTCGGGCCCGCAGGCCCAGGTCTCGCGCTCGGCCCAGTCGGGCACGAGATCGCCGAGACGGGCGAGGTCGAGCCGGCCGTCCGTGGTGGTGTGCACCTCGGTGAGGCGCAGCTTCCCGTCCGCGACCAGGCCGTGCAGTTCCTTGCGGAAGATCACGTCCTGCGGCTGCGGCGCGCAGTGGACCATGACCACGTCGTCGAGCCCGGTGTCGCGCAGCATGCCCATCACGGGCGTGATGCCGCTGCCGGCCGTCAGGTAGAGCACCTTGGCGGGCTTGGCCGGCGGTAGCACGAAGTCACCGGCCGGCTGGTCGAGTTGGACCAGCGTGCCCGGTGTCGTCCGGTGGACGAGGTGGTTGCTGACCTTGCCGTCCGGGATCGCCTTCACGGTGATCGTGATGCGGCCGTCCTGACGGTCCGTCGGTGAGGTGAGGGAGTAGGCACGCCACAGCCGCGTGCCGTCGACGTCGACCCCGATCCGCACGTACTGACCGGCCGAGTGGCCGCGCCAGCCCCGTCCCGGCCTGATCACCACGGTCGCGGCCTCACCCGTCTCGGGGTGCACGGCCTCGATGCGCCCCCGCAGGTCGGCGCCCGCACGCAGCGGGCTCACCAGGTCGAGGTAGTCCGACGGCAGCAGCGGCGTCGTGACCATCTCCAGCAGTTTCCACGCCCTGCTGCGGAGGGCTGCACTCGTCATGACTCCAGCTTGCTGCGCCTCGGGGCGTAAAGTCCTGACCACAGGACGTGAATCTGATCGGCAGAATTGTTCGTGGGGAACAAGAACGTGAGCAATGCAGTTCGGAGGGCCGGCGAACCGGTCCTGGACGAGACGACGGTCGCCGCGCTTCGGGCCGCGCTGACGGCCACCGCCGACGAGGTGGTGCAGGCGATCATCAGCGAGGTTCCTTCCTACGCCAACGCCCTCTCGGGCCGCATGGGCGGCACCATCCGCCGAGCCGTCCGGACCGCCCTGGGGCACTACCTGGACCTCGCGAGCGGGAACGCCACGGGTGGCGACGCCGGTGACGCGGCCTACGAGCTGGGCCGCGGCGAGGTGCGCGACGGCCGTTCGATGGACGCCCTGCTCAGCGCCTACCGGGTCGGCGCCCGGGTGGCCTGGCGATACCTGGCAGCGGGTGCCGTACCCGCGGGTCTGCCCGCCGCCGAGGTCGCCAAGTTCGCCGAGCTGACCTTCGCCTACATCGACGAGCTCTCCGCCGCGAGCGCCGCCGGCCACGCCGACGAACTGGCCGCCCGGGGCCGGGCCCACGAGCGCCACCTGGAACACCTGGCCCGCGACCTCCTCGCCGACGCGGGCCCGGACGTACTGCTGTCCTCCGCCCAACGGGCCGGGTGGCAGCCCCCGGTTTCGCTGACCGTGGTCCTGCTGCCCGCCGCCCAGGCCCGGCCCGCCTACCGCGTGCTCGACCCGAGCACTCTCGTCCTCGACGACCTACCGGACGCCACCGGTGTGCTGCTCGTCCCCGATGCCGACCGACCGCACCTCCTGCGGCAGCTGACCGACCGCGCCGCCGTGGTCGGCCCGGCACGGCCGTGGACCCGGGCGTCCGCCTCGTACGCCCGGGCCGTACGGGCGCGCTCCCTCTCCTCCGGGATTCGCGACACCGAGGACCACCTGCCCGAGCTGGTGCTGAGCGCCGACACGGACGCGTTCGCAGACCTGCGTACCCGGGCCCTCGCGCCGTTGCGGACTCTGCCTGCCGCGACCGCACGGCGGCTGGAGGAGACCTTGCGGGCGTGGCTGCTGCACCAGGGCAGGCGGGACGAGGTGGCGGCGGCACTGTTCGTCCATCCTCAGACGGTCCGGTACCGGATGGCGCAGCTGCGGGAGCTGTTTCCGGATCTCGCCTCGCCGGACCGGGTCCTCGAACTGACCTTGGCGGTGGGTCCACGGGGCAGCTGACGCGTCCTTCGACCGAACACTGCTAGGCCGTGTTTTAGAACGGGGTTCCGGTCCAGTCCTCGCGCTGTGATGATCATGGTGTGGGGCGTGGAGATCTTTCTGATGAGCAGTGGTCG
>NZ_JBIWML010000085.1:0-5165 GCF_044766665.1 Kitasatospora sp. NPDC101801
CCCGACACCCCCGTCATCACCCTCGACGCCCGCCGCCGCGACAGCGCCAAAAGCGCCCTCATCACCCTCGTCGAACACGCCCTCCTCGCCCGACTGCGCTAGTCGTCCCACCTCTGGTCACCGAGAGTTCGTACCCGGAGGTGAACGGTCGGGTGAGAGTGATAACGGTTCGGTAGGCATTTAAAGATCGAAAGTAACTCTCCGTAGCATCCGGACCGCACTCTGCAGTATTCGGTCCGCTCTTGATAGTGAATGTCTGATTTGTACGCAGCAAATCGTGCGCGGATGCCTGTTTGTCCCCCATCCGCACACGTGCTGAAATGCCAGCTACCCCATCGCCACCCTGGCAGTTCCACCCAGCAGCGGGCTGCGGCGAGCGGGGATTAGAGAGGTTGTTGTCGAGTGAGGCGTAAGCAGCCAGTCACCCCGCAGCGGCGCTCCGAGCCCCGCGAGAACGAGTCGGGCGGCAGCGGCCAGGCCCCCGGGTTCTCGGCGTTCACGCCGAGCGCGGAGGAGCGACCCGCGGCCCCGGCGGCCAACGGACCGGCCGGAGCGAGGAGTTCCGCCGCGCCGGCCCCGAGCCGGTACGAGTTCCTGGCGCCCCGGAACTGGCGGGTGCCCACCCGTCTGATCGCGATCCTGCTGATCCCGGTGATCATCTCGCTGGTCTTCGGCGGCCTCCGCGTCAACAGCTCCTTCGACGACTTCGTCAAGGCCACCCACGCCGAGAAGACCGCCCAGCTCGCCAAGGCCGCCACCGAGCTGGCCCACGCGCTGGAGTCCGAGCGCGACCTCACCTCGATCCCCCTGCTGGTCGGGCTGGACGACAAGGGCGAGGTGAAGAAGTACCGGGACAAGACCGACCAGGCCCTGGCCGAGTACCGGACCGCGTTCAGCGCGATCTCCGAGGACGACATGCTGTCCCGCCGCGACGCCGCCTTCCAGCAGCTCGTGGTGCACCTGCCGCACCTGCGCCAGAACGCCTACAAGCCCGAGCTGTACGCGACCGCGACCCAGGCCGCGTACTCGATGCTGCTCGCGCCGCTGATGGCCTACGACAACTCGGTCGGCTTCGGCAGCTCCAGCGTCACCAGCAAGGGCCGGGCGATCTACGCCATCTCGCTGGCCAAGGCGTCCGCCTCGACCCAGCGGGTGCTGATGTTCAACCTGCTGGTCGGCATCAGCCAGAAGCGGACCACCTCGCAGGAGGAGCTCGAACTGGTCCAGCAGCTGGCCGTGGCCAGCAAGCTGGAGCAGGTCTCGGTCAACGAGTTCAACACCGGTAGCCCCGCCGAGGACGTCAAGGTCTACGCGGACGCCCTGGTCACCCAGGCGGCCACCGACCAGCGCGCCGCGCTGAAGGTGCCCGGCACCGACAACGCGCCGACCATGCAGGGCCTGATCTCGCTCGGCCTGTCCTTCGTCGGCACCGCCCGCAACAACCCGAACGAAGAGGCGAAGGCGTTCCAGGCGGCCCGCGACGCCGGTCTCACGCCCGAGGCGTGGAACCAGGCCACCGCGAGCCACATCAACGCGCTCCGCACCACGGAGACCCGCCTGCTGGAGGAGGTCGTCGGCGACGCGGCCAACATCAAGAACCGCGCGCAGACCGACATGATCCTCAACTCGGTCATCGTGGTGGTCTCGCTGGCCCTGGCCGGTCTCTTCACCGGTCTGATCGCCCGCTCGATGATCCTCGGCATGCGCACCCTGAACAGCGCCGCGCTGGAGATCGCCAACCACCGTCTCCCCGACCTGGTCGAGAAGCTCTCCAAGACCGACCCGGACCGGGTGGACACCTCGGTGTCGCCGATCCCGCTGTACGGCAAGGACGAGATCGGCGAGGTCGCCCGCGCCTTCGACCAGGTCCACCAGCAGGCGGTCTCGCTGGCCGCCGAGCAGGCCCTGCTCCGGGGCAACGTCAACGCGATCTTCACCAACCTGTCCCGTCGCAGCCAGGGCCTGATCCAGCGTCAGCTGGCGCTGATCACCGACCTCGAGAACAACGAGGCCGACCCGGACCAGCTGGAGAACCTCTTCAAGCTGGACCACCTCGCGACCCGTATGCGCCGCAACGGCGAGAACCTGCTCGTCCTCGCGGGCGAGGAGGCCGGCCGCCGCTGGAACACCCCGGTGCCGCTGGTCGACGTGCTCCGGGCCGCCGCCTCCGAGGTGGAGCAGTACGAGCGCATCGAGCTGGCCGGCATCCCGGAGGCCGAGGTGATCGGCGCCGCCGTGACCGACCTCGTCCACCTGCTCGCCGAGCTGCTGGAGAACGCCACCTCGTTCTCCAGCCCGCAGACCCGGGTGCTGGTCAACGCCACCCGGCTGCCGGACGGCCGGGTGCTGGTCGAGATCCACGACAAGGGCATCGGCCTCACCGCCGAGGACTTCGCCGAGATCAACGAGAAGCTGGCCGAGCCGCCCACGGTGGACGCCACCATCTCCCGCCGGATGGGCCTGTTCGTGGTTGGCCGGCTGTCCCAGCGGCACGACCTCCGGGTCCAGCTCCGCCCCTCGGGCGAGTCGGCCGGCACCACCTCGCTGGTGATGCTGCCGCAGCACCTGACCGAGCTGGCCGCCCTGCCGGAGCCGGAGGAGCAGTTCACCGTCTCCCGGATCTTCGCCGAGCAGGAGCCGCAGGACGAGTGGAACGGGGTCGAGCAGGGCCGCAGCGCGGCCGAGCTGGGCTTCGACGACCACCTGACGGGCCACGGGGGCAGCAGCGGCTTCAGCCCCGCCCTGGAGGCCATGCAGCGCTCCCAGCGGCTGGACCAGCGCCGCCGGACCGCCCTGGAGGCGGGCCCCGGTGCGGAGCCGGTGGTCGACGCCGAGGTCGAGGAGTCGCCGTACGCGCCCGAGCGCTACACCGAGGACACCTACGCCTACCAGCAGCCGGAGCAGTACGCCGAGCAGCCGTACGCCGAGGACGCCTACCGCGACCCGTTCGGCGCCCAGCAGCCCCAGCAGCAGTACGCCGAGGACGGCTACGGCTACCAGGACGAGCAGCAGCAGTACGGCGAATCGCCGTACGGCCAGCCGTACCAGGAGCCGCAGTACGCCGAGGCGGCCGCCCAGGAGCCGTACGGGCAGCAGGAGCAGTACGGCTACCAGCAGGAGCAGTACCAGCCGTACGAGCAGTACGAGGAGCCGTCCGGCCACCCGTACACCCCGGAGCCCGCGGCGCTGCCGCCGGCCGCTCCGGCGAGCACCCTCGGCTCGGGTCTGCCGCAGCGCCGTCCCGGCCAGCAGTTGGCCGGTGCGGGTGCCGCGGCCGACCGACCAGGCCCGAACATGTTCGGCGGCGGTCAGGCCGACGCCGAGAAGCCCAACTGGTTCGCCGGTGCCAAGGACACCACCGAGGCTCCGGAGAACCGGGGCCACGAGGTGTCGGCGCTCGGCGGGTACGGGCCGACCGGCCCGACCGGCGCCCCGCGGGGTGACTGGCAGTCGCCCAACGACGGCGACTGGCAGCGCGCGAACCAGCTCCGCGAGCCGGCCGCCGGCGGGACCACCCCGTCCGGCCTGCCCCGCCGGGTACCCAAGCAGAACCTGGTCGCCGGGAACGCCAAGCCCAGCCCCCAGGACGGCCCCCAGGTCTCGCGCAGCCCCGAGGAGGTCCGCGGTCGCCTGACCAACCTGCGCCGCGGCGTCGAACAGGGCCGTAGTGCGGGCGCGGACCAGGGCAACACCGGAAGCTTCCGGATCGACCCCCAGCAGCAGAACAGCACCGATCTCTTCGGCGGCTCGAACCACCAGGAGCGTTGAGTTGAGTCAGATGAGCCAGGCCGCACAGAACCTGAACTGGCTGATCACCAATTTCGTGGACAACACCCCCGGGGTGTCGCACACGGTGGTGGTCTCCGCCGACGGTCTCCTGCTCGCCATGTCCGAAGGCTTCCCCCGCGACCGGGCCGACCAGCTCGCCGCCGTCGCCTCCGGCCTGACCTCCCTCACCTCCGGCGCCAGCCGGATCTTCGAGGGCGGCGACGTCAACCAGACCGTCGTCGAGATGGAACGCGGCTTCCTCTTCCTCATGGCAGTCAGCGACGGCTCCTCCCTCGCCGTCCTCGCCGCCCCCGACTCCGACATCGGCCTCGTCGGCTACGAAATGGCCCTCCTCGTCGACCGCGCCGGAGCCGTCCTCACCCCCGCACTCCGCGCCGAACTCCAGGGCAGTCTCCTGCACTGACGGTTCGTCGGATACCGTCCTGGTATTCGAATGACCTCATGTCCGTCCCGGGCCCCAACAGTGGGCCCGGGTTCGGGCGTTGTACGGCCTTCGCACCACCGGCAGCGGCCCCTCGGGGGTCGGTGCCTGCACCGCACCGCCGCACCTTGTGAGGAGAGGAACCGTGACCCCGCCCGACGACCGCAGCGGCCAGTACGGCGTTCCGTACCCAGGCACCGGCCATGACGCCTTCGGAGCCCCCGGCGTCGGCCCCGGTCAGCCGTACGGCCAACCCGCCTACGGCCAGCCGCAGTTCGCGCAGCAGCAGCAACAGCCCCAGCAGTACGGTCGGCCGAACCGGCCGCAGTACGACCAGTCCGCGCAGTACGGCCGGCCCTACGGCGACCAGCAGCCGCAGCGCCCGGGCTACCAGGACTACCAGGGCCCCGGCGCCTTCCCCGAGCACGGTGAAGAACCGGGCCACGTCGAGGAGTTCGACGACGAACAGGACTCCGGACCGCTGATCCGGCCGTTCGCGATGACCGGTGGACGTACCCGCCCCCGGTACGAACTGGCCCTGGAGGCACTGGTTTCGGCCAATGTTTCGCCGGACCGACTGGCCTCGATGCTCCCCGAGCACCAGCGGATCTGCACCCTGTGCACCGAGGTGAAGTCCGTCGCCGAGGTCTCCGCCCTGCTCAACCTCCCCCTCGGGGTGGCGCGCATCCTGGTGGCCGACCTCGCCGAGGCCGGCCTCGTCGCCATCCACCAGCCCGCCGCCGGCGGCGAATCCGGCAACCAGCCCGATGTCACGCTGCTCGAAAGGGTCCTCAGTGGACTTCGCAAGCTCTAACGCGGCCGCCCCCGCCCGCGCGACCACCTCCGCGAAGATCGTCGTCGCAGGCGGCTTCGGCGTCGGCAAGACCACCCTGGTCGGCGCGGTCTCCGAGATCAACCCCCTGCGCACCGAAGCCGTCATGACCAGCGCCAGCGC
>NZ_JBIWML010000086.1:0-4478 GCF_044766665.1 Kitasatospora sp. NPDC101801
GCCCCACGATGGCCGGCCACGGTGATACCGCCCGCTTCGGGTGGCATCACATTGGTCATCCATCACGGGGCAAAGGTTGCCTGATGCGGCACTAGAACACCAGCGACACCGACGCGCGCGGGGTGCAGCACATGACCGCCTGGTCGGTGGTGCGATCGCG
The DNA here is from genome assembly GCF_044766665.1 of Kitasatospora sp. NPDC101801. NCBI lineage: Bacteria > Bacillati > Actinomycetota > Actinomycetes > Kitasatosporales > Streptomycetaceae > Kitasatospora > Kitasatospora sp. NPDC101801. The sequence goes on from NZ_JBIWML010000086.1 coordinate 161, forward strand.
CAGCAGATAGCGGGGCTCGCCTTCGGCGCAGCGCGCGCAGGGGCACACCTCGGACCGGTACAGGCCGTGCGCCTGGGCGAAACCTCCGGCGTACCTCACGAGCGTGCCATCCGGGATGGCGGGGTCCAGGTACACCCCGGGGACCTCGTCCCCATCGTCCGGAGCAGCGGCCGCGGCGGCCGCCGAGCGGTCCGGGGCCGGCCCCGCGTCGGCCCACCCGGCAGACCACTGCGAGCCCTCGTAGGCGACCTGGGACCAGCCGGGTACACCCAGCAGGGCGGCGAATCCGAACGCCACCTGCTCTCCGCGCTCGGGCGCCACGGCGACCGCCACGCACTCGAACACCGGGCGCAGGTCCAACGGGAGGAACGGTGCCGTGGCGACATAGGTGCGGCCGGGGATGAAGAACGGTGCCGAGTCCATGATCATGATCCAATTCGCGATGTGCGGTTCGACCCGGGGCGGGGGCCACCCGCCCCGGCGGGGCAACTGCCGTGCCGACGCTCCCCGGAAGGGGCGGGCGCGCCGCGCCCGCCCGGCTCCGTCAGGTGCAGTCCAGTCCGCAGCTGAGGCACACCAGAACCGCCCCGCCCAGCCAGACACCCCGGTCGCTGGTGTCCAGGCAGTCCTCCGGCCGCCGGGTCGCCCACGGGCTCTCGCCGTCGACCAGCACCACGTACCGTCCCCGGTTGACGGGCGTCCGGTAGGCGCCGCTACCGTGGCCGGTCACCGCCTCCATCCGGTAGGACAGCCCGGCGGGCAGCTCCTGCAGCGGCTCGGGCAGCACCTCGGGCACGGGGGCCCCGGCCAGCTCCGCCGCCACCTGCTGCGCCCAGCTGTGGACGTCCCTGCGCTCGAAGGTGGCGGGCAGCTCGTGGACCAGGTGGGCCGAACCACCGATGAACAGGTAGGCGGTCCGGCCCTCGACCACTACGGTCACGCGTCCGCTGCCGACGAACAGCGGGCGGGTGTCGCGGACCGTGCGGGCACCGGGTGCGGCCGGCTCGTAGAAACCGGACAGGTCGCCGGTCTCAAGGATCTGGTTCATGTTCTGGGTCCTCCCTGTTGTGCGGTTCGGGTGCCGCCGGTTGCCACCCGGCCTGACAAGAGAAAGACTACCACGAATAACGCATCCATGGTGTGTGATCCACGCCTCACCCCACCGGATTTTCCGCGATCACCGCCATGATCCGACGCACCGACGGTGCGTCATGAACCCTCGGCGCCTCGGGCGTCTGAGCCGTTCCCGACCGGAACAGCCGCACCCTGCCGGGCGCAGCACCCCACGAATGCCACGTGCGCTGGTACTCCCACCGCAACCCGTCCCGCCGGGCCTCCTCGTCCTCGGCGGGCCGACCGACCGTCACCGTGTAGAACGGCGCTTCGTCGTTCGCGCGGGCCCACTGCTCCAACACCTGCCACCTGTGAGCGCGGGCGTGCTCCACCAACCCCCGGCCGGCCTCGGGCACCTGGTATCCCGCCGGTGGCTCCGCCAGCAACTCCACCAGCCGGGCCCGCACCACCTCCAGCCGCTCCGCCTCCGCCGGACTCCGCTCGCTGATCCGCCGCAGCGCGCGGAACTCGGCCCGGACCTGGTCCAACTCCGACATCTCGCCGATCCCTCGGTTTGCGGGCGGGGCGCAGCGCCCCACCCTGCCTGCTCGTCCCCGGGGCGAGAACCGCCCGCCGGGGTGCGCCCCGCCCGGGGCGCAGCGCTTCGCCTTCTCGAACTTCTGGGGGCGGGGGCTGCGCCCTCCTGCCTCGGCCTGGCGGCCGATGCCGCCCCGGTCGGACTGCTGCGCCCTCCTGGGCGCGGGCGGGCGGTTGACGCCGCTCCGCTCGGCCCGGCGCTACGCGCCTGCTCCCGGCCACTGGCGGGCCCGGGAGTGGGGCGGGGAAGCTCCGGCCCACTCCGGCTCCGTTCAGCCCGCTACGAGCCCCGGTGAGTGGCTTCTTAGCCGCGCGCGGGCGGGGTCTTGCTGGTCTCGACGCTGTAACTGCCGCCGAGAGTCATCAGCTGCCGAATGTAGGTGGAAGCGGCCTGCTCCCCTTCGGCGACGTGGACGGTCCGGCCCTGGTCGGACGTGATGACGTAGAACATGGCTGCTCCTGGACGAGTGGGAAGTGTTCCGCAAGTGGCCCGGGGGGCGGGGCGGGACTCCCTTCCCCGCCCCCGGCGTGCTCGGTCAGCTGCTGAAGGCCAGGGAAGGGACGTCCTGCGCGGCGAACAGGGCGGGGGCCTCCTCGGCCACAGCCGGGGCCACGGTGGGCGCGGCTGCGGTCTTCTTCGGGGCCGCCTTCTTCCGGACCGTGTACGCGGCGTCGGGGGCGTGGAACGCCACCGTACGGCCGATCTTGAGCGTCCATCCGGCGGCCTTGAACGCCATCATGACGTGGGCGAGTGCCTGGGTCTTGGCGCGGCGGGTGAGAGAGTCAGCGAGCGTGACGCTGACCTGATCGGCGGTGTAGGAGAACTGAACTCGCTCGGAAACGCCCTGGGGGAGCATTTCCATCGCGCTGGTAACCACGGTGGAGGCGGCGGCGACAACGGCGGCGGCGGTCTTGTTCATGATGTTTCTCCGATTTCGTGGAAGGGTTTTTTTAGAACTTGGCCTGAATGCCGGGGGGTGGATTTATGACCCCCCGGCTGGAGGCAATGTCAGGCGGCGGTGAGGGCCAGCAGCCGGGCGCGGGTGGCCTTGTACTCGGGCTTGCGGGGCGCGTACCGCTCGGCGATCTGGCGGACCTGCGCGGGCGTGTAGCGGGTGGTGGGCTGCTCCTGGGCGGGGCCCTCGATGCTCCGGGTCGTGGTGCCCCGGATTCCCTCGATGCCCAGGGCCTTGACGACGGTGCGCATGCTGTTCGCGCACCCCTCGGCGGTCCGGCGGTCCATGTCGCTGGCGGCCAGCGTGTACGTGGCCAGGGAGCGGGGGCGGTGACCGAAGGTCTTCGCCAGCTGACCGGCGCGGCGGCGGTTGCGAAGGGTCTTGGCTGCCTTGCGGGCGCTGGGGATCATGTGGGGCCTCCATGCTCTAGCGGTTCGAGTGTCTTCCGGAAGCCATCCGGCCTGACAAGAGAAAGACTACCATGGATAACGCATCCTGCCAACACCTGGACACCGGGAGGGTCGGCGTCGGCTCGGCGGGGTGACTCCTGACGTAGCTCCTGACGTAGCTCCTGGCCTAGCTCCTGACGTAGCTCCTGACGCCACCACCCCCGGTCCGGCCTGTAGGTGGCATACGCCCAGCTCAGGGCGGCAACCAAGGTTCCCGGAAATTCTGACAACCCTCTCTGTGCGCCCCTCTCTTTTCTGTGGTGTGTGGGTGGTTGGGGCGTTGGTTGGGTTGGTGGGCCCTGCGGGGCTGTTTGTGGGGCCCTGGCGGGCCGGTCGGCCTGGCGGCCTGGGTGGGTGGCCGGGTCGGCCTGGTGAGCCTTCGGCTGGTTGCCGTGGCTGGTCTGTGGTTGTCGGCTGTGCGGTGGTGGGTGGCTGGTGGGTTGGTGGTCTCGGGTGGTGTCTGCCGTGGGTTACTCGGTGGCTTGTGGGGCTGTGTGCGGGTCGGTGGTGGCTGGTGGGTGTCTGGGGTGGTGTGGGTGGGTTGTGGGGGGTGCTGGCTGGCTTGTGGGTGGCCGGTCGGTGTGGTGGTGGCCACCGGCCACCGGTCGGGTCCTCGGTGTTGGGGTTGGTGGGATGTCCGGCGGGTGGTGCTGTGCCGTGGTGACGGGCTCTGGTGGTGTGCGTGGTGGTGTCGGGCCGTCGGCCCGGCGGGGTGGGTGCTGGTGGTGCCGGGCCATCGGCCTGGCGGTGTTCGGGGTGGTTGTGGGTGGTGGTGGGGCCGTTGGTCCGGTGGGTGTTTGGGTGGTGGTCGGGTGCGTATTCTTGTGGTGTTTCTGGGGGTATTCGTGGTGGCTTTTCCGGTGTTTTCCACGGTCCTTTTTTCGGGTTTGTGGTGGTGTTCCTTTTGCAAAGTGGTCTAGTCCAGCATTATGGGAATGTGCATTGTTTATGAGTTGGGTTTTCTGATGGGTTTTCTGGTGGGCTTTCTGGATGGGTTCGCGCCGGGTTCGCGCTGGGTTCGTGGCGGGGGTGCGGTGGGATGTCACGCGGTGGGATGTCACGCGGTGGGGGTGCGGTGGGATGCCGTGCGGTGGTGTCGTCGGGGTGTCGGTGGTGCTGCGCCGTGCCGGTCGGGCGGGTGGGCTGGACGGTGGGTTGGGTGCCCGTTCCCGGGGTGTCCGGGCCACCGGCCCGGTGTACTGCCCGGGGGTGCCGTACGGGCCCGTGCGGGGCTCTGTGCGGGGGTGGCGGACGTCCCGGGCC
>NZ_JBIWML010000087.1:0-4283 GCF_044766665.1 Kitasatospora sp. NPDC101801
AGCGGCTCCAACCGCTCCCACTGGGCATCCGTCAGATCACCCCTATTTCCCACAGTCCCATCAACGACTCAACTGATCGACAGGACACTGCCTAGTCGAAGCCCATGCCAGGGTCCTCAAGGTTCTCCGCAACAAGATGCCCGTCGACCAGCGCGCCCTGGTGCCGCTGGCCAACGCACGCAATGGCGTCGCGCACGCCGGCATCCACCACATTGCCGAGGTCCAGACCGTCTTCACCACCTGCCTGCGACTGGTCGACCCGCTGCTCACCGAGCTGAAGATCGATCAGAAGCAGTACTGGGGCGGATACGAGCAGCTGCACGACCGGCTGATCGAGAAGCGCGTACAGTGCGCCCGGATCGAGCTGGAGGCCAAGCTGGCCAAGGCCCGGGCCGACTTCGAGCAGCGCTACGGTCACCTCGACGAGGCCTCCCGGCAGACCGTCCTCGCAACCATCACCCGGTACGAGCCGATGCGGTACATGGAGCACGACGAGGAGCAGGAGTGCCCGGCATGCGCATCGCGCGCCTGGCTCATGGGAGAGACCTATATCGACGATGACAAGAACACCGTCGTATTCAGCCCGTTCATGCTCATGTGCTCGGCGTGCGACCTCCACCTGACAGCGGAGGACCTACCGCTCATCGGGAACCTCGCGAACGAGATCGACCTCGAAGAGCGCCCGGAGAACTTCTACTTCAGCGCCGAGCAGGTCGGCACCATCGTCGCGCAGGATTGGGAACCCGGTACCTGACCGGTCCGAGGCAGCGCTCCGTCCCTGTGTATCTGGCGGGGCCAAGGGCCGCCCTGCAGGCCCGGGCCCCGATCCCTCTGCCGCCCTGGCCCGCGCGGAGGTGTCTCCTGGAGGGCAGGTGGTGGGGGTGCAGTGGCCTCCCGGGAGTTTGCCGATCCCTGGCAGATCCAGGAGGCAGCACGGGACCGATGGTGCTTGTTGTCTGGCCTGCAGGTTCGACAACGGCTGTGTTGGCGGAGGATCGTGGGGCGACGTCAGGCGGTCTAGGTGGTCTCGCCGGCAGCAGCGGAGCTAGGGAGCGGGCAGTGGGTGATCGCAGCGGGATCGAGTGGACGGAGGCGACGTGGAATCCGACCACAGGGTGCGACCGTGTCTCTGAGGGCTGCGACAACTGCTACGCCCTGACCCTGGCGAAGCGGCTCAAGGCGATGGGCGCTGCGAAGTACCAGCTCGATGGTGACCCGCGGACCTCCGGACCTGGGTTTGGCCTGACGCTCCACCCCGATGCCCTTCGCGTCCCGTACGGCTGGCGCGGACCACGCACGGTGTTCGTGAACTCGATGTCGGACCTGTTCCATGCGCGGGTACCGCTCGACTTCGTCCGGCAGGTCTTCGCTGTCATGGCCGACACTCCGCAGCACACCTATCAGGTGCTGACCAAGCGGGCCCGCCGGCTCCGCCGGGTGGCGGAGCGGCTGGAGTGGCCGCCGAACGTCTGGGTCGGGGTCTCGGTGGAGACCGCAGCCGAGCTGGACCGGGTCGACGATCTGCGGACAGTTCCAGCGGCCGTGCGGTTCTTGTCGTGCGAGCCGCTTCTCGGCCCGCTGGACGGCTTGGATCTGTCGGGTATCGACTGGGTGATCGTCGGTGGGGAGTCCGGGCCCGGCCACCGGGTGATGGAGGAGTCCTGGGCCTTGGACGTGCGTGATGCCTGCGTCGAGGAGAACGTGGCGTTCTTCTTCAAGCAGTGGGGCGGGCGCACGCCCAAGGCGGGCGGTCGGCTGCTGGAGGGCCGGACCTGGGACCAGATGCCGCTGCCGCTCACGGTCTGACGGGCGGGAGGACCTGCAGGTTGTGGATGGGCGACCCGCGGCCGTCGCTCGGCGTCCCGCCAGCCGCGCGGAGGTGCTTGATCGCGTCGCGGACCACCTTCTCGGGCACCTGCCCGTAGAACTCGCCGAAGACCGCTGACGTGTGGTCGACGAGTCTGATGGGCTGGCCCTTCTGCAGCAGGGCTGCGATGTTCTGAGCTATGACTGGGACTGCCTTCTCGTGGACCTTCGCCGGGTTGGGGCGCTGCAGGCTCGCTACGGGGAACAGTGCGTCGCTGTCGGCTTCCTCGTTGAGCTCCAGCCCCTCCCACCACGTGTCGCGGGCACGGGAGTGGGCGTCCCCGAAGACCCACAGGCCGTGGTTGCTGCGTGTTCCGAAGACGAGGTTGTAGACAGCCTTCTGCCCCGGTGCCCGAGCGACGGGGACGGAGACGGTGTGCATTCCGGTGGCGGTGCCGAGGCGCTCGCTGTACTCGGCGGCGACCTTGTCGTCCGAGTCAGAGCTGTAGCCTTCGGCGAAATAGTCCCGCCACCACCGGCCGCCGCAGACCTCGTCCAAGCGCTCGTTGGTGCGCTCATTCCCCTTGTCTGACTGGGAGTTGCCGCCGATGCGGCGCACCGCCATCATGCTGAAGTTGAGGAGCACCTCGGTGGGTGGCCAGGTCTCCTTCCGCTGCCTGGCCAGGACGTTGGCGAGAGTTTCGAAGGGCAGGCCAAGCCCACAGGGATCGAGGAAGAGGAACAGTGGTCGGCCGGCGGCCGTCGTGAGCACCTGGTCCATCAGGCCGAGGACGTCACCGTTGAACGCGCGGGCGTCGACACCGCTGCTGCGGTACTCGGCGACGAGGGCTTCGAGATGTGAGAAGGACGGCGGGGACTTCTCGGCGAAGAAGCAGGTCCAATGCACAAGCCCCTTGGCCTGATGGTCGGCCGCGATGCGCAGGACCTTGTCGGCTGAGCCTGACTGCCCGTTCTCGTACCGGCCTTCACCCGCGTACCCGTCCAGGTACACGACCTCACCACGGCTTCTCGAGCCGGTCATCCCTCCGAACTTCGGTATGTAGCGGCTGAGTAGAGCGTGCTTGAAGACGCTCGGCAGCGCCGGTGCGTTCCAGTAGTTCCCCGAGGTGCCCTTCGACATCCGTCCCCCTCCAGCCACCGGTGACACAAGTCAGGTACTGACCGCTACAGGGTGAAGGAACCAAGCTGTTGGCGTAAAGACCCGGTATCGGCCGGTGGCGAGATCACCCACGGTGGGTGGGGGAGCGACAGAGCCTGGTGGGTTCCGAGAACACCACGGGCACCAAGGACTACCGGAAATCCATTGGAGCGGCAGTTGCGCGAGGGCAGTTGGCCCGATGGGCGTCGTCGGAGGCATGCTGGAGGTAGTCGTTCCTGTTGTTTCTGAAGGTGATCGTCATGCGTGCCCACCGGAGTGTGGGACGTGTCTTCCGTCGCTGTGGCTGCCGCGACGAACAGCACCACCAGCTCGGCTCTCACTGCCCCCGCCTTGCCACCGAACCCGACCACGGGACTTGGACGTTCGCCGTCGAGCTTCCCGCACTCGCACCGGGCGGCCACAACCGCACGGTGCGCCGCGGCGGCTTCGCCACCGAGGACTTGGCCCGCACCGCGCTGAACCGCTTCCTGACGGGTCTGCGGATCGGGGTGAACGCGGACCCGAACCAGAGCGTCGCCGAGTACCTCACCGACTGGCTGGACGCGAAGAAGTTGCGGCTGAAGCCCACCACCTGGGTGCGCTACCGCGACTACATCACAGGCGACCTGATCCCCGCGCTCGGCGCCGTGCCGTTGGATGACCTCGCGTACGAGCACGTCCTGCACTTCACGAAGGCCCAACTCGCCGCCGGCCGCGGCACGTCGACGGTGTGGCACATCCTCGCCACCCTCTCCTCCGCCCTCGGCGACGCGGTGCGCACCCACCGCCTGCCCGTCAACGTCGCCCGGCCCACCGTCATCCCCAGACCCCGCGCGCCGGAGCGGACCATCTGGACGCTCGCCCAGGCCGTCGCCTTCCTGCGCCACTGCCGCACGGTCGACCCGCTGTTCGCGGCCCTGGTGGAGCTGATCATCTGCACCGGCCTGCGCCGCGGCGAGGCCCTCGCCCTGTGCTGGCGCGACGTCCACCTCAAGGAGGGTCTGCTGTTCGTGCGGTGGACCCTGTCGGCGATCGACAACAACACCCTGTCCCTCACCACCCCCAAGACCCCTGCCAGCCGCCAGTGGGTCGCCCTCTCACCCCGCGCCCGACACCTCCTCACCACCCTCCACAGGCGCGGCACCGACCCGGACGACTACGTCTTCCACCGCCCCGACGGACGACCCCTGCACCCCGAGTACGTCCTCAACCACTTCCACCAACTCAGTGGCTGTTGTCTTTCCGGGCTTGAGGGCTGTGTTTCCGCTGTTCAGGAATGGGGTCGGCGGTCTCGGGGAGTGGTGACGTGTCGTGTCGT
>NZ_JBIWML010000088.1:0-3909 GCF_044766665.1 Kitasatospora sp. NPDC101801
CCCGTCGAGTACGAGAAAACCTACTACCTCACCACCACAAAACCGCAGGTCACAACCATAATCTGAGATCTCTATCGAACCCGGGGCGGTTCAGCAGACCTGGACCGAAGCCCGCCGGAAGGCGAGCAGGAATTTGACGCCTACGTCGATGGCTGCTTTCCCAGGTATCTAGCTTCCTCCGGGCGCAGAGCCTTCCGTCTGTCACAGCCCACCGCGCCCGCGGTGCCGTCGGGTTTGACGACGGCGATGCGTGTTGGACAGGCCCAGACGAAGTAGCGCTGGGCCGGGTAGTTGGTCGTGTGCGGGGACCTTGCCGGGCGCTGCTTGGACGGGATCGTGTACTTGCGCAGCTCAGCTTGGCCTCCGTGGTCGGGGCAGACAGGCGGGTGGAGGAGAAGCTCAGCGTTCTCGTGGTCGAGGATGTGGCGGGCGAAGCGGCGTCCCCGGAACGGGACCATGATCTCGCGCCGGCCCTGACCGCCGGGCGCGTGGGACAGGGTGTTGAGGCTGCCGAGGAAGCAGAGTTGCTCGTCGATCACCAGGATCTTCTGGTGCATGTCCTTGATCTCCACCACAGTGTCCGCTACCGCCTTGAGTTCAGGCAGTCGGCGGGCAGCGTCGGCTGCGGTGGCTGGCTTTGTCAGCTGGCCCTGCAGCAAGCTGTCGCTCTCGTTGGTGACGAAGAGGTGGATCCGAACACCCCGGCTGCGCGCGCCGTGAAGGCGCGGGAGCACCTCCCACATCCGCTTGGTGTACCAGGGGGACCAGAGCCAGATGCTGTGACGGGCTTGGTCGATGGCGTCGAGGGCGTCGGGGTAGTAGGTGTCCTCGTCGTGGATGGCGGTATACCGGACGTGGCCTTCGAAGGCCTGCCATATCTCCTGCTGCAACGGGTTCAGCCCTGGTGAGTCGGTGGCGGGCAGGCCGAGGAGCTGACCGGAGCGAACGCCGCGCACCAATGCCTCGGGCTCCGCTCTCGCCATGTTCCGCAGCTGGGCCAGTACCGTTCCGTTCGCCGCCCTGGCCAGGGCATCCCAGGCAGCGATCACATAGACACGCTGGCGGGCCCGCGTCGCACCCACGTTGAAGAGTCTGGCCCCGTCCTTGGCGTAGGCGCGCGCGTCCTTGAAGTCGCCAGCGGCGGTCCATCCCGATAGCACGCCGTCCTCCACCAGGTCCAGGATGACCACATCGAACTCCCGGCCCTGAAAGCTGTGCGCCGTACCCACCTCCACAGCAGGGGTACGGAAGAGGCGACCCTGGTCGTGGAGCCAATCGTGCGTCACCTGGGCTTGCACCTTGTACGGCGTGACGATGCCGACGCTCTCGCCGTCTTCGTGGTGACGCTCGGCCAGCGCGGTCGCCAGCAGACTGCCAGCCACCCACCAGCGGCCCGTTCCGCCCGGTACCCGCCGTGCGCTCGCGATTCCGTCGTCTCCCTCGCCGAGCCCGTCGGTCGTGACCAGGATGATCTCCGGGTCGAGGGCACGGTTCCGCAGCGGGCGGGCCGACCTGAGCATGCCGCCGTAGACGATCCGGTTAACCAGATCGGTGGTATCCGGTCCGAACCGGTGTGTGGTGAGCAGCGTGGCGCATCCGGGGTGCGCCAGCGCGTCGGCGGGTGTTCGGATGCCCACCAGCTCGAAGCAGTCCGTGCGGATCCACCGCTCCAGCTCCGGCTGCTTTGGCGGGCGCTTGGGCATGACCGGGCCGAGCTGGCAGAAGTCGCCGAACAGGACGACGGTCTCCTTGGCCTTGGCGACCGCGACGATTAGTTCGGGCAGCAGCGCGGCCCCGGCCTCGTCGACCAGGACGACGTCATAAGGCCCTTCGGCCACGGTCCGGTTGAGCCGCAGCCGGGCGAGTGTGGTGGCTACCACACGCGCCCCGCGGATCAGCTCGGGCTCGGCCTGGGAGCGTCGGCGCGCCAGCTCCCGCACGAGCCGCTCGTGTTCGCGCTCCAACTTGCCTTGCCTGGCCAGCAGTCCAGCGCAGGAGGCCTGCAGATCCCGAAGTCGGACAGCCAACTGGGGAAGGCCGGCGTTGTCGGAGGTGGCCACCAGATCGGCGTCCCTGGGCTGAGGGTGGTGATCCTGCTGGGCCGCACGCAGCCGGTGTCCGGCGGTCTGTGCCGTCTGCCGGGCGAGGGCGAGGTCCTGGTCCACCTTGGCCTGGTCGGCAGCAGTCGAATCGATCAGCGCCAGTTGCAGGCGCAGCGCGGTGTCATCGACGGGATGGGCCGCCGCCCGTGCATGGGTGATGTGCTGGCGCAATACCTCGTGGTGGGCGGAGTAGGTCTCGGCGGCCTGGGCGACCTGCTGTTGGAGGGCATCGCGGCGCCGGCTCTGCTCAGCTCGTTCGTGCTGGATCTCGCCACGCCGCCGTCTGGTCCGCAGACGGCTCCGCCCGTCGAGTTCGCGTTCCTCCGTGTCCAGAGCGGCCAGAGCGGCCTCGGCGTCGAGCAGGGCTGCCCTCAACTGCTGCTGACTCTGCTCACCCTTCCCGATCTCGGCCCGCCACTGCGCCACCTGCTCCAGCAGGGACCGCTGAGGTGCCCAACTTTCCCAGCGCCCCAGCGCTTCCCCGTGCTCGATGGCGGCCTGCTCGCTCCGGGCCCTGGCGTCGTCCTCGCCTGCTTCGCCCGCTTCCAGTTCGATCGCGAGACGCTCCACGAGGCGGCCGCGGGCAAGGCGTTCCTTGGCCTGCTCGTACGTGTCGGGATCGAACCCCGCGAGTCGGGCCTCCGTCTCACGCAGTTCGGTCAGTACCGGTTCGCTTGCCACGGCGGAGAGTTGCTCGGCGACGCCTTCCACTGCCTGCTCGGCCTCCGCCACCTTCGCCCGTACCAGCAGGGGCAGCGATACCCGCGGGTCCTCGGCCACGTGGCGGAGCGCGGGAGAGCCGACCCGAACCATCAGACCGGGTTGCAGCGAAGAGCGCTCCTTGAGCACCCCCTCCAATGCGTTGTCCACCGCCACATTGGTGCCAGAGACCAGCAGGACCCGCTTGCCCCGCAAGGCCAGGTCACTCAGCGCCCTGGTCAGCACGGTCGTCTTCCCGGTACCGGGCGGCCCCCAGACCAACCGCACGCCCGGCGAGGTGCAGGCAAGGTACGCCTGCGCCTGGCCGCCCTTCAGGACACCACCGCAGGCCGAGGCATCCGATGGTGCGACCGCGTCGATCCGGCCACTGATCAGCTGCTCCGTAAGTCCGGTGTCCGGCAAAGCCGCCAGCGCTTCGCGCAGTGAGCGAAGCAGGAAATCGGGCGGGCGCCGCACTGCCCACAGCGCCAATCCGTTCCGGGGCGCGTGGGCCGCCACCTGAAGGCGGACCCGCTCCGACTCGACCCGCCAGCCGAGGACGGTGAACGACCGACCTTGCCGATCATCGGGGCCGGCCCCAGTCGCCAACCGCATGTCCTGGAGATCATCAGGGTCGATCCGGCTGGCGTAAGTGGGCAACCCGTACCAGCCGTCCTCCAAGTAGTGCACGTCTCCGACCCGCGTGTGCCTCGGAGATTCCGCATGACCGCCTCTGCGGCCCTCACCGGCCAGCACCTCGTCCACTGCCTGGACCAGCTGCTCCATCCACTGCGCCAACGTTCCCCCACCTGGCCCACCTGGACACAACAACGCCGCTGCCGAGCAACTATCCCACGCCGATCACTCCCTGTATGCATCTGTTACACAAGTCGCCACGCGCCGGTACGCCGACCGGCAGGTCCGCAGGAGACCTTGCCGGCTCCCAGCCCTAGGGGTTGTGCCTCTCTGATGCGGTCGGCTCTTCAGCAGCGGATGATTTGAATCAGCGAGAGCTAGGGGTTGTCCCGTAACTGCTGGCCACAGGTGAGATGATCTTGTCCGTGGCTGGTGTGATCACGGCGTCGGAGCCGTCCTGGATAGCCCCGTT
>NZ_JBIWML010000089.1:0-3235 GCF_044766665.1 Kitasatospora sp. NPDC101801
CACGACGGCGCAGCTCAGGCGGGTAGGAAGAGGGACGTGCCATGACTCGAATCCTTACACGAAATCGAGCCTCTACCGAACCCGGGGCGGTTCAGTCACCCCAGGAATGGGAACGGTGGTGGCTGAACGTCGTCAAGAGGGCGATAGCCGCCGACTATCTCACCCTTCACGGACGACCGGACATGCCGAACGGGAACCGAACACGCCTCGTGCATGCCTCCTGCCATCGCGGACTTCGAGTCCGAAATCGCGGGAAGCCAGTAGGTTCTGCACTTTCGTGACGCCCTCCGGGGCTTGCTTGAGCCGTGGTGCGGGGAAACCCGCTCGCCCGGTTCTGAGGGGGCGGGGACGCAGCAATGCGTCCCCGCTACCCGACACGAGGGCAGGATCCTCGCCCATCTCGGAATCCCGAAGGTCTACTCCTTCCACATGGTCCTGTCCTACTCCCGCGATCCGTTCTGCTGCTTCACCACCAGCCAGGACCTGGCGACGTTCTTCGACTGCCACCGCCAGGCGTTCGCACACTTCGGCGGGGTGCCGATGACGATCGTCTACGACCGCACCAAGACCGTGGTCCGCCGGCACGTCGCCCCGGGAGAGGCGGTCCCGCTGCACCCCGACGCGGTGGCGTTCGCCGGACACTACGACTTCGACATCGACGTGCTCGCCGCCTATCGCCCCACCGGCAAGGGCAGGGTCGAGCGCCAGGTCTCCATCGTCCGCGACCACGTCCTGGCCGGCCGGGCCTTCGCTTCAATCGAAGAGCTCGACGCCGCGTTCACGGCCTGGGTGCCACTGCGGCGGGCCCGCGTCCACGGCACCCACGGAGAGGTCATCGGCCACCGAGCTGTCCGCGACCACATGGCCCTGCGCCCGCTGCCGAGAATGCCCTACGTCGTCACGCAGCGGCACCTGCGGTATGTCGGGAAGGACTGCCTGGTGGCCTTCGACGCCAACCTCTACTCGGTTCCGGCCCGCAAGGTCCACCCACGTCAGCTGGTCGAGATCCGGGCCACGAAGTCCCAGGTCATCCTGCACGCCACGGTTCCCGACTCGAACGGCAGCACGCTACTGGCCGTCCACTCACGGGCGGTGGGCCGGGGCGCCCGCATCGTCGACGAGCGCCACTGGGACGGCCTGCCGAAGGGCGACACCCGCCGTGTCACCACCGGCGATGTCCTGCCCCGGCCCCGCCACGAGCGGCCTCCGGGCGAGGAGGCCCGACCGCTCCGCGCTCTGCTGAGCCGGGCCGCCGCCGCCCACGTCGAGGTCGGCCGCAGGCCCCTGTCGGTCTATGACGAGCTGACCGGCACCCGCCCCTTCGCCACCAACCCCACGACAAGGGAGTCGAGTTGAGCCAACTGGTCAGCGCCCGCATCCGCACTATGGCCGCCAAACTCGGCCTGCCCCACCTCGCCGAGAGCCTCAACCAGTACGCCCAGCGGGCCGACGAGGCCAAGATGGGCTACCTCGACTTCATCGACCTGGTCCTGGCCGAGGAACTCGCCGTCCGCGACGACCGCCGCTTCCGCCAGAACCTGCGGCTGTCGAAGCTGCCGCACCACAAGACGCTGGACGACTACGACTTCTCCTTCCAGCCCGAGCTCGACCCGCGCAAGATCAAGGACCTCGCCACCCTCTCCTTCGTCGAGGCCAAAGCCAACGCCGCCCTGCTCGGGCCGGGTGTTATCTGCGGTTTGAAGATTCTTTGATCGCTGCTTCCCAGGTCCAGATGTTGTTGCGATGGCTGTAACGAGCCCGAGCGCGGCCCGTTGTCGCCGGCCTCTGGTGGTCTGTTGCCGGGCGCCGCCCTGGAGCCGGCGGTGGTCGGTTAGCATCCGGCATGGCCACGCACTGGAAGAACTGTCCTGAGATGTTCGCGCTGATCCTTCGAGGTCATGGACTTGACCCGGCCGCGGTCGACGACGTTGCGCGGGCATGGTCGGCGTTCCAGGAGTTCGTTCAGGTGGAGATCGACGGGATCGAGCCTGCAGAGGACGACGGCGACGGGTTCATCGTGCAGTGGGGGCGGTGGAGTTGGAATGACGACCGTCCCGCACTGGTCTTCACCAGGCAGTTCGCGGTGCGCGACGAGGGTGACCAGGATGACGAGTTCTGGCAGCCGCAGCGGTGGAGCGTCGAGCTCGAACTGTTCTTCGCCGATGCCCCGGCCTGGGCCGGCCTGGGCGATATGGCCTGGTCCGACAGCATGGGCTTCGACTTCGATCCCATCGGTCATGAACGGGCCGCAGCGCTGTCCCAGATCGCCACGTTCATCGAAACGCTTCCGCAGGTCAGCGCGATGTGGCGGGCGATCCCGGTGGGTAGCGCCCTCGGGCTGGAACGCGCGGACTGATCCGTCAGCAAGCCCCCCGGTGCTGAGTTCTGGACGTGTCGCGACCGCGGCGGTCGACTTCGCGGCGGAGGTCGAGGTTCTCGCCGTGGGCCTGCTCCAGTGCGTCCCGCAGGGCCTGGACTTCCTGGCGGTGCTGTTTCTTCAGCCGGGTGATTTGGCTGGTCAGGGCGAGGACGAGAGTGCTCTCCGGATCTGCTGGGGCGGCCGGTGCGGGGATGGGGCGGGTCTGGGCTCGCAGGCGTTCGATGCGTCCGCGCAGGTCGGGGTGGTTGTAGAGGAAGGCGTGGGAGACCCCGGCCTCGCGCTGGACGGCCTGGAAGGTGATCGCCTCGCCGCGCTTGATCAGCCGCCGGATGGCTTGCTCGGCGGCCTGGGTCTTGGCCTGCGACTTTGCCTTCGCGGCGGCGGTGAGGGTCTGGGTGCGCTTGGTGCGGGCGTCGGTCACGGCCGGGTCCTTCGGTGGCGGTCGAGGTCGATGTTGAGAGGGACGGGCCCGGTGGGGGCGGTGCCGCAGCCGGCGCCCTGGACCGCGCGGCCGGGCTTGGCGTGGATCGTGTCCAGCAGCCTCGTGAGGGCCGCGTGCTCAGCCCGGCGCTGGAGGATCCAGACGTTGTCCTCGGGCATTGGACGGCCGTGACGGTCATGGAACGCGGTGGTGGCGCGGTCGATCAGCGCCTCGGTCTCGGTCAGCTGCCGTTCCAGGGCGGGTTGGTGGGAGGCGTCGGTGACGAAGACCGAGCAGGTCAGGCAGGCGTTTCCCTTGTCGCGGGTCTGTACGGTCATCGGCTCTGTTCCGTAGTCGGTGGTGACGCTACGTCCTCATTGTGGGAGGAGGATGCGGTGGCGGAGGAGGTCGAATCCGGCGCGTCCGTGCATCTG
>NZ_JBIWML010000090.1:0-3087 GCF_044766665.1 Kitasatospora sp. NPDC101801
GAACACGACGTGACCGTCGAGACCAGCACCGACCGCATCACGGGCGACCTCACCAAGTGGATGGCCGCCCGCGCTTCCTAAAACACGGCCTAGGGCCGGCCGTCAGTCTCGCCTGCCCCACGACGCCTGGCACGCACTCGCGCCGCGCCGGACGAAAGCCCGAGGACGACCCTGTGCGAGGGCTCCCGTCCGGCACGCCGAGAGCACGCACCGGACGCCGCAGGGCTGCCCTTCGGGCGACGACGGGAGTTCGACGACAGGCCCTGGCAGCCCCGGCGCCTCACGGGGTGAGCACGACCTTGCCCGCCACCGTGCCCGACTCCGCCAGCCGGACGGCCTCGGCGATCCGGGCCAGCGGCAGCTCGGCCGCGACCAGGGCGGTCAGCTCACCGCGCCGCAGTGCGTCGAAGACCTGCGTGAGATCGGCCCGCAGCCGGGCCCGGAAGCCGTCCCGGCCGGTCGACCGGCCCGCCCAGACGTTGTAGAAGTACGCGTGCCGGCCGTTCGGGAGGGTGTTCCAGGTCCAGATCCGGCCGAGGATCTCCAGCACCGGCCAGTACCGGGAACCGGTGTCGTCCCGGGTGGCGGCGCTGCCGTACGAGACCAGCGTGCCGCCCGGCGCGAGCAGGCTCCAGGAGTCGACCACGCTGCGGCCGCCGATGTGGTCGAAGACCGCGTCCACCCCGCCGGGGGCGAGCTCACGGACCCGGGCCGGGACGTCCTCGGTCCGGTAGTCGACCGGGGTGACCCCCATCGCCCGCAGGGCGTCGTGGTGCCGGGCCGAGGCGGTGCCGATCACCCGGGCCCCGGCGAGGGCGGCCAGCTGGACCAGCAGCGAACCCACGCCGCCGTTCGCGCCGTGCACCAGCACGGTCTGCCCGGCCCGGACCTTGGCCTTGCCGTGCAGCATCTGCCACGCCGTCAGACCGTTGAGCACCGCGCCCTCGGCCTGCGTCGGCGACACCCCGTCCGGGACGTCGACCAGATCGGCCGCGTCCACCAGCACGTGGCTGGCCCAGCCGCCGACCTTGGTCAGCGCCGCCACCCGGCGGCCACGCAGGTCCAGGGGGACGCCGGGGCCGGTGGTCAGTACGGTGCCGACCAGGTCGTAGCCCGGGACGAACGGGTAGGCGGGCTGGTCGAAGTAGCGGCCCCGGCGCATCTGCTGCTCGGCGAAGGAGACACCGGTCGCCTCCATCGCCACCACCACCTGCCCGGCGCCGGGGACGGGCACCGCGCCTCGGCGCAGTTCGAAGCCCTCGGGCTCGACCGTGCCGGGCAGAACGACCTCGACGAGCTCCTGGACCTGCATGACGACCTCCACGTTGGTGAGCGCTGCTTTGCTTCGTTACAAGTTATAACTGTCGCTAGAAGGGGTCGTCAAGGGTTCGGTGATACGGTCTCACCAACTTGTCAGCTTCTATCGAGAGGGTGGCCGATGGCCGGGACCGAGACGAGTACCCCCCGCGAGCGCTACCGCGAGCAGGTGCGGGCCGAGGTCAAGGAACGGGCCCGGGAGCAGATCGCCGCCGCCGGCTCGTCCGCCCTGTCGCTGAACGCGATCGCCAAGCAGCTGGGCATGAGCGGCCCAGCGCTGTACCGGTACTTCGCCGGCCGGGACGAGCTGATCACCGAGCTGATCACGGACGCCTACCGCAGTCTGGCGGACACCATCAAGGCCGCGGCCGCCGACGGACCCGAGCTCGGCACGGTCGCCCACGCCCTGCGCCACTGGGGACTGGCGGATCCGCACCGCTACTTCCTGATCTACGGCACGCCGATCCCCGGCTACCACGCCCCCCAGGACGTCACCCTGATCGCGGCCGAGATCATGCAGGTGCTGCTGGACGCCTGCGCGGCGATTCCGACGCCCGCCGCCGACACCCCGTTCGACACCCACCTGGCGTCCCACCGGGCCTGGGACGGTGGCCACAGCGCCCCGCCTCAGGTGCTGCACCTGGCCCTGGCCACCTGGACCAGGCTGCACGGGGTGCTCTCACTGGAACTGACCGGACACTTCGGCGGCATGGGGTTCGACCCCGCGCTGCTCTACCAGGCCGAGGTGGACGCGCTGCTGGGCCGGCCCCGAGGGCACTGACCCGGGGTCAGCTGCTGCTGCCCGCCCGGTCCCGGACCGGGGCGGGTTCGGCGGCCGGCCGCTCCGTACGCCGCCAGCCGGAGAACGCGTGCTGCACCAGGTAGACGATCAGCAGCAGCCCCACCGCCACCAGCCCGTCGGCCCAGAAGTGGTTGGCCGTCACCACGACCACGTACACGGTGATCACCGGGTGCAGGACCGCCAGCCAGCGCCACGGCCCACGCGCGATCACGGCCACCGCGACGGCGACGATCACGCACCAGGCCACGTGCACGGACGGCATCGCGGAGAGCTGGTCCGCCACCACCCCGCCCACGGCACCGCCGTAGACCGACTGCCCGTACTCCGCCGCCACGTCGACGAAGCCGTTCCCCGGCAGCATCCGCGGGGGCGCCACCGGCAGGAACTGGATCAGCAGACAGGCCGCCGTGGTCAGCACCACCGTGTTCCGCAACCAGGCGTACCGGGCCCGGTGCCGGAGGAACACCCACGCCAGCAGTACGAGCATCACCCCGAAGTGCATCACCGCGTAGTAGTAGTTGGCCGCGGAGATCACCCAGGAGTGCTCCCGCGCCGACCGCTGCAGGGCCGCCTCGTCGGGCAGCCCCCAGGCCAGCTCGGTGCGATGGATCCAGTCCGCCCGGTCGAGCGCGTGGTCCGTGCTCAGCACCGAGAGGTGCCCGACCAACTGCCACAGCGTGAAGAGCGCCAGCAGCGTCCCCGCCTCACGGCAGACCACCGCGACGCCCGGCCGCGCCACCCGCTTGGCCGCATAGGCGGTGCCGAGCAGGACGGCAGCGGTGCCGCCGGCCGTCTGCCAGGTCAGGGTCAGGTTCTGCATTCGCGAAGGTTAACGCAAAGAAGCCCCCTCCCGAATGGGAGGGGGCTTCTTTGGAATGATTGTTCGGCGGCGTCCTACTCTCCCACAGGGTCCCCCCTGCAGTACCATCGGCGCTATGAGGCTTAGCTTCCGGGTTCGGAATGTAACC
>NZ_JBIWML010000091.1:0-2313 GCF_044766665.1 Kitasatospora sp. NPDC101801
GGCCAGGCGCTTTTTCCGGAAGCTGATGAAGGCCACCCGGTCGGTGCCCAGGGTGATCGTCACCGACGAGCTCCGCTCCTACGGCGCCGCCCACCAGCAGATGATGCCCTCGGTGGAGCACCGCTCGCACAAGGGCCTGAACAACCGCGCCGAGAACAGCCACCAGCCCACCCGGCAGCGCGAACGCGCCATGAAGGGCTTCCGCTCCGTCGGCGGCACCCAGAGATCCCTGGCCGCGTTCAGCGGCATCTCACCCCACTCCAGGCCACGACGCCACCTCCTTACCGTCACCGAACACCGCACCGAGATGACCATCCGCTTCGCGATCTGGAACCACATCACCGGCGCCACCGGCCCAACCACAGCAGCCTGACCCAGCGCCGACAGCCCACCCCGGCACACCCTGACGCACCATCCGACACCCACACCCTCAACAACGCGACAGCACCGTTGCGACCGCTGACCACAGCGGGTCCTGGACCATCGAGGACGTCCTGGCCCTGCCCGAAGACACCTGCCACCGGATTGAGCTGGTCGGGGGTGCGCTGCTGATGAGCCCGAATCCCGGCGTCCCGCATCAGCGGGCCAGCTCCCGCCTCTGGGCCCTCCTGGACGCCGCCATCACCGCCTCCGGCGCGCCCTTCGAGGTGCTGGAAGCCGTCAACGTCGTGGTCCCCGACGGGCTGCTGATCCCCGACCTGGTGATCGCCGCCGCCGCGTCGGCCGGCACCACGCTGGGCGCGCACGACATCGTGGTGGCCGTCGAGATCGCCTCGCCCTCCACCCGCGTCACCGACAAGAAGATGAAGCCGGCCCTGTACGCCGCGGCCGGCATCCGCCACTACTGGCGCCTCGAACTCGAACCCGCCCCCCGGCTCTACCTCGGCCACCTGGAGCGCGGCACCTACACCGACCGGCTGGTCCAGGTCGGCGAGAGCACCGGTCTCACCGAGCCGCTCCCCCTCGACCTCGACCCCGCCGCGCTGCGCCGGTAGACCACCCCGGCCGGCCAGGCGACGGGCGTGCCGAAGCCCCGGACCGAGGAGGGAGCCGGGGCTTCGGGGCCAGGACCGAAATGCCGGGTCTCGGCGGCCTCCTGGCGATCCGTAGCCGATGTTCCCAGGGCGGCCGCCGAAGGCAAGCACCCACGCCGCCCCGCACCAGCGGGCCGCCCTGCGGGGAACGGTGGCCCCAGGGGCATTCGTTCCGGTGACAGCCCACCCGAAGCGCCGTCCCCGGGCCTCGTGGTGGTTCACCATGTGGCCCGCAGGCCACCGTTCCCGCTGTCACCGGAGCCCCCCCATGCCCGACGGCACACCGCCGCCCGCCCCGGCACCGATTACGCCCACCAAGCCCGCTGCCTGGCCCGCGAGGCGCGGCGGCAGCTGGAGCGAGGCCACGAGGACATCGACCTCAC
This sequence comes from Kitasatospora sp. NPDC101801, assembly GCF_044766665.1. Lineage (NCBI taxonomy): Bacteria > Bacillati > Actinomycetota > Actinomycetes > Kitasatosporales > Streptomycetaceae > Kitasatospora > Kitasatospora sp. NPDC101801. The sequence continues at coordinate 1,418 of NZ_JBIWML010000091.1, forward strand.
CCTCGTCGTCCTCGTCCAGGATGCCAAGGCGGTCGCGGACGTCATCCGGCGCCTGCGCACCACCGCCCACCCGGGCCATGCCGCGTACTGCTGCGAGGCGCAGCTGAACGCCCTGCTCGGCGACGCTCTCCAGCAGGCCGGCGTACACGCCACGGACGTCGCCGCCACCATGCCCACCGACACCCTGGCCGAACGCATGACCTTGCTGCTCGACACCCTGTACTACCCGCCGGAAACCGGGCACGCCCTCGCCACCCTCGTCGCGGGCGACATCGCCCCCCTGCGCCGCCTGCGCGGAACCCCCGGACTCCTCGCCCGCGCCGTCGCCGCCGTGGGGCTGTGCCTGGTCGTGTGGTCACCCCCCAAACTGCAAGGACTCCTGCACGCCGAACGCGCCCGCTGCGCTCACCTCGCCGCGTAGAGGGGCCCGGGATCGGGGGTGCGTTGCCACAGCCTTGCTGTCCCGTTATGGGATGGTTCGGGTGTTGGAGCGGTTCGCGGTGATCTCCCGGGTGCGGCTCTCCAGCGACGTCTGGCCTGATTGGCGGTCGTAGGCAGCGGTGGGGGGGGGGGCGCGGGGCCGGGGGGGGGGGGCCCCCCCCCCCCCCCAAAAACCCCCCCCCCCCCCCCCCCCCCCCCCCCCACCCCCGCCCCCCCCCCCCCCCCCCCCCCCCCCCCCCCCCCACACACCCCCCCCCCCCCCCCCCACCCCCCCCCCCCACCCCCCCCCCCCCCCCCACCACACCCCCCCCCCCCCCCCCCCCCCCCCCCCACCCACACACCCCCCCCCCCCCCCCCCCCCCCCCCCCCCCACACACCCCCCCCCCCCCCCCCACACACACCCCCCCCACCCCCACCCCGGACCCCACCCGCGCGGCCACCCCAACCACGAGCCC
>NZ_JBIWML010000092.1:0-2265 GCF_044766665.1 Kitasatospora sp. NPDC101801
CTAGTGCCGCATCAGGCAACCTTTGCCCCGTGATGGATGACCAATGTGATGCCACCCGAAGCGGGCGGTATCACCGTGGCCGGCCATCGTGGGGCCGATAGAGTCCGACATCATGCAGAACGAGGGAACGGGCGGCAATCCAGTACGTCGCAGGCTAGAGACACTGGTCGAGCGGTTGAAGCGGGACCTTGATGGGGTCGCTGAGATCAAGCAACGGGACGACGGATGGTTCTGGGATGTCGTGGTCCGCCCTGGGTATGCGGGTCCGCTCGGCTTCTCCTGGCTGTGTCAGGGAGACTCCGCGGACATCGTCTTCGGGGTCGATGCCGGTGGTGTGAGATGGGAACTGGGCCGTTCCGTAGAAGAACTGGATCTTATGGAGACAATCATCGATGCCCTCCTGAGAGGCGATGCCACGGCCGTCTTCGCTTCGGGTCGATGCGAGATGACGATAACCCTTGGCAACGGCAGCAAAGAGGTGCAGAGCAACCGCGACTTCCCCTCCGGCTGCCTGCCCCTTCCTGGATGGTCGCGCTGGGGACGACGTGTTGACTATGAGCCGTACGGCCCGTCAGCAGATGCGTCCAAGTGATGGCTGACAGGCCCTTTCGTTTCCACCCGACCACGGAGAGCACGCCAAACTGTCCGCATGGCTGAACGGGTGCAGGTCCGGGAGATCGATGATGACGAGGGGCGGCGGCTGCTGCGGATCGTCCGCAGAGGTACCGGTTCGGTGGTGACCTGGCGGCGGGCCCAGATGGTGCTGCTGTCAGCCCAGGGCATGCTGGTGTCGAAGATCGCGGAGGTGACGTTCACCAGCGCGGACCGGGCCCGCGACGTGATCCACAACTTCAACGCGGACGGCTTCGACTCGCTCTACCCCAAGTACAAGGGCGGCCGGCCCAGAACGTTCACACTGCCCGAACGCCGTGAGATTAAGAAGATCGCCAAGTCCAAGCCGGCCGAGCACGGCCTGCCGTTCTCGACCTGGAGCCTGGCCAAGCTGGCCGACTTCCTGGTCGCCGAGGGGGTGGTCGACGACATCAGCCACGAGGGCCTTCGCATCCTGCTCCGCGAGGAGGGCGTCTCCTTTCAACGCGTGAAGACCTGGAAGACCTCCCGCGACCCCGACTACGCGGCCAAGAAGGCCCGTGTCGAGCACCTCTACGCGATCGCCGACGGCGAGGTCATACCCGAGGAAGGCGAGCCCGAAGTCATCTTCTGCATGGACGAGTTCGGCCGCTCAACCTCCAGCCCCACCCTGGCCGGCAGTGGGCCGAGCGCGGCGGACGGCACAGGGATCCTGACCGCGAGCCGCGCCCGCGCCGACGGGCGACCTACACCCGCCCGCACGGGGTCCGCCACCTGTTCGCCGCCTACGACCTCGGCAAGGACCAGCTCTACGGGCACATCAAGATGACCAAGAACCGCTCCAAGTTCCTGGAGTTCTGCCGCTACCTGCGCTCGCTGCACCCGATGGACGTGCGGATCGCGATCGTGGCCGACAACTACTCGCCGCACCTGACGACGAAGCGATGTCAGCGGGTCGGGACGTGGGCGGCGGCGAACAACGTCGAGATTGCCTACACTCCGACCAACAGCTCCTGGCTCAACCGGATCGAGGCCCAGTTCACCGCACTGCGCTACTTCGCCCTCGACGGCACCGACCATGCCAGTCACAAGGAACAGGGCAGCATGATCCGCCGGTACATCATCTGGCGGAACAATCACGCCGCCGACAAGCTCCTCACCGCCATCGTGACCAGGGTCAACGCCGCCTAATCGGCGACGGCGCCAGTCGGCGTCACCAAAGGTGCAGGAAGCTGCGGACGTCGTCATAACCGTCGAGAGCTCGACCATCCACGTCCGCCGGGTCCGTTTCAGCACGCACCGCCAGCGACTTCGCCAGCCCAAGGGCGTCGTCGCCGAGATGGCCGAAGCGTCGAGCGGTATGGCCCAGGCACAGGCCGGCCAGCCCGAGAAGCGGACTGCCCGACACTGCGCGCGTCCCGACCTCCATGCACCAGTGCTCGACGAACTCCCGGCCGTCGTCGCTCAAGGCGATTCCGACCAGGGCGTCCGCTGCCTCGCCCTCGTACGAGCGGTCACGCAGGGCCCGCTCAGCCTCTCGACCACGACCTCATGAGGCAGAGCGGGAGGGTTCTCGAAGCTCAGGTGAGAATGCATCCCGCGAGACTACGTGTCCCGCACGATCCGCACTCGACCGGTAAGAACGAGGCGAACGTTGCCTGATGCGGCACTAGG
>NZ_JBIWML010000093.1:0-2196 GCF_044766665.1 Kitasatospora sp. NPDC101801
CTACCGAGGCACCGTCACTGCCGCCGCCGTCATCGCACGCGGTGGCATCGGCGGCCAGGGCGGGGACGGCTTCGTCGGCGGCGTCGGTGGGATCGGCAACGCGGCCGACCGGATCACCCTGACTGCCCCCGCCGGCTCCGTCCCGCATCCCAACAGCCTCACCGCCACGGGCGGCGACGGCGGTCGGGGCGGCATGAACGGCCCCGGCGGCGACGCCGGCACCGGCAACGCGGGGCAGGTCACCGCAGCGACCCCCGGAGGTACCGTTCCACCCGCGACGATCGACACCCAGGGCGGCAAGGGCGGCCCATCCGGCAGCGGCGGGGGAGCGGCCGGCTACGACGGGGCGGGCAACGACGACACTGTGGCTGTCAGGGGCAACGGCAACAAGGTGAACGCCAACACGGTCGGCTACCGGGGCAGGTTCGATGCCGGGGACGGTGGCGGCAACGACATCACGGTCTTCGCCAACTACGGTTTCATCAACGCCGGTTCGGCCGGCGGCAACACCTGCACCATTACCTACAACAACGCACCCGCCAGCACCTACAACTGCACCGGCGCACCGGTCGTCGTCCTCCCGACGGGGTGCACCAAAGCCACTGCGGGCGCGACCACCACCTACACCTGCACCCAGGGTCTGAAGCAGGACTGGACGCTCGGTGACGGTGACACCGTGGTCGACATCACCAACGACGGCACCGGGAGCGGCGGGGACCTCACGGGTATCTCCAGTGGAGTCACCCTGCGCTACTCCGGCTCCGGGGCCTTCAAGGCCGATGTCACCGGCGGCAGGATCGGCCGCTTCAACGAGCAAGGCATGACCGGTATCAAGGGCAGCATCGTCGTCGACCCCACCGCGGCCGACGCGGTGGTCACCGTCACCGGGGGACCCGGCTCCCTCAACCCGCGCGAAGGAAAAGCCGGACCGGGCGGAGCGGGTGGCCGCGACTGCACCATCACCGTTCCCAAGGGCACGGTCACCCTGGCCGGCGGCGGCTATGGCCGGGATGTCAGCTTCCCCGGCGCCGGTGGTGACGGCGCGGTCAACTGCACGATCACCAATCCCGCGGGCACGGTGAAACTCGTGGGGGCCGACGGCTCCAACACCAGTGCCTTCGGTGGCGGCACGGGGGGCAAGGGCGGGACCGGTACGGTCGGCGGTACCGTCAACGCCGCCGTCGTCGAAGCGGCCGGCGGGTCGGGCGGAGCCAGCGGCTTCTACGACGGAGTGCGTCCCGGAGCCCGCGGCGGCGACGGCATCGACGGGACGACTGTCTCCGCGACCGCCGTCTCCGCGACCGGCGGCCACGGCGGCAAGGGGGCCTTCGGGTCCCACTTCTCCACCGACCCGGTCGGCGGAAAGGGTGGGCGCGGCGGTGACGGCACGGCCGGCGGCACCATCACCGCCACCCGCTACACCGCCACAGCCGGTTCGGGCGGTAGCGGCGGGATCGGTGCGAACGGCGATACCACCGACGGGAAGCCGGGAGGGCCCGGAGGTGAGGGCGGCGACGGTGGCAACGGCAACAGCGCCACCGTCAACGGCCCCGCAGGCGGGCAGGCGGTGATCACCGCCGCGGGCGGCGCCGCCGGAGCGGGCGGCCCGGGCGGAACCGGCGCCGGCACCACCGGTTCCCCCGGGGCGGTCGGCAAGCCTGGCGAGGGCAACACGGGCACGATCACCCTCGCAGGTACCGGCAACGCCGTCACCCTCGACACCAATGCGGGCAGCATCGACGCCAGGAGCGGTGGGACCAACAGCATCTCCATCACCACCAACAATGGCCCGGTCACCGCAGGTGCCGCACTCGGCAACACCTGCAGGATCACCACGAACAACAGGCCGGATGCCACGCTCCACTGCGGCGATGCCCCGACCCCGGCCCCGGCTCCTGCTCCTGGTCCCGGTCCGACGCCGAAGCCCGCGCCCGTACCACCGGCCCCGACGCCGACCGTCACCCCGGAGCCGACGCCGAGCAGGTCCGGCGCGACGGCTGCGGCGGACTGCGCACCGAACAGTCACGAGGCCCGCTGCCGACAGGGGAACCACCAACTCGCCCGCACCGGTGCCGGATACAGCACGTTGATCGCTGCGGTGCTCGGCTGCGCGGTCGCGGGCCTGGGCGCCCTCGCCTTGCTGGCCCGCCACCACCACCGGAGCCGGCGGCCGATGCCGTAGTGAGCAGCGCCGAC
>NZ_JBIWML010000094.1:0-1936 GCF_044766665.1 Kitasatospora sp. NPDC101801
CTAGTGCTGCTCCGCGGAAGTTCGTGGAGGGGTGTTGGGCCTGGCGGCGTATTCGTCGGTGAGGATGCTGCAGGTGCACCAGTCGCCCGTGCACGGGGTGTTGGCCTCGGCCCCGTAAGGACCGAGGCCGGCCATGAGGCGGAGGACCTCCGCACGGTCCGGCGCGGTGAGAACGGGGAGTGTTGCCCGGGACAGCAGGCGCCAGGCGGCTGGGACGTCGTCCATGTCACCGATGACCTGCGCGTCGATGAACAGGGTGTGGAGCGGATGCTCGGGAAAGTCGTTGAGGCGCAGGACCCACCAACGTCCGTCGGCCCGGGCCGCGTAGGGGAAGGCAGCCGTGTCCGTGTCGTGCCACGTGACTCGTGCGGGCAGCGCGGGGAGCTTCAAGGCCGGAGCGCCGGGGTCGACGGGTCGGGCAGGAGTCGCCCGGCGGGGTCGCCGAGATACAGAGTGCAGGCGCAGTCCAGTGCGTCCTCGGGAGATCCCGCCGGTGAGCCGCTGGGCAGGATGTTGTCCTCGTAGCCGTCGCGGCTGGCGAGGTAGAGGGCGAAGCCCCAGGTGTGCAGGACGCCGGTGAAGCGCAGGCGGCACAGCGGAAGCGGTTCCTCGCCGGGCAGTTCACCTGTGACGTAGGCGAATCCTGCCCGGTAACGGACCGTCACACCGGTCAACTGCGGCCAGCGGGCGCGGGCATGGTCGTTCAGGCGCTGACGCAGTGAGACCTGCATCGATGGCGGCGGGTTCTTCGGCACGGCCCCATCCTGCAGGCTGCTGCCACCCTGCGCCATGATCACCGTCTCGGTCGGTGGTGGACGGGGTGGGGGTTGTTGGCGGGGGTGAGGGCGGTTGGGGTGGAGCTCACCGCGCCGGTGCGGGCGCGGCTGGAGAAGGTGGCGGCTTCGGCGACAGCGCAGGTTCGGCAGGTACTGCGAGCGCGGATCGTGCTCGCGGCGGCGGACGGGTTGGCCAACGGTGCCATCGCGCGGGAGCTGGAGATCTCGGTGAACACGGTGCGCAAGTGGCGGGGCCGGTTCGCCGCCGGTGGTCCGGGTGGTCTGGGGGACGCGAAGCGGTCGGGGCGGCCCAGGTCGTACGGGTGCGAGGTGCGCGTGGCGGTGGTGGCCGCCGCCACCAGCACTCCACCGCACCCGGAATCAACGTGGTCCCACCGCACGATCGCCACGCGGGTGGCGGGCACCGTGTTCGCGGCGATCTCCGCGTCCCAGGTCGGGCGGATCCTGGCGGACCTGGACCTCAAACCGCACCGGGTGCGCGGCTGGCTCACCCGCCGCGAAACCCCCGACTTCTGGGACCGGGCCGCGGACATCTGCCGGCTGTATCGCACCCCGCCCGCCGGAGCGGTGGTGCTGTCGGTCGACGAGAAGACCGCGATCGCCGCCCGCTCGCGCAAGCACCCCACCAGCGCGGCGTGCCCCGGCACTCCCGTCCGTCAGGAGTTCGAGTACCAGCGGCACGGCACCGCCTCGATCGTGGCCGCCCTCGACGTGACCACCGGCGAGGTACTCACCGAACCCATCGCCCGCAACAACGCGGTCACTTTCACCGCTTTCCTCGACCGTCTCGACACGGTGATCGACCCGGGCAAGGAGATCCACGTGGTGCTCGACAACGGCTCATCCCACACCGCCAAGCACACCAAGGCATGGTTCGCCGCCCACCCGCGCTGGCACGTGCACTGGACCCCGCCACACGCCTCCTGGCTCAACCAGGTCGAGCTGTTCTTCTCCGCCCTGACCCGCCGTGTCCTCCGGCATGGGGACTTCGCCAGCCGCGACGACCTGATCGACAAGATGGACACCTACGTCATCGGGCACAACCAGACCGCCAAGCCCTACCGCTGGACCTACGACGGCACCCCACTCAAGACAGCGTGATCAACACCCCTCCACGAACTTCCGCAGAGCAGCACTAG
>NZ_JBIWML010000096.1:0-1723 GCF_044766665.1 Kitasatospora sp. NPDC101801
AGGGCTTGCAGAGGAACAAGGTGTTGCTTCCCGCTCTGCGGCTCGTTGGTCTGGTATGGGTGTATCGGAGGGGATGCGGTCTCAACTCGCCGCCAAGTTGGAGGTGTTGCTGCCTCATCTGGACGAGCGGCAGCGCCGTCTGCTGATGGGAGCGGAGGCCCGGACGCTTGGGCACGGCGGAATCCGGGCTGTGGCCCGGGCGGCGGGCGTCAGCGAGGTGACCGTGTCGAAAGGTGTGGCCGAGCTGGAGTCGGGCCAGGGGCCGCTCGGGCGGGTGCGCCGGGCAGGCGGGGGCCGCAGGCGGCTGGCCGATCTCAACCCCGGACTGCGACCGGCGCTGTTGGCCCTGGTGGAGCCGGATGTCCGTGGTGATCCGATGTCCCCGCTGCGGTGGACGACGAAGTCCACCCGCCACCTGGCCGCCGAACTGACCCGGCAGGGTCACCGGATCTCGGCCGACACGGTCGCCGACCTGCTGCGGGAGGAGGGCTTCAGCCTGCAGGCCAACGCCAAGACGCTGGAAGGAAAGCAGCACCCCGACCGGGACGAGCAGTTCCGCTACCTCAACGAACAGGTCCGCGAGCACCGGGACGCCGGTCAGCCAGTGATCAGCGTCGACGCCAAGAAGAAGGAGCTTGTCGGCGAGTTCAAGAACAGCGGCCGCGAGTGGCAGCCCATCGGGGAGCCCGTGAGGGTGAGCGTGCACGACTTCGCCGATCCCGCGCTGGGCAAGGCGATCCCGTATGGGATCTACGACCTCGCGGCGAACGCCGGCTGGGTGAACGTCGGCTGCGACCACGACACCGCCGCCTTCGCCGTAACCTCGATCCGCCGATGGTGGCACGGCCTGGGCAAGACGACCTACCCGCGGGCGACGCGGCTGCTGATCACCGCGGACGCCGGGGGTTCCAACGGCTACCGCACCCGGGCTTGGAAGATCGAACTGGCCGCGCTGGCCGCCGAGACCGGCCTTGAGATCACCGTATGCCACCTCCCGCCGAGCACCTCGAAGTGGAACAAGATCGAGCACCGGCTGTTCTCCCACATCACCATGAACTGGCGCGGCCGCCCGCTGACCAGCCACGAAGTCATCGTGCGGACCATCGCCGCGACCACCAACTGCGGCGGACTGCGCGTCCACGCCGAACTCGACACCGGCACCTACCCCATCGGCATCCAGATCGGTGACGCCGACATGGCCGCGCTGCCCCTGACCCGCCACACCTTTCACGGCGACTGGAACTACGTCCTGCACCCGGCATTGGTCGGCACACCCTCGGACGGCCATCCCGCGCCGGCCGACGACCGCGAGCCGACCACGACCTGGGATCAGGGCAGGCTGTCAGATCCCGCCCTGACCGGCATGCCCAAGCATCAACTGGACGCACTGACCGTGGCTTTGGCCGCACTGCACGATGCACAGCCCGGCGCAGGCATGGGCCGTCCACCTCGGCTTCCCTTCGACGAACAGGTCCTGGCCACCGTGCTCCACCTGCGGCTCGGCCTACCCGCGGAGCCCCTCGCCGCACTGTTCGACAGCAGCAGAAGCGCGGTGCACCGCACCTTCCACAAGGTCAGGAAGCTACTTGACCAGCACGGGACAGCCATCTCACCCGCAGCATCCCCGCCTTCAGCGTTGGCGGCCCTCCACGCTCGCGTCGTCGCCCAAGGAGGCCGCCCCAACGCGGAGATCAAACCAGCGTGTTAATGATCGGCAAACCCT
>NZ_JBIWML010000097.1:0-1675 GCF_044766665.1 Kitasatospora sp. NPDC101801
CTCAGTGGCTGTTGTCTTTCCGGGCTTGAGGGCTGTGTTTCCGCTGTTCAGGAATGGGGTCGGCGGTCTCGGGGAGTGGTGACGTGTCGTGTCGTCGCGCTGATGGAGGTCGGGGATGCCGTCTGTCGTGGGGCTGCTGGAACAGCGTGAGCTGACCGCTCGCCGTCGTGTGGACGCGCTGCGGGAGGAGGCGGACCGTATCCAGGCCGAGCTGGTCGCGGCCGAGCGGGAGTGGAACGAGTGGGTCATCGCCCGTTCACGCGTCGGAGAGGTCCTGTCCCCGGGCGATGTCGCCGGCCCGGACGCCCCCGAGGAGCCGTCGGATCGCGGTGAACCGCCCGCGCTGCCTGCATCTTCGCAGGCGGCGAAGCCGAAGTCGGTGGTGCCGGTGTGGCGTGCGGGTCTGGCCTGGTCGGCACTGTCGGCGGACTACCAGCGCATCGTGGAGGCTCTCGCGGACCGGGGCCGGCTCGGTCAAGGCCCGCTGACGTGCCAGGAGATGGCCGGCTGCTTCGGCCTGGACCCGGTGCCCGCGAAGATCGAGGCGTTGCGGTCGAAGGCGAAGCGGCTGACGGCGCGCGGGTGGCTGGTCGAGTCTGCGCCTGGACGGTTCACGCTCGCGAAGGCCGTGGCCGGGCCAGGCGGCGCGTCATGAGTGTCGTCATCGACCAGTAGACCATCGCCTCCGCGCTGCCGGTGGAGCGTTCGAAGTCGCGCACGAGGCGGCGGCTTCGCATCAGGTGGGCGAAGAACCGCTCCACGATCCACCGCTTGGGCAGCACGACGAAGCCGCGCATGTCGTCACTGCGCTTGACGATGGCCAGGACCAGCGCGAGGACGGTGAGGCCGTACTCGACGAGGCTGCCGGTGTAGCCGCCGTCGGCCCAGACCAGGGCCAGCATGTGGTGCGCGGCCGCGACCCGGGCGAGCAGAACCTGCGCGGCGGCGCGGTCGCCGATGTCGGCGGCGGTGACCAGCACCCCCAGCAGCAGGCCGAGGGTGTCGACCACGACGTGCCGCTTGCGGCCGTTGATCAGCTTGCCGCCGTCGAAGCCGCGGCTGTCATGGCCGACGACAGCGTCCGCCTTGACCGACTGGGAGTCGATCACGCCCGCGCTCGGCTCCGGGTCCCGCCCGGCCTGCTCGCGGACCTTACGGCGGAGCCGGTCGTGGAACTCCTTGACCAGACCGTGGTCGCGCCAGCGGCGGAAGAAGGTGTAGACCCGGTCCCATGGCGGGAAGTCGGCCGGCATGGCCCGCCACTTCGTTCCGCTGTCGACCAGGTAGCGGATCGCGTCCAGTATCGCGCGGTGGCAATACGCCTCCGGCTGCCCGCCCCGGCCCCGCAACCAACCCGGCACCGGCAGCAGCGGCCGCACCACCGCCCACTCCGCATCGGACATGTCCGTCGGGTAGCGGCGCGCACGGACCCCGTGGTCGGCGGCGTTCCCGAACCGGTGAGCGAGGCAGTCACACGCGAGAGTGACCGAAGTGGACCCCGCCTGCACGATGGCGTAAGACTGCGACAACAGGGCCTCCTGGACCGCTCTTTGGCGTAGACACCCTTCGAGCTACCAAGAGGCCCTGCTTTCATGCGCGACGACCGCAGCGCTCACCCGATCGAGACCCCCGTTCGACCAGCACCCCTCAAGAACGGAACGACAACAGCCACTCA
>NZ_JBIWML010000098.1:0-1631 GCF_044766665.1 Kitasatospora sp. NPDC101801
GGCTCTGTTCCGTAGTCGGTGGTGACGCTGCGTCCTTGGCTGCGATCATGGACTGTGCATGATGCCAACTCTCTTGTGAATGTGGTGTTTTCGGGACTGTCTGCGCTGGTCGTCGAGGATGTGGTGGATGGCGGCGAGGTGGTCCGGGTCACGGCCCGGACCCGGGATGTCCCGGTTGCGTGCCCTGTGTGCGGGGTGGCGACGGGGAAGGTGCACGGGTACCACCGGCGGACGGTTGCGGACGTGCCGGTGGACGGCCGCCGGGTGGTGGTCCGGGTCCGTGTGCGCCGACTGGTCTGCCCGGTCCGGGGCTGTCCGCGGCAGACGTTCCGCGAGCAGGTCCCCGGGCTGCTTGAGCGCCTCCAACGCCGCACGACGCGTCTGGCCAGGCAGCTCTCGCAGGTGGTCAAGGAGTTATGCGGCCGGGCGGCCGCCCGCCTCGCCCGGTCCCTGGCCGTGCCGGTCGCCTACGCTGGCGCCCTGCGCCTGCTCAGGCGCATCCCCACGCCGGTCGTGCGGATCCCACGGGTGATCGGGGTCGACGACTTCGCACTCAAGCGTCGGCACCGCTACGCGACCGTGATCATCAACGCCGAGACCGGCGAACGCATCGACGTCCTGCCCGACCGCACCGCCCCCACGCTGACCGCCTGGCTGCGCGAACACCCCGGGGCCGAGTACGTCTGCCGGGACGGCTCGGCCACCTACGCCGAGGCGATCCGCCAGGCCCTGCCCGAAGCGGTGCAGGTCAGCGACAGGTGGCACCTCTGGTCCAACCTGTGCGGCAAGGTCTTGGCCGAGGTCCACTCTCACGCTGCCTGCTGGGCCACCGCTGTGAACCCCGCCCGGCCCGGGGGCGTTCGTGAGCAGACCACCCGCGAGCGTTGGCAGCGGGTCCACGGCCTGCTCGGCCAGGGTGTCGGCCTGCTCGAATGCGCCCGCCGCCTCGATGTCGCCCTGAACACCGTCAAGCGGTACGCCCGCATGAAGGAGCCCACCGGCGACCGCCGCGCACCCCGCTACAGGCTCACGCTCGTCGACCCCTACCGCGACTACCTGCGTCGGCGTCGGGCCGAGGACCCCGCGGTGCCCGTGACTCACCTCCTGCGCGAGATCAAAGAGTTGGGCTACACCGGCAGCGCGAACCTCCTGGTCCGCTACCTCACCCAGGGCCGCGCCGAGGGCGAACGGCCGGTCACCACACCGCGGCGCTTCGCCCGCCTCCTGCTCACCCGCCCCGAGAACCTGCGCGACAAGGACACCCCACTCCTGCGTGAACTCATCAGAGCCTGCCCCGAGATGACCGAACTCGCCCTCCTCACAGGCGAGTTCGCGCAGCTACTGACGCCGGCGGAGGGCAATGACGCCAAGCTCACCGACTGGATTACGGCGGTTCGCGCCACCGACCTGCCCCACCTGCACTCCTTCACGAACGGCCTGGAACTCGACCGCGCCGCCGTCGATGCCGGCCTCACTCTGCCCTTCCACAACGGCCGCACCGAGGGCGTCAACACGCGAACCAAGCGGATCATGAGGCAGATGCACGGACGCGCCGGATTCGACCTCCTCCGCCACCGCATCCTCCTCCCACAATGAGGACGTAGCGTCACCACCGACTACGGAACAGAGCC
>NZ_JBIWML010000099.1:0-1549 GCF_044766665.1 Kitasatospora sp. NPDC101801
CGGCCCTGAACTCGTCCGAGTAGTCCTTCAACGCCATCGGCGGTGTCTCGCTTCCTCCGGATCAAGCACGATCCAGTATCAGCGTGTCCACCACATGGGGGGAGGCCCCCCCGATCACCAGTGGCGGTTGCCGCGTTACGGCACGCGCACGTGACCATAGCCAAGCAAGGGCCGTGGGCACCATCGCCAACCGAGCGGTGGGACCCCGCCGGTCAACTGTCGCTGCTTCCTGAAACCAAACCGCTAACGCCAACCTGCTCCACCATCTGAGCCCAGGCCCGGACCATCTCCTCGACGGTGAAGGCCTTTCGCCAACCACCCTCGTGCAGGATCTGCCCGGCTGTTCGGGTGCCATGCGCGGACTCGGATACCGGTAACTCGGGATTGACCGCGGCAACAGCGTACGCAATGCGGGTGGCGGCGCCGGGACGCGCAGCAACCCGAACTGCCCGGGCGGTGACCTGATCAGGTCCCGGACGTGGTCGGCTGCGGCGGTGCTGTCGGCTGCCGCCGTGAGCAGCGCCTCGAAGAAGTCGGGGTCCTTCGAGGACCAAGCCGACATCAGCCGCAGGATGTGTGCGCCGGCGTACGGCCGCCCGGGCCCTCCACTCCGGGCCGCCGGCCCGGCACCCGGCGGCAGCCGGCCGTTGCCAGCGCCGCTCATGCATCGGGGAGGTCCGCTGTTGCCGCGGGGTGGCGGCTCCCTGGAGCCCCGGCTCCGGGCCGGGGCTCCGGGTGGGCGGTTGATTCAGGAGCGGCGGCCTCGGCGCCTGGTGGCAACGACCGCGGTGGTGCCGACCGCGAGGAGGCCGCCCGCTATGGCGGCTACGAGCCCGTCGCCCACCGGGCCGGAGATGGAGCCGATCCACCAGCCGTCATCGGAGTACCCGATGCGGATCAGTCCCGGATCAGCCTGCATCGAATCGAGCTCGACGTCCTCGTGGCCGGTGGCCGGACTCTGAAGCCAGAGCGCCAGGTGGTACGCCAGCTCGGCCACGGGGAACGCCTCCTCGGACCACACCACCCGCCCTCGGTCCCTGATGGAGAGTTCCGCCTCGATGTCGAGGAGCAGCACCGCCAAGGGGGGCTTCCTGCGGACTGAGACCGCGCCGCTGCAGATCCGACAGTCCAGAGTTCCGGCAGACGAACCGCACTGCCCGGCCTCCACAAGGTCGGCAGCCACCGTCTGAGCGTCGATCCGGAGGCGCTCGATCTGCTGCTCCAGAGCGGGCACGCCGGCGAGATGCGCGCCATCCGGGCCCACGGTCCCAGCTCGCAGACGGCGGCTGCGACGGATGCCTGCCATGCTGACTGACCGCTGAACACCTCGGCCCAGGCCAAGGTCCGCTGGCCCTCCGTCAGCCACAGGCGCCCTCCGCGTTCCTCGTGCGTGCCGTACTTGTCCGTCCATGAGATCCAGTCCCACGGCCCCGCCACCGCGTACAGCCCTCCCTCCCCTCCCTGACAGTCTCGACTGAGACGCCCGGTATGTCGGGTTAGTCTGGATCGGCGAGACAGGAGCATCACCGGCATGGGCAGCACCACCCAC
>NZ_JBIWML010000100.1:0-1520 GCF_044766665.1 Kitasatospora sp. NPDC101801
CCCCTCCCTGACAGTCTCGACTGAGACGCCCGGTATGTCGGGTTAGTCTGGATCGGCGAGACAGGAGCATCACCGGCATGGGCAGCACCACCCACCCCGAGCAGGACCCGGCACCACGGCCGAAGCGGCGGACGTTCCCGGCGGAGTACAAGCTGCGAATCGTCGCCGAGTACGACGCGGCCCCGAACGGGGAGAAGGGCGCGATCCTGCGCCGTGAGCGGCTGTACCACTCGCACATCATCGAGTGGCGGGCCGCCCGGGACGCGGGCGCGATGGCCACCCTGGTCGACAAGCGCACCTCGCCGGCCCGGCCGAAGAAGGCCGCCGAGCAGGCCGAGCTCGAGCGACTGCGCAAGAAGGTCGCCCGGCTGGAGAAGGAGGGCGCACAGAAGGACGCGGCTCTGGAACTGCTGGGAAAAGCACATGCGCTCTTGGAAATGCTCTCCGAGAGCGCGGACTGAAGCGCGACGTCGAGCAGGTCGTCGACGAGCTGTTCCCTGGCTTGGAAAGGGAGTTGAGCACCACGGCCGCCTGCCGGCTGTCCGGCCGCTCCCGGGCCACGCACTACCGCAGGCTCCATCCGCCCGCGCCCAGACAGCGGGCCCCGCGCCCCGCGCCACCTTCGGCGCTGACGCCGGCCGAGCGCGCCGAGGTCCTGGCCCTGCTCAACCGGCCCGACTACGCCGACCTGCCACCCGCGCAGGTCTGGGCCCGCGAGCTGGACGAGGGCCGCTACCACTGCTCGGAACGCACGATGTACCGGATCCTGACCGCCGCCGGACAGAACGGCGAGCGCCGCCGCCTGGCCACACATCCGGCCAAGGCCGTGCCGCAACTGCTGGCCACCACCCCGGGCCAGGTCCTGACCTGGGACATCACCAAGCTCCAGGGGCCGAACAAGGGCGAGTGGTACCACGCCTACGTCATCATCGACATCTACAGCCGCTACATCTGCGGCTGGTCCGTGGAGCGGGCCGAATCCGCAGAGCGGGCCGAGGAATTGATCCGCGAGACCATCGCCCGCAACGGCATCGTTCCCGACACCGTGCACGCCGACCGCGGCACCTCGATGACCTCCAAGAAGGTCTCCCAACTACTGATCGACCTCGGTGTCACCAGGAGCCATTCGCGCCCCAAAGTCTCCAACGACAACCCCTACAGCGAGTCGCACTTCAAGACAATGAAGTACATGGGCGACTTCCCCGGAAGCTTCAACTCCCTCACTGATGCGCGTGATTGGTGCAACGGCTTCTTCTCGTACTACAACCACGAACACCGACACTCGGGCATCGGCCTGCACACTCCGGCGTCCGTCCACTTCGGGACCGCCGACCTGGTCCGCGAGCAGCGCGCCGTCACGCTGGCCGAGGCATACGCCCGTCACCCCGAACGCTTCGCACGCCGACCCAGGCCGCCCCGGATACCCGAGCAGGCCTGGATCAACGAACCGAAGCGAGAGACAGAACCAGCACAACAGCCCGCATAGCATCAAACCGTCTCATTTGACTTGACAACTTCCG
>NZ_JBIWML010000101.1:0-1485 GCF_044766665.1 Kitasatospora sp. NPDC101801
TATTGCTGCAATGACACGACTTCGGTGGTGTACTTGAGCCCCGCTACATTGTCGGCGCGGAATCACTTGACCAGTGAGCTATTACGCACTCTTTCAAGGGTGGCTGCTTCTAAGCCAACCTCCTGGTTGTCTCTGCGACTCCACATCCTTTCCCACTTAGCACACGCTTAGGGACCTTAGTCGGTGTTCTGGGCTGTTTCCCTCTCGACCATGGAGCTTATCCCCCACAGTCTCACTGCCACGCTCTCACTTACCGGCATTCGGAGTTTGGCTAAGGTCAGTAACCCGGTGAGGCCCATCGCCTATCCAGTGCTCTACCTCCGGCAAGAAACACGTGACGCTGCACCTAAATGCATTTCGGGGAGAACCAGCTATCACGGAGTTTGATTGGCCTTTCACCCCTAACCACAGGTCATCCCCCAGGTTTTCAACCCTGGTGGGTTCGGTCCTCCACGAAGTCTTACCTCCGCTTCAACCTGCCCATGGCTAGATCACTCCGCTTCGGGTCTTGGGCATGCAACTGTATCGCCCTATTCGGACTCGCTTTCGCTACGGCTACCCCACACGGGTTAACCTCGCTACACACCGCAAACTCGCAGGCTCATTCTTCAAAAGGCACGCAGTCACGAGACAATGGGCAAGCCCACTGTCCGACGCTCCCACGGCTTGTAGGCACACGGTTTCAGGTACTATTTCACTCCGCTCCCGCGGTACTTTTCACCATTCCCTCACGGTACTATCCGCTATCGGTCACTAGGGAATATTTAGGCTTAGCGGGTGGTCCCGCCAGATTCACACGGAATTTCTCGGGCTCCGTGCTACTTGGGAGAAGCTCAAGTGAGCCGCACAGATTTCGTCTACGGGGGTCTTACCCTCTACGCCGGACCTTTCGCATGTCCTTCGACTATCCATACGGTTTCTGACTCACCGACCGGCCGGCAGACCAATCAAGAACTTTCCCACGACCCCGCTCTGGCAACCCCTGCCGGGTCTCACACCAAAACGGTTTAGCCTCATCCGGTTTCGCTCGCCACTACTCCCGGAATCACGGTTGTTTTCTCTTCCTGAGGGTACTGAGATGTTTCACTTCCCCTCGTTCCCTCCACACACCCTATGTGTTCAGGTGCGGGTGACAGCCCATGACGACTGCCGGGTTTCCCCATTCGGAAACCCCCGGATCAAAGCCTGGTTGACGGCTCCCCGGGGACTATCGTGGCCTCCCACGTCCTTCATCGGTTCCTAGTGCCAAGGCATCCACCGTGCGCCCTTAAAAACTTGGCCACAGATGCTCGCGTCCACTGTGCAGTTCTCAAACAACGACCAGACACCCACCTTGATGCTCAAACAGAGCACTTCCAGTAGGACCGGCACTGAAGCAACGACCATGACAGCCGTTCCCTCAGGACCCAACAACGTGCCCGACACACCCGACCTCACCGACCCCGCTTTCCACGCACCGAAGTGCAGTACTCGCAAGGCCAACAG
>NZ_JBIWML010000102.1:0-1447 GCF_044766665.1 Kitasatospora sp. NPDC101801
TACATCGGCGGGTTGCCGTGCTTGCGGCTCGGCAGGTCGGCGTGTTTGGTGCGGAGCATGGCGAGGGCGGAGGCGAGGACGGTGCGGGTTTCGGCGGGGTCGATGACGTCGTCCACCAGGCCGCGTTCGGCGGCGTAGTAGGGGTGCATCAGTTCGGTCTTGTATTCCTTGATCTTCTGGGCGCGCATCGCTTCGGGGTCTTCGGCGCCGTTGATGTCGCGGCGGAAGATGACGTTGGCGGCGCCTTCGGCGCCCATCACGGCGATCTCGTTGGTGGGCCAGGCGTAGGAGAGGTCGGCGCCGATGGAGCGGGAGTCCATGACGATGTAGGCGCCGCCGTAGGCCTTGCGCAGGATCAGCTGGATCCGGGGCACGGTGGCGTTGCAGTAGGCGTAGAGCAGTTTGGCGCCGTGGCGGATGATGCCGTCGTGTTCCTGGTCGACGCCGGGCAGGAAGCCGGGGACGTCCAGCATGGTGACCAGCGGGATGTTGAAGGCGTCGCACATCTGGACGAAGCGTGCGGCCTTCTCGGAGGCGTTGATGTCCAGGACGCCGGCCAGGGACTGCGGCTGGTTGGCGATGATGCCGGTGACGTGGCCGTCGATGCGGGCCAGGACGCACAGGACGTTGGTGGCCCAGCGTTCGTGGATCTCCAGGAACTCGCCGTGGTCGACGATCTCCTCGATCACCTTGCGCATGTCGTAGGGGCGGTTGCCGTCGGCGGGCACCAGGTCCAGGAGGCTGTCGTTGCGGCGCTCGACGGGGTCGTCGTTGGGTGCGGCGGGCGGCATCTCGCGGTTGTTCTGCGGGAGCAGCGACAGGAGGTAGCGGACCTCTTCGATGCAGCTCTGCTCGTCGTCGTAGGCGAAGTGGGAGACGCCGGAGACGCCGGAGTGGACGTCGGCGCCGCCCAGGCCGTTCTGGCTGATCTTCTCGCCGGTGACGGCCTGCACCACGTCGGGGCCGGTGATGAACATCTGCGAGGTCTCGCGGACCATGAAGATGAAGTCGGTCAGCGCCGGCGAGTACGCGGCGCCGCCCGCGCAGGGGCCGAGCATCACGGAGATCTGCGGGATCACGCCGGAGGCGCGGGTGTTGCGCTGGAAGATGCCGCCGTAGCCGGCCAGCGCGGTGACACCCTCCTGGATCCGGGCGCCGGCGCCGTCGTTGAGGGACACCAGCGGGGCACCCGCCGCGATGGCCATGTCCATGATCTTGTGGATCTTCTGCGCGTGCGCCTCACCCAGCGCACCACCGAAGATCCGGAAATCATGCGCATACGTGAACACGGTACGCCCGTGCACGGTGCCCCAGCCCACGATCACACCATCGGTGTGCGGCCGCTTCCCCTCCAGACCGAAACCCGTCGCCCGATGCCGACGCAACGGCTCCACCTCACGAAACGACCCCTCGTCCAACAACAGGCCGATCCGCTCACGAGCCGTCA
>NZ_JBIWML010000103.1:0-1387 GCF_044766665.1 Kitasatospora sp. NPDC101801
CAGGGCTCGGTCATGGTCCTTGACCAAGTGTGGTGGAGTCGTTGGGGTTGCGGTGGCAGGCTGGGCAGCGCCAGAGGGCGGTGATCAGTGCGATCTGCAGGAGGGACACGACCTGATACAGGCTCAGGGCGTGTCCTGGTCTTTTGGGTTGAGGTGTTGCTCCAGGCAGAACAGGTGGGCGGCTGAGACGAGGGTGACGTGGTGGTGGAATCCGGCGTACGTTCGGCCCTCGTAGTCGCCCAGTCCCAGGGCTTGTTCCATCTCCCGGTAGTCGGTCTCGATGTGCCAGCGGCTGGTGGCGTGCCTGACCAGGGTCGACAGTGAGGTGCCCGGGGGAAGGTCGGTGAGCCATGAGCGGAACACCCCGCCGCCGTGCTTGCGACGCCACTGGACCAGTAGGGTGCGCTGAGGCAGGAGCCGATCGTCGGTTTCTGCGACGTGTCCGCGTTCGATGATCCCGGCGATGTGCACCGGAATGGCGGCGAACCAGCCGGAGCGGGCTCGATGGCTCGCGGTCCTGGCGCGGTAGATGAACCGGGTGGCCCGGTGCCGGTTGCCCTCGGCAACGGTGTCAACGGCGATGGTGGGGCGTCGTTTTGCCCAGGCGGTGACCGGTGTGCCCGTGGCGGGCAGGACCACCGTGTCCCCCTGGACGGCCAGGAGCCACCGGATGCCGCGGGCGGTGAGCCCCATGCGGAACGCGACGTTGGTGCCGTAGTCGCTGTCGGCGATGACCAGGGGCGGAACATTCCCCCACTCGGCGAGCTCGTCGAGCAGTTCGAGGGCGATCTGCTGCTTGGTGCGGTGCGCGAGCCCGGGCGGGACCCCGGCCTTCGCGCACCGGGCAGGGTCCTGTGCCCACTTCTGTGGAAGGAACAGGCGCCAGTGCAGCGGGGTCGACCCGCGTGGGGACACCGCGTGCACGGACACTCCGACCTGGCACAGGTGCTGGTTGCGCTCGCCGCAGTGCTGCACGATCGCCCCTGCGGTGCCGTGGCCGTAGCGGACGAACGGGTGGTCATCGATCAGCCACGCTGTCGGCTCGATCACAGCGACCGCCCGTGCCGCGACCCGCCGCATCACCTCGCTGTAGTTCCAGGTGGACTGGCCTACGAAGTGGCCCAGATTCTGTCGCGGGATGCCCAACCGCTCAGCCATCGGCTCCACCGACTTGCGTTTGCCGTCGAGCATCAACCCACGCAAGTACTGATGTCCGTAGCCGCGTTGGCCCTCGTAGGCCAGGTACTTGAAGACATCACCGGTGAACTCCGCGAGGTCCGCGTCCAGCGTGGCCATGGTCTGTAGGTCCATGGCCCGACCATCGCCCCAACGGCCATGGTCAGTCAGCTACTTAGCTGAATAGGTCGAGGATCATGACCGAGCCCTG
>NZ_JBIWML010000104.1:0-1366 GCF_044766665.1 Kitasatospora sp. NPDC101801
CCAGCCAACGGTGTAACTCGGGTGAGTGAACTACCGGCGGCCGACGGAGAGTCGGCCGTCGAAGGCGATGTCGAATGCCTGGAGTGCGGGCTTCCATCGCATGGTCCAGCGTTTGCGGCCCTGGCCGGTCGGGTCGAGCGACATGATCGCCATGTAGACGCACTTCAAGGCGGCCTGCTCGTTGGGGAAGTGCCCGCGGGCGCGGACGGCCTTGCGTATGCGCGCGTTGACCGACTCGATGGCGTTGGTGGTGCAGACGATCCGGCGGATCTCCGTGTCGAACTGGAGGAACGGTACGAACTCGGCCCAGGCGTTCTCCCAAAGCCGCACGATCGCCGGGTACTTGGCGCCCCATTCCTCCTGGAAGTCCAGGAAGCGGTCCTCGGCGGCCTTCGCGGTCGGCGCGGTATAGATCGGCTTGAGGGCGTGGGAGATCTTGTCCCAGTCCTGGCGGGCCGCGTATCGAAAGGAGGCTCGCATCAGGTGCACCACGCAGGTCTGGGTGATCGCTTGCGGCCACACCGTCTCGATGGCGTCGGGCAGGCCCTTGAGGCCGTCGCAGACGACCATGCACACGTCCGCGACGCCCCGGTTCTTGATCTCGGTCAGCACCTGGAGCCAGTACTTGGCGCCCTCGCCACCGTCGCCGGCCCACAACCCGAGGATGTCACGGGTGCCGTCGACCGTGACGGCCAAGGCGACGTAGATCGGACGGTTCGCCACCTGACCGTCCCTCACCTTCACGTGTACGCAGTCGATGAAGACCACCGGGTAGACCGAGTCGAGCGGCCGGTTCTGCCACTCCGTCATGCCGTCGATGACCTTGTCGGTGATGGTGGAGATGGTCGTCTTGGACACGCTCGCGCCGTAGACCTCGGCCAGGTGGGCGGAGATGTCACCGTGCGTCAGGCCCCGCGCGGACAGGGAGAGAACCATCTCGTCCACGCCCGTCAGGCGGCGCTGCCGCTTCTTGACGATCTGCGGCTCGAAGCTCCCGTCCCGGTCGCGGGGCACCTCGATCTCGACCGGGCCGACCTCGGTCAGCACGGTCTTCGGCCGCACCCCGTTGCGGGAGTTGCCGCTGCCCGCTCCGGCCGGGTCGTGCTTCTCATAGCCGAGGTGGTCGGTGATCTCGCCCTCCAGGGCGGACTCCAGCACGCGCTTGGTCAACTGCTGCAGCAGCCCGCCCTCACCGGTCAACTGCAGGCCGCTCGCACGGGCCCGGTCGACCAACTGCCCGATCAACTGGTCGTCCAGCAGGTCCGCCGGCAGCTCGACCGGCCGGACCTCTTCAACCGCCTCAACGGAGACAGTCACGTCGCTCATCAGGTGCTACTTCCATGATCGGGAGTTACACCGATGACCG
>NZ_JBIWML010000105.1:0-1351 GCF_044766665.1 Kitasatospora sp. NPDC101801
GAAGTCCACCCGGAATCTGGCGGCCGAGCTGACGCGTCAGGGGCACCGGATCGGTTCGGACACGGTGGCCGCGCTGTTGAAGGCGGAGGGCTTCTCCCTGCAGGGCACCTCCAGGACCACCGAGGGGGCCCGGCATCCGGACCGGGACGCCCAGTTCCGCTACATCATCGACCGGGTCACGGCGTACCTCGGCGATGGGCAGCCGGTCATCAGCGTGGATGCCAAGAAGAAGGAGACGCTGGGCAACTACGCGGTCATCGGACGCGAGTGGCATCGCGCCGGGCAGCCGGTGCGGGTCCGCGCGCACGATTTTCCCGAGAAGGGCGCTCAGAAGGCGGTGCCGTACGGGATCTACGACATCGGCGCGGACGCGGGCTGGGTGTCGGTGGGTTGCGACGGGGACACCTCCGCCTTCGCGGTGGCCACTTTGCGCCGCTGGTGGAACGGTGAGGGACGTCGCCGCTACCCGCAAGCTTCCCGTCTGCTGGTCACCGCCGACGCCGGAGGCTCCAACGGCTACCGTGTGCGCGCCTGGAAGAAGGAGCTCGCGGACTTCGCCTATGAGTCGGGCCTCGATGTGACGGTCTGTCACTTTCCACCGGGAACATCGAAATGGAACAAAATAGAGCACCGGCTGTTCTCACAGATCAGCGTCAACTGGCGCGGCAGGCCCCTGACCAGCCACGAAGTCGTCGTCAGCATCATCGGAGCGACCACGACACGCAGCGGGCTGTCCGTCCACGCCGAGCTCGACCCCGGCGCCTACCCGACCGGCGTCACCGTCCCCGACACCGTCATGGACCGCCTGCCCCTGACGCCGCACGAGTGGCACGGCACGTGGAACTACACCCTGCGTCCCGAACCACTCGCTCCTGAATTGTCCCTGCCCAGCGTGGAGTTCGGGCGCTTTCCCGCCGGCGACAAGCTCCCCATGTGGCTGCGGCACCCCAGCCTCACCGGACTCGAACCCGCCGCCTTCGACGATCTCGCCGCCCGTTACCGAGCCTGGTGTGCCGAGCACCCGCCGATCTTCCTGCCCGGCAAACGTCCCGACGGCGGCCCCGGCGCAGGCAGCAGACGACTCTCCGTCGCCGACCAGCTTGTCGTCTTCCTCCTCACGAAGCGCTGGTCCATGGCCCAGACGCCACTCGCCGAGGCAACCGGCCTGGCCAAGAGCCGGATCGGCGCGACCCTCCGGGAGGCCACACCCGTGCTCACCGCGCTCGGGTACACGGTCCCGGTCGGAGCCCTCACCGTGACCACGGCACAACAGCTCGCCGCGATTGCCGGGCACGACCTCACACCCCCGTAATCCTCACCAAGATCTAGGAGTTATTGTTCGACAGCCCCC
>NZ_JBIWML010000106.1:0-1337 GCF_044766665.1 Kitasatospora sp. NPDC101801
CAGGGGTGTTCCAAAGTCCCGGTGATCATGTGAGTCTGCAGGCCACAGCGGTGCGAGGGGTGGGGGTTGGCCCGTCACGAACGCAACGAAACTCCGGTTGAACGGGGTGACCTTCCCAAGTCGCCCTGAACCACCGGAGTTTCGATGTGCCGCCAGTCTGCCACCGTCTGCCTCGTCAAATCGCCCGCTCTGGAGAGTGTCGAGGGGCTCTCGCTGGTGGAGCGGTTGCGGGTGCTGCCCGATCCGCGTCGGCGGCGCGGGGTGCGTCACCCGTTCGTGACGGTCCTGCTGGTTGCCGCCTCGGCGGTGGTCGCCGGCGCGCGCTCGTACGCGGCGATCGGTCAGTGGTCCACGAACGCCCCGCAACACGCCCTGGCCCGGCTCGGTTCCCGCGTGGTCGGTGCGTTTGGTGTGCGGGTCGCGCCGAGTGCCGCCACGATCCGACGGGTCGTCAGCCTGGCCTGCCCCGGTGGCCTGGCCGACCTGACCGGCGCCGATCCCGGCGGTACGGAGTCGGTCGCCGTGGACGGCAAGGCCGCACGCGGCTCCCGGCACGGCCAGACGCCCGCCGCTCACCTCCTGGCCGCGATGACCGGCGACGGCCGGACCGTCACCCAACTGCGGGTTCCCGACAAGACCAACGAAATCACGTGCTTCGCCGCGCTGTTGAAGCCCTACGACCTGACCGGGGTCACCGTCACGGCTGATGCCCTGCACACGCAGCGCGCCCACGCGCGCTTCCTGGTGGAGGAGAAGAAAGCGCACTACCTACTGGTGGTCAAGGCCAACCAGCCCCGGCTCCACCAGCAGCTGCGGTCGCTGCCGTGGAAGGACGTCACCGCACGCCGCTACGACCGCGAGATGGGCCACGGCCGCCGGGAAACCCGCGTGACCAGGGCCCTCACGGTCACCGGCCTCAGACTGGACTTCCCCCACGCCGTCCAAGCCGTGCGCATCCTGCGCCACCGCACCGACCTGCGGACCGGGGCAGTCAGCCGCCAGACCGTCTACGCGATCACGGACCTGACCTCGCATCAGGCCTCGCCCCAGCGTCTCGGCCAGCTCGCCAGGTCACAGTGGACCATCGAGAACCGGCTGCACTTCGTCCGCGACACCACCTTCCGCGAGGACGCCTCGAAGATCCGCACCGGCCACGGACCCGAGAACATGGCGACCCTACGCAACTTGGCGATCAACACGCTCCGCGCAGCCGGGCACCGCAACATCGCCGCCGGTCTCCGCCACGCCTCCTACGAGCCCTTCAGCCGCCCGCTCGACCTCCTCGGCATCGCCTGACCAGCACACCTACAAGATCCCCGGACTTTGCAACATCCCTG
>NZ_JBIWML010000107.1:0-1332 GCF_044766665.1 Kitasatospora sp. NPDC101801
CTGAACCGCCCCGGGTTCGATAGAGATCTCAGATTATGGTTGTGACCTGCGGTTTTGTGGTGGTGAGGTAGTAGGTTTTCTCGTACTCGACGGGCGGGACGTGGCCTATCTCACCGTGGAGCCGACGGTGGTTGTACCAGTCGACCCATTCGGCGGTGGCGAGTTCGACGTGCGAGAGGGTGCGCCAGGGCCGCCGGGGTTTGATCAGCTCGGTCTTGAACAACCCGATCGTGGACTCCATGAGGGCGTTGTCGTAGGCGTCGCCGACGGATCCGATCGAGGCCGCGATGCCGGCGGCGCCCAGATGCTCGGCGAGCCGGAAACTCGTGTACTGCGACCCGGCATCCGAATGATGTATCAACTCGCCTCGCTCATAGGGGAATCCGTCGCGGTCTCGCTGCCACAGCGCCATGTCCAAGGCATCCAGAACAAGCCGGGTCTCCTTGGAGGTCGCGGCCGACCAGCCGACGATGCGGCGGGAGAAGGTATCCACGACGAAGGCGACGTAGACGACTCCGGCCCAGGTGGCGATGTGGGTGAAGTCCGCGACCCAGCAGCGGTTCGGCGCGGTGGCGACGAACTGGCGGTCCACCAGGTCCGGGGCGCGCTCGGCGGTCGGGTCGGCCATGGTGGTGATGACCTTCTTGCCGCGCACGACACCGACGATGCCGAGTTCGCGCATCAAGCGCTCGACGGTGCAGCGGGCCACCGAGTGGCCCTGCCGGCCCAGCTCCCGCCAGATCTTCCGGGCCCCGTAGACGCGGTAGTTGGCGTCGTGGACCTCCTTGATGAGCTCCTTGAGTTCCTCGTCGCGCACGGTGCGGGCGGAGGGCGAGGCCATGCGCTGGTGGTGGGCGTAGTAGGTGGAGGGGGCGATGCTGCAGCCGTGCTCGGTGAGTACGCGGCAGATCGGCTCGACGCCGCCGAAGCGGCCCCGGTGCTCGTCGATGAACGCTACGAGCGCAGGTGTGGCCGGTCGAGCTCGGCCGCGAAGAAACTCGCCGCGGCCTTGAGGATCTCGTTCGCGCGCTTGAGTTCGGCGATCTCCTTCTTCATCGCCTTGATCTGCGCGGACTCCTCCGTGGTCGTTCCCGGACGCTCTCCGGAATCGACCTGGTCGCGCCGCACCCAGTTGCGCAGGGTCTCGGCGGAGCCGATGCCCAGCTTCTCCGCGACGGCCCGCAGCGCGGCCGACTCGTTCGGGTAGTCACCGAGGACCTCGGCGACCATGCGCACCGCACGACGGCGCAGCTCAGGCGGGTAGGAAGAGGGACGTGCCATGACTCGAATCCTTACACGAAATCGAGCCTCTACCGAACCCGGGGCGGTTCA
>NZ_JBIWML010000108.1:0-1322 GCF_044766665.1 Kitasatospora sp. NPDC101801
TGAGCTGGGGCCGGCCGCAGAGACCAGCGAGAAGCGACTGTTTACTAAAAACACAGGTCCGTGCGAAGCCGTAAGGCGATGTATACGGACTGACGCCTGCCCGGTGCTGGAACGTTAAGGGGACCGGTTAGTCAATCTTCGGGTTGGCGAAGCTGAGAACTTAAGCGCCAGTAAACGGCGGTGGTAACTATAACCATCCTAAGGTAGCGAAATTCCTTGTCGGGTAAGTTCCGACCTGCACGAATGGCGTAACGACTTCTCGACTGTCTCAACCATAGGCCCGGTGAAATTGCATTACGAGTAAAGATGCTCGTTTCGCGCAGCAGGACGGAAAGACCCCGGGACCTTTACTATAGCTTGATATTGGTGTTCGGTTCGGCTTGTGTAGGATAGGTGGGAGACTTTGAAGCGGCAACGCCAGTTGTCGTGGAGTCGTCGTTGAAATACCACTCTGGTCGTGCTGGATGTCTAACCTGGGTCCGTGATCCGGATCAGGGACAGTGTCTGGTGGGTAGTTTAACTGGGGCGGTTGCCTCCTAAAGAGTAACGGAGGCGCCCAAAGGTTCCCTCAGCCTGGTTGGCAATCAGGTGTTGAGTGTAAGTGCACAAGGGAGCTTGACTGTGAGACCGACGGGTCGAGCAGGGACGAAAGTCGGGACTAGTGATCCGGCGGTGGCTTGTGGAAGCGCCGTCGCTCAACGGATAAAAGGTACCCCGGGGATAACAGGCTGATCTTCCCCAAGAGTCCATATCGACGGGATGGTTTGGCACCTCGATGTCGGCTCGTCGCATCCTGGGGCTGGAGTAGGTCCCAAGGGTTGGGCTGTTCGCCCATTAAAGCGGTACGCGAGCTGGGTTTAGAACGTCGTGAGACAGTTCGGTCCCTATCCGCTGTGCGCGTAGGAATATTGAGAAGGGCTGTCCCTAGTACGAGAGGACCGGGACGGACGAACCTCTGGTGTGCCAGTTGTTCTGCCAAGGGCATGGCTGGTTGGCTACGTTCGGGAGGGATAACCGCTGAAAGCATCTAAGCGGGAAGCCTGCTTCGAGATGAATATTCCCACCTCCTTGAGAGGGTAAGGCTCCCAGTAGACGACTGGGTTGATAGGCCGGATGTGGAAGCCCTGTAAGGGGTGGAGCTGACCGGTACTAATAGGCCGAGGGCTTGTCCTCAGTTGCTCGCGTCCACTGTGTTGTTCTGAAACAACGACCCCACACCGTTTGGTCACGGGTGTGGTGCGGTCATACAGTTTCATAGTGTTTCGGTGGTCATAGCGTGAGGGAAACGCCCGGTTACATTCCGAACCCGGAAGCTAAGCCTC
>NZ_JBIWML010000109.1:0-1308 GCF_044766665.1 Kitasatospora sp. NPDC101801
CTAGGCCGTGTTTTAGGAAGCGCGGGCGGCCATCCACTTGGTGAGGTCGCCCGTGATGCGGTCGGTGCTGGTCTCGACGGTCACGTCGTGTTCGCGGCGAGTGGTGTCGCGGCGTACGACCTCGTATCCGCCCTCGTCCAGGACTGCGACGGAGGCAAACCAGGGAGGGTCGTCCTGGTCGGGCTGGATGACGACGAAGGTGTTGTCGGAGTCGTTCAGGTCGCCGATCAGCATGAACAGAGCGTCCTCGGACGGGTCGTCGACGTGGTTGCCGTTCTCGCTGTCGGCGCAGTAGTACCTGGCGGCCACTGAACCCTCCCCATGCGTGTGCTGCCCAATGCCGTGATCAGGATGGCACGGCCGCGCGGGCGACCGCTGGTTCACAGCCACTGGTGGATCGCCGCTATCTGGACCGTCGCCTCAAAGCGGCAGGCGAGCTTGTCGTACCGGGTCGCGACCGCCCGGTGCTGCTTGAGGCGGCTGATCCCGCACTCAACTGCGTGGCGGGCCTTGTAGTCCTCCCGGTCGAAGGCCGGCGGTCGGCCACCGGCGCGGCCACGGCGCTTGCGGTTGCGGACCTGATCGGCCGGCTCTGCGATGGTGCAGCGGATCCCGCGTCTGCGCAGGTAGGCACGGTTGGCGCGCGAGGAGTAGGCCTTGTCACCACGTACCCGCAGTGGCTTGCGCCTCGGACGACCACCGCCGGCCCTGGGCACCCGGATTGCTTCGAGGACCGGCTCGAACTGCGGGCTGTCACCCCGCTGACCTGCCGTGACCAACAACGACAGCGGCTTCTGACCTTGCTCGCAGGCCAGATGGATCTTTGTCGAGAACCCGCCCCGCGACCGACCCAGGCCGTGGTCCTCCGGCTCGGTCGCGACCCCTCCAGGGGGCTCCTTCTGCCCGGCCCCGTCCCGGCGGGCACCAGCGGCATGCTGATGAGCCCTGCAGACCGTGGAGTCGACGTTCACCTCCCAGGCAACGAGCCCGGCCGCATCAGCCCTCGCCTGCAACAAGGTGAGGATCCGGGCCCACACACCCTCGCGCTGCCAACGGCGAAAGAGCCCGTAAACGGTCTGCCAAGGCCCGTACTCATGCGGCAGATCCCGCCACGGAACACCTGTCCGAACCCGCCACCGAACTCCATTGACCAACCGCCGCCGGTTCCCGGACCTGCGGCTCACTCCTGCCGCAGGCAGCAACGACTCCAGCACCGACCACTGCTCATCAGAAAGATCTCCACGCCCCACACCATGATCATCACAGCGCGAGGACTGGACCGGAACCCCGTTCTAAAACACGGCCTAG
>NZ_JBIWML010000110.1:0-1277 GCF_044766665.1 Kitasatospora sp. NPDC101801
TGAAGTTCCCCCGTGATCCTGGACACTCGTTCTTATGCTGCGAGGGTGTGTCGTTGTCGGGTTTCGTGTGGGGTGAGGTAGCCCCAGCTGGGGTGTTTGCGTAGTCGTCGGCGGTTGTAGAAGGTCTCGATGAAGTTGAAGACGTCGGCGCGTGCGGTGGCCCGGTCGGGCCAGGTCCGGGTGCCGATTTCGGCTTTCAACACCGCCCAGAAGCTCTCGGCCGCGGCGTTGTCGTAGCAGGATCCGGTGCGACCGGTGCTGGATCGCATTCCCAACTCGGCTATTGCAGAACGGAATTGGGTGGAGGTGTATTCGCTGCCGCGGTCGCTGTGCGCAATGCATCCTGGCTCCAGGCGGCCTCTCCCGTGGGCCATGTGCAGGGCATCGACGACCAGGTCTGCGCGGTGGTGGTCGGCCATCGACCAGCCGACAACCTCGCGGGTGGCCAGGTCCAGCCAGCAGGCGAGGTAGAGCCAGCCCTGGTCGGTGGGCAGGTACGTGATGTCGCCGACCAGACGCGTTCCGGGCCGGCCCGCGGTGAAGTTGCGGTCGATCAGGTCGGGTGCGGGACGGGCCTGCTGGTCAGGTCGGGTCAGCGAGCGGCGCCGGCGGCGGGTGACCCCGCTGATGCCGTGTTCGCGCATCAGCCGCTCCACCCGTTTGTGGTTCACCGCGTGGCCCTGGCGCCGCAGTTCGGCGTGCACGCGCGGAACTCCGTAGGCGCCCCTGGAAGCGAGGTGGACCACCGTGATCTCATGCGTGAGAGCGGCATCGGCCCGCGCCCGTTCGCGGCGGGCCGGCTGGCCGCCGGCCCAGGCGTAGAAGGAGGACCGGGGCACGCCGAGGACCCGGCAGAGCAGGGTGACCGGGTAGGTGGCCTTCTCCGCAGCGATGAACCGGTAGACCTCGCTCACCGGTCGCTCTCCCGCGCGAAGAAGGCCGTCGCTTTTTTCAGGACCTCGATGGTCCTCTGCTGTTCGAGGTTCTGCCGGCGCAGGCGCCGCAGCTCCTCGTGCTCGGCACTGGTCAGCTCACCCGGAGCGCTCTCACCACGGTCGGCCCGGTCCTGCTTGACCCAGCTCCGCAGGCCCTCCGGGCTCACACCCAGGTCCCGCGCCACCTCCGTGACCGTCTTGCTGGAGGAACGGGCCAACGCCACCGCGTCCCGCTTAAACTCCTGCGAGTACCGCTTGCCCTGCTTGTTGCTCACCTGGCTCTACTTCCTCTGGAACCTCACGTCCCAGTCTCCAGGTGTCCAGGTCCACGGGGAAGCTTCA
>NZ_JBIWML010000111.1:0-1093 GCF_044766665.1 Kitasatospora sp. NPDC101801
TAGGGTGCGTATTCGGTTGTGATCATTCTGGGAAGTTGTCCTCGCGGTACGGCCTGATCCGGTAGACCGTGTTCCATGACACGTGTGCAACTTTCAGATGCGGAGTGGGAGTTCATCGAGCCGTACCTGCCGATCGGCGAGTACGGCCCGTACCCCGATCGGCTGCGCCAGCAGTTCGAGGGCGTGATCTGGCACTTCAGGACCGGCAGCCAGTGGCGTGAGATGCCCCGGGAGTTCGGTGCCTGGTCGAGCGTCCACAACCGCTTCCGGCAGTGGAGGGATGCCGGCGTCTTCGAGGCCCTGCTGGAGGGCGCGATCGCGGAAGCCGCCAAGCGGGGTGAGGTGGACTTGTCCCTGGTCAGCGTGGACTCCACCACCGTCCGGGCCCATCACGACGCCGCCGGGATGCATCTGGACCCCGACGCCTTGGCCGCCTTGGAGAAAGCCGCCGAGGAGGCGGACAAGGCCCGGCAAAAGGGGGAGGCCCGCAAGGACAAGACGGGCAGGACGCCCCGGAACGGGAAGAGCGGCGGCGCATCCGACGCCGTTGCAAGCTCCGCTTGAAGGCCGCCCTGCTCGGACGCTCCAGGGGCGGGCAGACCAGCAAGGTCCACGTCGCCGGCGAGCGCAAGTGCCGTCCGCTGGGGTTCATCCTGACCGAGGGTCAGGCCGCCGACAGTCCGCAGTTCATCCCCGTGCTTCGCAAGGTCCGGGTCCGCGGGCCCGTCGGTCGTCCCCGCACCCGGCCCGACGCGGTCGCCGGGGACAAGGCATACTCGTCCCGCGGCAACCGCGCCTACCTG
Organism: Kitasatospora sp. NPDC101801; assembly: GCF_044766665.1. Classification (NCBI taxonomy): domain Bacteria; kingdom Bacillati; phylum Actinomycetota; class Actinomycetes; order Kitasatosporales; family Streptomycetaceae; genus Kitasatospora; species Kitasatospora sp. NPDC101801. Next base: position 804 of record NZ_JBIWML010000111.1, read on the forward strand.
CGCAAACGCAGCATCAAGGCCGTCATTCCAGAGAAGGTCGACCAGGCCGCCAACCGCAAGAAGAAGGGCAGCATGGGCGGTCGGCCCGTCAGCCACGACGCCGAGCTCTACAAGGACCGAAACACCGTCGAGCGCCTGATCAACAAGCTGAAGGCCTGGCGGGGCATCGCCACTCGCTATGACAAGACCCCGGCGAGCTACCTCGCCGGCCTCCAGCTTCGCGGCGCGATGATCTGGATCAAGGACCTCGCCAGAACCACCGCTTGATCACGACCAAATACGCGCCCTAG
>NZ_JBIWML010000112.1:0-1059 GCF_044766665.1 Kitasatospora sp. NPDC101801
GCCGCAACGCCTCCACCCGGACCTACCACCTGGAGTACCGGGCCACGCTGGCGCAGTGGCACGCCGAGCGGCGCGCACAGCGGCCGAAGACGGCGAAGCTGGTGGCCAACGAGCGCCTGCACGACTACGTGCAGGACCGGCTGGCCGGCGACGTCGTCCATGCCGCGGACGGCCGGATCGTGGAGGGACCGCAGGTGCCGGACTGGAAGGGCAGGAACAAGCCGAGGCGGCAGGACCGCCGGTGGGCGACGGCGTGGAGCCCGGAGCAGATATCGCGGCGGCTCAGGGTGGACTTCCCCGAGGATGAGTCCATGCGGATCTCCCCGGAAGCGATCTACCAGGCCCTCTACGTGCAAGGACGCGGAGCGCTCAAGCGCGAACTGGTCGCCTGCCTGCGCACCGGGCGGTCACTGCGCGTCCCGCGGGAGCGCACCAGGCAGAGCGTCCGCGGGCACGTGACCGCCGACGTGCTGATCAGCGAGCGTCCCGCAGAGGCCGAGGACCGGGCGGTCCCGGGCCACTGGGAGGGCGATCTCATCATCGGCACCGGCCGGTCCGCGATCGGCACCCTGGTCGAGCGCACCACCCGGTTCACGATGCTGCTGCACCTGCCGCCGATGGAAGGCTTCGGTTCCGAGCCACGGACCAAGAACGGGCCCGCGCTGGCCGGCCGCGGCGCCGAAGCCGTCAAGGACGCGATCACCGCCACGATCACCACGCTGCCGGGGCAACTACGCAGGTCGCTGACCTGGGACCGCGGCACGGAACTGGCCCAACACGCCCAACTGAGCATCGACGCCGGGCTGCAGGTCTACTTCGCCGACCCACACAGTCCGTGGCAACGCGGCACGAACGAGAACACGAACGGCCTGCTGCGGCAGTACTTCCCCAAGGGCACGGACCTCTCACGCTGGAACACCGACGAGCTCCAGGCCGTCGCCTTCACCCTCAACAGCAGACCCCGCAAGACCCTCGGATGGAAGACCCCAGCCGAAGCCCTCAACGAACACCTACTATCGCTCCAGGAAGCCGGTGTTGCGACGACCGGTTGAATCCGCC
>NZ_JBIWML010000113.1:0-1036 GCF_044766665.1 Kitasatospora sp. NPDC101801
CGGCGCAGCGCGTTGGCGTAGGTCTGCCCGAACGTCAGGCATCAGCGGCGGACGCTCTCGTGGGGAGACGATGACGCCGCGCTCGAGCATCAGCTCCTCGACCTCGCGGAAGCTGAGCGGGAAGCGGAAGTACGGCCACACGCAGTGGGAGACGATCTCCACCGGGTACCGGTGGCCCTTGGCCCGGCGGCGGCACGGACGGCATCGGCGGTCCCCTTCCGGCACGGCCAATCACAAGATCATCCCATCCCCGTCAGCCAACGTGACAGTGCCCTGCGAGGGCGAGGTCGCGGCGGGTGCCGTCCTCGATCCACCCCGTCGACCGCGCCGGTGATGTGGTCCACCCGGATGCCTGTGCGTGCCGTCTTCGGTGGGCGGAGCGCCGTCGATACGGTCGGCCACCGTACGTAGCGAACGGATGCGTACGGTCACATTTCGAGACCGGTCCATCGGTCCGGTCCCGAACCACCTCGGAGACGATCACGGCCATGTCCATGCCACGGACCTTCGCGCGCAGCACCCTGCCACCTCTGACCGCAGCGCTACTCGGCACAACTCTGACCTTCGTCCCGAGCACGGCCAGCGCCGATGCCCTCCCCGTCGGCTGCACGCAGTCCGTCTCGGGTTCGACCACCACCTACACCTGTACCCAGGGCCTGGCCCAGGACCTGAGCCTCGGTGGTGGTGACACCGTCGTCGACATCAGCAACACCGACCCGAGCGCCCACGGCATCTCCGAGGGGGCCACCCTCTCCTACAAGGGCAACGGGACGATCTCCGTCTCCGTCAAGGGCGGGGCGGCGGGGGACGACTCCGCGCCCGGTAGTGCCGGTCTCAACCTCGGCACCATCACCGTCGGCTCCACCGCCACCAACGCCGCCGTCACCGTGATCGGTGGCAAGGGAGGTGGCACCTTCGGCAGCGGCAGTCCAGGCTGTGCCGGTGGCACGATCAGCATTCCCCGCGGATCCATCACGCTGCGTGGAGGTGACGGTGCCGACACCGCCTCCGGGGGCGAGTCCGGCGGGACAGGCAG